>JANMQZ010000100.1:0-17981 GCA_031370755.1 Actinomycetes bacterium
CTGTCGATCGTCAGCCCGAACGCGCGCGTCAGATGACCGATGCCGCCGCCGAGCGTGAGGCCGCCGACGCCGGTGGTCGAGATCACGCCCGCGGGGACCGCGCCGCCGTGTTCGTGCGCAGCCGTGTCGACCTGGCCGAGCGTGGCACCGCCCTGGACGCGGACCATGCGCGCCGAGGGATCGACCGTGATCTCGTTCATCATCGAGAGGTCGATGACGAGACCGTCGTCGACGCTCCCGAGCCCCCCACCGTTGTGACCGCCGCAGCGGATGGCAAGACGGAGCCCTCGTTCCTGCGCGAACGCGATTGCGGCGGCGACGTCTTTCTCGTCGATGCAGTACGCGATCGCCGCAGGACGCTTGTCGATCATCGCGTTGTAGAGCGAGCGGGCCTCGTCGTAGCCGGGCGCACCAGCCTCGACGACGCGACCGCGCACCGCCGTGGCGAGTCCCTCAACTGCAGTTGTGGTCATGCGGGCCTCCTTAGTTTCGGACGGCCGGGACATTACGCCCATCCGTATTCGATGTCGATTGGGAGGCATTACCGAGCCCGCCGCCAGGCGGTTTCCCGGGTTGTCCGGTCACGCGATGGCCCACGGAGCCGGTCACCGGCGGAAAAGCTCGCGTTAGAAGTCGAAGCGCGTTGCGCTTTGCGGATAGTCGGCTTCGCGCCAGGCCAGGGCTCGGTGCGGGACGACGCGGTACCACCCTTCTCCGGGTTCGGGGCGGTACGCGTACTTCTGCTCGTACGCCTCGACGTCCGCGACGGTCGCCGCCGCGGGCTCGGCGACGCCTTCGACGATCACGACCTCGTCACCGCTCTCGAGATGCACGACGATGCGCGCGTCCTGCGCGAGTGCGCGGGCCTTCCGCGACTCGCGGCCGCAGCTGAAGAGGAGCGTCCCGTCCTGCCACAGTCCCCAGACGGGCGACGCGTGCGGCCCCGCCGTCGCGACCCAGTAGTTCCGGGCTGCAAGAAGCCGCTCGTCGGCCCACGACCACGGCAGCAGGCCGGCCGGATCCTCCGGCACGCCGTAGCCGGGGAAGCTCGGCCTGCGCGGCGTTGGCTCGCTCACTCCGCGATCACCACCGGAACCGGCGCCGGCGAGGCGACCGCGAGCGGCGTTCGCGCGAGCACAGCGAAAGACGCCTCGATGATCGGCCCGATGAGCAGCGCGAACAGCACCGTGCCGAAGCCGAACGTGCCGCCGAGGACGATGCCGACAGCGAGCGCGCAGATCTCGAGCGTCGCGCGGACGATGCCGATGCGGAACCGCGTCCGGCGCGCGCCCACGAGCATCAACGTGTCGCGCGGCCCCGCACCGAGGTCGGCGCCGATGTAGAACGCCGATGCCGGCCCGATGAGGACGATGCCGGCAACGAGCAGCGCGATACGCACACCGAGGCCGTCATGCTGGAGACGGCCGATCGCGTCGATCGACGTCAAGAGCTGAATGAAGACACCGACGAGCACGGCGTTCGCGACCGTGCCGACGCCCGGCTTGCCGCCGAGCGACCAGCCGATGAAGAGGACGACGAGGCCGACAGCGACGTTCGCCATGCCGAACGAGAGCGGCGAGTGCTTCGCGAGCCCCTGGTTCAACACGTCCCATGGCGAGAGGCCGAGCTTCGACTCGAGGATGAGCACGATCGCGACCGCGAAGACGAAGAGCCCGAAGACGAGGCTCGCGTACCGGGCGCCGTAGCCGCCGCGGACGCGCGGATGCGTCTTCAACGCTTAGAGCCCGAACGGATTGAAAGGCTTGGGGCTCGTCGAGACGAGCACGCCCTTCGTCTCGAGATAGAGCTCGAGTGTGTCGATCGACAGCTCGCGCCCGAAGCCGGACTGCTTGTAGCCGCCGAACGGAATGCCCGGGAACGCGGTGAACGGCATGTTGATGCCGACCATCCCGGACTTGATCTTCCCGGCGACGCGATGGCCGCGCGCGGGATCGCCCGTCCACACGGTTGCGAAGAGGCCGTACCTGCTGTCGTTCGCGATGCGGATCGCGTCCTTCTCGTCCTCGAACGGGATTACCGTCACGACCGGCCCGAAGATCTCCTCCTGCGCGACGGACATCGCGTTCGTGACCTGCGCGAGCACGGTCGGCTGGTAGAAGGCGCCCTTGCCCTCTGCAGGACCGCCACCGGCGATGACTTCGGCGCCCTCACCCACGCCGCGCTCGACGAAGCCATGCACCCGGTCGCGATGCGCGGTCGAGATGAGCGAGCCCATCTGCGTCTCCGGATCGAGCGGGTCGCCGACGCGAATCTGCTTCGCAAGCTCCGCGAAGCGCGCAACGAACTCGTCGTAGAGCGACGCCTCGACGAGCACGCGCGAGCGCGCCTCGCAGCTCTGGCCGGCCGCGTAGTAGATCGACCACACGGAGCTCGGGATCGCGTCGTCGAGATTCGCGTCGGCGAAGACGAGGTTCGGGCTCTTGCCGCCGAGCTCGAGCGTCAGCCGCTTGATCGGGTCGGAGCAGAGCCGCATGATCTCGCCGCCCGTCTTCGTCGAGCCGGTGAACGCGACCTTGTCGACGTCCGGATGCTTGACGAGATACGCGCCCGTCGTCGGGCCGTCGCCCGGGACGATGTTGATCGCCCCGGCGGGGAAGCCGACCTCGGTCGCGAGCTCCGCGAGCCGCAGCACGCTGAGCGGCGTCTGCGGATCGGGCTTCAGCACGACGGGACAGCCCGCGGCGAGCGCAGGCGAGAGCTTCCAAACCGCCATCAGGAGCGGGTAGTTCCACGGCACGATCTGCGCGCAGACGCCGACGGGCTCCTTCAGCGAGTAGGTGAGGAGCGAGCCGCCGATCGGGTTCGAGCGGCCCGAGATCGAGCCGAGCACCGACGCGAAGAAGCGGAAGTTCTCGACGGCGCCGCCGACCTCCGCCTTGACGGAGGCGATCGCCTTGCCGACGTTGCGCGACTCGAGCTCGGCGAGCTCCTTCCGGTTCGCGACGATCGCGTCGGCGAGCGCGTGCAGGAGGCGGGCGCGCTCGTTCGGCGGCGTCTTCCCCCACGGCCCATCGAGCGCCGCGCGGGCCGCCGCAACGGCGCGGTCGACGTCGGCCTCGCCGGCCATCGAGGCCCGGCCGAGCACCTCGCCGGTCGCGGGCTCGAAGACGTCGCGGGACTCACCGGAGGCCGCCTCGCCCGGCTCCCCGTCGATGAAGAGCCCGTGCTCGTTGCCTGTCGCGACCGCCACGGCCGCTGACGATATCGGTTGACCGACGACCGATGCTCTGCGCACAATGGGATCCGAGAAAGGCCTTCGGCGTTTGTCGAAGCCCGCTATCGGACACCTATCGGATCCAAGAGGCGACGGAGAGAGGAGACGGACATGGCGAGCGCGATCGACGTCGAAGCAGCACGGATCCCGGACCGGGACCAGCTCGTGCAGCTCCTCCGCGACCACGGCCTCGAGGCGGAGCCGATCGACGAGCTCGGCATCAAGGTGCCCTACGGCGACAACGAGCCGGAGAAGGGCGACGAGATCCTCACGTACGTCGAGGGCGTCGTCATGGACCTCGGCGCCCAGATGATCCCGATCAAGCACGAGGGCGTGATCTACATCCGCCCGCCGGTCGGCTGACGATGGTGCGCAAGCTCGTCGTCGCAGGGGTCGCGGCTGGGATCCTCGTCACGACGAGCGCGATTGCGCTCGCCGCACTCCCGGTCACCGTCGCCCCGAGCCACGGCTCTCCGACGACGATGTTCAGAGTCGACTTCGACGTCGACAGGCAGCTGTCCGCCGATCGCTGGTATTCGGTCGAGGTCGTGAGCGCCGTGACGCGCAACGACTGCGAGCACCAGGAGTCGTCGACCGTCTCCTATGCCCCGAAGGGCAGCCACGTCGCCGTCGTGCTTCGGCCGGTCGACAAGCTCCGCTGGTGCGAGGGCGTGTACCGCGGCTCGATCCATCTCGACCGCCGTATCGGCTGCGGCAACCCGGGCCCCGATCTCGGCCCCTGCTCTGTCAAAGGCCCGACGGTTGCGCGCTTCAGCTTCACCGTCAAGCCGTAGAGCGCTCGAACAGCGCAGCCTGCCCCTGACCGACGCCGACGCACAGCGTCGCGAGGCCGTAGCGGCCGCCGCGGCGACGCAGCTCGTGCAGCAATGAGACGACGAGGCGCGCGCCGCTCATCCCGAGCGGATGGCCGATCGCGATCGCGCCGCCGTTCACGTTCACCTTCGCGGGGTCGAGACCGAGCTCGCGGATCACGGGGATGCTCTGCGCGGCGAACGCCTCGTTCAGCTCGACGAGGTCGATCGCCGACACGTCGACGCCCACGCGCGCGAGCAGCTTCTGCACCGCGGGCACCGGGCCGATGCCCATGACGCGCGGATCGACGCCGGCGACGGCACTACCGGCGAACACGCCGAGCGGCTCGATCCCAAGCTCGCGCGCCTTCTCCTCCGACGCGATCACGAGCGCCGCCGCGCCGTCGTTGATCCCGGCAGCGTTGCCCGCCGTCACGGTGCCGCCCGCGCGGAACGCGGGCTTCAACGCGGCGAGCTTCTCGAGCGACGTGTCGGGGCGCGGATGCTCGTCGCGCGTCACGTCGCCGACCGGCACGAGCTCGTCGTCGAACCGTCCCGCCTCTGCAGCCGCCGCCCAGCGGCGATGCGACTCGAGCGCGAACGCGTCCTGGTCCTCACGCGAAACGCCGTAGCGCTCGGCGACGTTCTCACCCGTCTCGCCCATCGACTCGAGCGGGAACATCGCCTCGAGCCTCGGGTTCGGGAAGCGCCAGCCGAGGTGCGTGTCCCACATCGTTTGATTGCCGCGCGGGAACGTCTTGTCCGGCTTCGCCATCGCGAACGGCGCGCGCGACATCGACTCGACGCCGCCGGCGACGAACAGATCGCCGTCACCCGCGAGCACCGCGTGACACGCGCCGACGACCGCGCTCAGACCGGACGCACACAACCGGTTCACCGTGACGCCCGCGACCGACTGTGGAAGCCCGGCGAGCAGCGCGCCCATGCGGGCGACATTGCGGTTGTCCTCGCCCGCCTGGTTGGCGCAGCCGAACCACACGTCTTCGATCTGCCCCACAGGCACTCCGGAGCGCGCGACGACCTCGCGAATCACCAAACCCGCGAGATCGTCCGGCCGCTCGCCCGAGAGCGCGCCGCCGTAACGACCGATCGGCGTGCGGATCCCCGCGAGGACGACGGCTCTGCTCATTGCACCCACTCGACGCGGAAGTCGCCGAGGTGCGCGCGCGAGAGCAGCTCGCGCACCGCCTCGCGTCCTTCGTCGCCGTAGTCCTGCGTCAGCTCGTTGACGTACATGCCGACGAAGCGGTCGCCGCGCTCGGCGTCCATGCCGCGCCCGAATCCGAGCGCGTAGTCGAGCGCCTCGTCGCGGTTGGCGAGCGCGGCGTCGATCGACTCGCGCAGGATCGAGGAGACTTTCCGGACGGCTTCGTCGCCGATGTCGCGCCGTACCGTGTTGACGCCGAGCGGCAACGGCAGCCCCGTTTCGAGCAGCCACCACTCGCCGAGGTCGAGGCACTTCTCGAGCCCTTCGTCGCCGTACGTCAGCTGCCCCTCGTGGATCAAAAGCCCGGCACGCGCACGCCCGGCGGCGACCTCCGGCTGGATCTCGTCGAACGGGAGCACGCGATGCGAGAACTCGCCACCGAGCACGAGCTTCAACACGAGGAACGCGGTCGTCAGCCGCCCGGGGACGACGATCTCGGTCTCCCGCAGCTCGTCGAGTGATAGCCGCTCCTGCGCGACGACGATCGGGCCGTAGCCGGAGCCGATCGACGCGCCGTGCGCGAGCAGTGCGTAGCGCTCGTGCACGAGTGGGTAGGTAGCGAGCGACATCGCCGTCACCTCGAGCCGCCCCTCGAGCGCCCACTCGTTCAGCGTCTGGATGTCCTGGATCGCAGGCTCGAACTCGAAGCCCTGCGGGTCGACCGTTCCCGACGCGAGCCCCCAGAACATGAACGCGTCGTCGGGATCGGCGCTGAAGCCGACACGGATCAGCATGGGGGCGGAGGTTAGTGGCCTACGATGGTGGTGTGTCGCAGGAGCCGCTGACCGAGTCGATCCAGCACTATCTCCGCGCGATCTACAAGCTCGGTCTCGCCGGCGAGCCCGCGTCGGTCACGGCGCTCGCGCGCGCGCAGGAGGTCTCGCCGGCCTCGGCGAGCGCGATGGTGAAGAAGCTCACCGCGCTCGAGCTCGCCGAGCACGCTCCGTACGGCGAGATCACGCTCACACCCGCCGGCGAGCGGGTCGCACTCGAGGTGATCCGCCACCACCGCCTGCTCGAGCTGTACCTCGCAGAGACGCTCGGCGTCGACGTCGACAAGGTGCACGACGAGGCCGACCGGCTCGAGCACGCGATCTCGGAAGAGCTCGAGGAGCGCATCGACAAGGCACTCGGCTATCCGACGCACGATCCGCACGGGGATCCGATCCCCGACGCGAATCTCGAGTGGCCAGGTCTGGCGCCGCGTAGCGGTGCCTGACCTATGCTTTTCAAGAGAAGCAGTGCCTGACACCGCTACGCGGAGTCAGGCACCAGCCGAGCGGCCGAAGAACCAGGCCTCGAGCGGCTTCAGGCACTCCTCGCGCGTGAACGGCTTGCAATGCGTGCCGTGGCCGTCGCGCTCCGACACGGTCAGGTCGTCCTCGAGGGTCGCATTCGCCTGCTCCAGCGCGTCCTCGAGCTCGAAGCCCTCGAAGACGTAATCGCTCGCCTTCGTCGTTTTCCCGTTCCGGAGGTGCGGATTGACGACACGCCCGACCGCCCAGAGGGCCCCGGGCTTCCGCTCGATCCAGACCAGGATCCGCTCCTCGCGACCGGCGTCGTCGACCCCTTGAAGCACTCGTTCCGCGAACCGGCCGCGGTCGGAGGAGACCCGCATGGCGCGACTATACAATCGCTCCCATGACTCGGCTGGCAAATCTCTTCCGGAATCCCTTCAGCTTCCTGTTCACGCGCTCCTCCGCCGAGGAGCAGGTCGTCGCGTACCTCACACGCGAGCATCGCCGCGGCCGCGCGCTTGCCGAGATCCTCCAAGATCGCTACGTGCAGAATCGCCTCTCGCCGCAGCAGCAGACGCGTCTCCTCGATCGCCCCGAGCTCGTGAAGGCGCTCGGGGAGCAGGACATCGACGCCGCGCGCGACGCGATGGGCGTTCGCTAGCCGGCGCGCTCGACGACGGCCGCCGCGACGGCCACGTCCCATGCCGCGAGCCCGTTCGACTTGAAAACGACGATGTCCTCGTCGGCCTGGCGGCCCGCGAGCTCACCGGCGACGACCTCCTGAAGCTCGTGCACCTCGAGCCAGTCGAGGACACCGCCCTCGATCGGCTCGACCAGGTCGGCGGACTCGAGCCGGGCGTTCTCGATCGAGTCGCAGCAGACGAACGACGCGCGCTCGAGCACGACGTTGTCCAGCTCGCGACGCCGGCCGTCGTTCGCGCCGACGGCGCAGACGAGCGCACCCTCCTGCAGCCACTCGCCTCGGAGCACCGGATCGGGCGAGCCCGTGACGGTGACGACGATGTCGCACTCGCCCGGATCGCGACTGCTCTCGCCGGCCTGGCAGTCGTTCCGCTCGCAGAACTCGCGCAGCTTCGACTCGGTGCGGCAGTACGCGACGACTCGCTCGATCCCGGGAACCGCGGCGCGGATGCACGCGACCTGCGTCTCCGCCTGCCAGCCGCAGCCGATCACGCCCAGCGTCGTCGCGCCCGGCCGCGCGAGGTGCTTCGCCGCGACGGCACTCGCCGCACCGGTACGAAGCTGGCCGAGCTTGTCGGCGTCGATCACGGCCACAAGCTCGGGCGAGCCCGTGCGAAAGAGCGTGACCACGAAGCGCGCACCCTCCGCGAAGCCCGCGTACACCTTCGCACCTGCGTAGCCGAGCTCGAGGTCGGCGGCGGCCATCACTGCGAGCGCGCCGTGCTCGAGCCGGAGCCGGTAGCGCGGCTTGTTCTCGACGCTGCCCGCGGCGAGGCGGCGGAAGCACGCCTCGATCGCCTCGACCGCGTCGGCCGGCGAGAGCAGCCGCTCGACGTCCGCCTCGGAGAGATGGAGCGTCACCCCGTCCGGGTTCTTGCCGCCTCTGAGCCTCCCTGCTTGACATGTGACCATTTAGTCACCTATTATTCGGCCAGGGACGACGACGACCGGGTCTTCAGGGCGCTTGCCGATCCGACGCGCAGGCATCTCCTCGACCGGCTCTTCGAGCGCGACGGCCGCACGCTCACGGACCTCGAGTCGGAGCTCGAGATGACGCGGTTCGGCGTCATGAAGCACCTGCGCGTCCTCGAGGACGCGGGCCTCGTCGTCAGTCGCCGCTCGGGCCGGGAGAAGCTGCACTTCCTGAACCCCGTCCCGATCCGCTTCATCCACGACCGCTGGATCGACAAGTACACGGAGCGTCGCGTCTCGGCGCTCGCAGACCTCAAGAACGAGCTGGAGGAGAGTGCATGACGACCATGACCGAACAAACGACGCAGGCGTACTCCGTGTTCATCCGTGCGACGCCCGAGCAGGTGTGGGACGGAATCACGAAGCCGGAGTTCACGGCTCGCTACTTCTACGGCAGCGTGATCGACTCGTCGTACGAGCCGGGCACGCCGTACACGGGCTGGGCCGAGGATCGCTCGATGCAATACGTCGACGGCGAGGTGATCGAGGCCGACCGGCCGCGGAAGCTCGTCACGACGTGGCGCGCGATGTACGACCCCGAGACCGCAGCGGAGCCGAACAGTCGCGTGACGTGGGAGATCGAGCCTGCGGGAGAGCACGTGACGAAGCTCACGGTGATCCACGACGAGCTCGAGGCCGCGCCGAAGACGGCCGCGAACGTCGCGGGCGGCTGGAGCTTCGTCCTGAGCGGCCTGAAGACGCTGCTCGAGACGGGCGAGCCCCTCGGAGGCTAGGAATCGGCGGCTCGGCTCGCACGAGGGAAGCCGAGCCGCCGAGTCCTCTGTTACAAAGGGGGCGTGCGCGCCGTGCTCGTGACCGGTTTCGCTGCTCTCCTTCTCGCGTTCCCCGCAGCCGGCGCCGAGTCCGGGCCGTCGGCGGCGTGGCTCGCGCAGGCCCGTTGCGTGCACCTGAAGGAAGGTGCCTGGACCGCGAACACCGGCAACGGCTATTTCGGCGGCTTCCAGTTCGCCGCACAGACGTGGAAGCGCGTCGGCGGGGCTTGGGACGACGCGTTCGCCTTCCCGGGCGACCGCACGCATCCGTTCACCGCCTCGGTGCAGGAGCAGCAGTACCGCGCCTGGCTCCTGTGGAAGCGCGACGGCCGCACGTGGCGCTCGTGGGGCGCGGTCGGCGCGTCCTGCTCGCAGTCATAGGGGGTTCGGCGTTCCCTCATCCAAGGGATCGTCGCCGGGCACCCGCGGTGCGATCTACATGTGAACGAGAGCCATTGGCGGCGCGGCCACGCCGGAACTTCGAGGGGGACCAGTCGTGTTGGTCATCGCCGCCCGTTTGACCGCAGTTGCAGCAGCCGCCATCTTCGCCGGATCCGCATCGGCACAGAGCACCGATGTCGGCTTCACGCTCTTGCCGAAGAAGGTCGTGCAGGGCGAGGATGCGCGCGTCGCGGTCAGTGTGCGTCCGTCGGGCACGCGCTGCACGCTGAACGTGCGCTACCAGGGCGGCACGCAGCAGCGCGGCCTCGGCGCGGCGATCGCGACGGGCGGTCGCGCGGCTTGGACGTGGCACGTGCCGATCGACGTGCAGGCCGGCCCTGCGCAGACCACGGTTCGCTGCGCACGCGCGGGTGCGGTGACGCGCCTGCTTCTCATCGTCGGCCGCCTCATCGAGCCGAAGATCACGGTGACGAAACAGGGCTTCACGACGAGGGCGAACCCGGGCGCGGGAACGCGGCTCAGCTACGGCCTCATCCTCCACAACGACTCGCCGGAGCGCGACGCGATGAACATCTCGGTGCAGACGAACTTCGTCATGGGCGACAACAATCTGCTCGGCACCGACTCGCAGCACATCAGCGGCATCCCCGCCGGCTCCGACTACGCGCTCGGACGCATGATCAACTTTACCGGCAGCGCGCCGATCACGCGGCTCGAGGTCGTCATCCAGGTCGAGAAGTACCAGCCGCGTACGCTTCACAACCCGACGCTCGCGAACATCCACCTCGTGCCGGGGCTCTTCGACTCGAGCTGGCTCGGGACGATCGAGGGTGAGCTTCAGAACACCGATCTGAACCTGTCGCTCCAGAGCGCGGACCTGTCGGCGGTCATCTTCGACGCGGCGGGCAACGTGATCGGTGGCGGCTCGGGCTTCGCGTTCCAGACGCTGCCGCCCGGCGCACGCCAGTTCATCCAGCTCTCGTACGGGCTCGACGCGATCCCGTGGGGCCGCGCCGCCTCGACGATGGTCTCGATGACGTCGACCTGGAAGCAGCCCGGGACCTAAAAGGCCGAAGGCCGGGCGGACCCCGGCCTTCGTGCATTCGTCAGGCGGGCGACGTCTAGTCGTCGCCGTCTTCGCCTTGGTCGTCGCCGTTGCTGTTGTGACCATGGCCCGGCTCGAAGTCGTACACCGTGCCGTTGAAGTCGAACAGGTCGGTGCGAACGACGTAGCCCGGATTGTTCGACCCGATGTTCACGCCGTACTGGACGACAACCGCACTGGGGCACATCGCCTTGATCGCGGTGATCGTGTACGTCGCAGGGCCGCCGGGCGTGCCGGCCACGATGCCGTTCGAGCACGTGACTGTCCTCGTCGACCAGAAGAGCCCGGTCGAGTCGATGTTCCATACCTGCCAGACGTTCGGGAGGACGGCTCCTTGCCCGCCCTGGTACGGCTCGTAGACGAGCGTCGAGAAGCCAGGGCAGCTCGTCGCCGTCGGCGCGCCGTTGAGGCACACGACGACCTGGTACGAAGGATCGGCCACGGCCGGTGCGCTCGGCGGGACGATCTGCTTCGTCCAGTAGCTGAGCTCGGCGACCTGCGCGAGCGGCGTGTTCGCGTCGTGCAGGTACTGCGCTTTCGCCGTCGTCGTGAGATCGGTCGTGAGCTCGAGCGCGCCCTTGCCTCTTGGCGCGGTCGAGTCGGACACGAAACCGACGGTGCCGCCGGGCCTCGTGTCGGCCGTCGTCCAGCCGTGCTGATTGTTCGGCTTGACGACGATGACGTGGTGACTGTCGGCGGCCGCGGTGCCGGCCACCGCGAGCAGGCCGAGCATGGCGAGCAGCAATGCGAACTTCGTCAAAGGTCCCCCCTCAGGGCGTGAATGGATCGGACCCTGATGCCTGCCCGAAGAGCTCGGTTCTCAACCCGGTAGCCGGACGTAAGGTCGCCGTAAGTTCCGGTCGTCCCGCGGGCGGAACACCGTGTCGAGGCGCGACAATCAAGCGCACGTTGTCGCGCATCGTTCACTCAATTGTCGGGGGAGGCGTGATCGCTCTCGCCGCTGCGGCTTCGGCGCTGGCCGCAACGGCACCGAGCGTGACTACGGGCCCCGTCACGGCCGTCGGCCCGACGACGGCGACGGTCTCCGGAACAGTCAACCCGAACGGCACGGCGACGACCTGGCACGTCGAGTACGGCACGAGCATGAGCTACGGCTCGACGACGAGCTCGGCCGGCGCCGGCGCGGGCACGACGAGCACCAGCGTCTCCTCGAACCTCAGCGGCCTTACCGGGGGAACGACGTACCACTATCGGCTCGTCGCAGTGTCGAGCGCCGGCACGAGCCGCGGCGCCGACGGAATCCTGCAGACGTCGTCGACGCCGAGCGCTGCGACCGGCAGTGCCAGCTCGGTCACTTCGACATCGGCGACGCTGAACGGCACGGTGAACCCGAACGGGCGCTCGACGACGTGGTACTTCGAGTACGGCACATCGACGAGCTACGGCACGAAGACCGCGGCGAAGAGCGCAGGCGCCGGAACCAGTGCGACCCCGGTGTCCGCGCCCGTGACCGGCCTGACGACGGGTCGCCTGTACCACTTCCGGCTCGTGGCATCGAGCGATGCCGGAACGAGTCGCGGCGCTGACGAGACGGTCTTGCCCACTGCTGTGCCGACCGTGGTCACGAAGGCGGCTTCGAGCATCCGCGACACAACCGCGCAGCTCAACGGGACGGTCGATCCGAACGGGCTCGCCACGACTGCGTACTTCGAGTACGGGACGAGCACGGCCTACGGCACCAAGACTGCCGCCAAGTCGGCCGGCTCCGGTACGAGCACGCGGAGCATGTCAGCCGACATCGGCGGGCTCACCGGCGCCACGACCTACCACTACCGGTTCGTCGCCACGAGCGCGGCCGGGACAACCGTCGGCGCCGACCAGACGTTCGCGACGCTCGGCCGCGCAACGGTGCACACCGGAAGCGCGACGAGTATCGGGGAGCAAACTGCCACGCTCACAGGGTCCGTCACGCCGAACGGGCACTCGACAAGCTGGTACTTCGAGTGGGGAACCGGCACGACCTACGGCACTCGTCTGGCGACCAAGAGCGCCGGTTCGGGAACGACGGCCGTTGCCGTCTCCGCGCCGATCTCCGGCCTGAGCGGGGGCACCACGTATCACTTCCGCCTCGTTGCGGCGAACAGCGCAGGCACGACGACCGGCGCGGATGTCGCGTTCGCGACCGTAGGGGCTGCCGTGACGCTCGGTGCAAACTCGTCACGCGTGGTATTCGGACGCCCCGTGAGGTTGTCGGGCGTCATCGGAACGAAGCAGGCCGACCAGAGGGTGACAGTGTTCGCACAGCGATTCGGAGCCGGCTCGTTCACAGCGGTCACCACCGTTCTGACCGGCGCAGGCGGAACGTGGACGTTCACGGTTCATCCCAAGATCGGCACGACGTACAAGGCGCTCTTCAACGGCGCCGCCAGTCCAACCGCCAACGTCGGCGTACGACCGGCAATCACGTTGCACGCCGTACCGAACAGTCGCGGTCGGTTCTCGACGCACGTCACCGGCCTGCACTCGTTCGCGGGTCGCATCGTGCAGCTCCAGCGCCGCCTGGCAAACGGGAGCTGGCGGACGATCGCCCGCCGCGCGCTGAACGGACACTCCACGACGGTCTTCGCGCCGAAGCTCGCGCGCGGGCGCTGGACGTTGCGCATTGCGATGAGCGTCAACCAGGCCGGGGCCGGCTATCTCGCCGGCATGAGCCCTTCGATCGGCTACCGGCGTCGCTGAGGTTCTGCCATGCGCCCGGCAAGATTCGAACTTGCGACCTCTGCCTCCGCAGGGCAGCGCTCTATCCCCTGAGCTACGGGCGCTCGCGGACGGGACAGTCTAGCCGCGCTCAGCTTCGGTAGCGGAGCGCGGGGTCGTACATCGCGAGGATGTTCTCGACCGGCGTGTCGGGCTGCAGGTGGTGCGAGCTGCAGAGGACGAAGCCGCCGCCGCGGCCGAGCGTGTCGACGAGCCGGACGACCTCGTTCCGCACCTCCTCGACCGTGCCTGTCGGCAGGATCCGCAGGATGTCGACGCCGCCGTGAAACGAGAGCCGGTCGCCGAACTCGTCCTTCAGCCGCTGCGCCTCCATCCCCTTCGCGTCCGGCTGAATCGGGTTCAGCAGGTCGACGCCGAGCTCGATCAGCTCCGGAATCAGCGGGTAGATCGCGCCGTCGCAGTGGTACATCACCGGCACGCCGCGCGAGTGCGCAAGCTCCGTGAGCCGCGCGTGATGCGGCCGCACGAGCTCGCGCCACGTATCCGGCGAGATCATCAGCGAGTTCTGCGTCGCGACGTCGTCGTAGAAATACACCATGTCGAGCCTGTCGCCCGCGATGTCGAGCACGCGCCGCAGGCTCTCGACGTACACGTCGGTGAGGCGGCCCATGATGTAGGCCGGGATCTCGGGATTGATCGCAAGGTCGATCAGGAACTCCTGCATCCCGCGCAGCTGCCAGCCGATCTCGAAGACGGAACCGATGCGGAAGCGCAGGTGGTATTCGTCGAGCTCGTCGAGCACCGATGGCAGCGGGCTGAAATCCCACCAGTCGGGCTCGGGCCACGGGTGCGCGGCAAGCTCGTCGACCGATGTCGCCTGCTGCAACGGCCACGACGCAAACTCTTCGTATGCGCCGAAGCCGTGCTCGACCCGCGACCGGTGACAGCCCCAGATGTCGAGCGTCGTCCCGTCGGCATTGCGCCGCCGCCACATGCGGTTCGGCGTCGAGCGGTCGAGCGCGTTCCACCACTCGACGTTCGACTGGTCGGGCGGCTTGCAGAACATGTCGTACGAGATCACGCGCGTGTCGACCTCGAAGTGACGGAGCAGCGCTTCGCGCTCCGGCTGGATGAAGTCGGTGGCGCCGACCGACGACGTGTCGGGCGCGACCTGCGCCACGAGCTTGTCCCATACGTCGGGTGTCGCGAGGAAGTCGACCGGCACGCGGTCCGGCTCCTCGTGCCGCAGCGCGGTGCGGACGCGTTCGCGCGAGCTCATCGGCCTATCTTCGCAGCAGGCGACTGAGGAGCCCCGGGCGACGTGGCTGCGCGCGGCGCCAGTCGTCGTAGGTCGTCAGGTTCGCGGCGGCGACGCATTCGGCGTGCGCATGCCGGCGGCGGGATGTGTCGCCTTCGGGTGCGATCAGGACGTGCGGGCTCATCGCGTGCAGCCGGTAGCCGCAGAGCGGGCAGCGGTACGTCGCAGGCTTCGAGTTCTGCGCGCGCCGGACTGCCCACCAGTCGGCTTTCTCAAGCCGCGGCATGTGCGAGCTCGAGCCGCGCGTCGTCTGGCACCTCGACTCGCACGTAGCCGAGCGCGACGACGGACCCGTCGGGGCGGCGCACCGCGCTCGTCACCCGTCCGACGACCTTGCCGTCGTACACGAGCTCCGCGTCGTAGGGCGGCACGTCGGCGAGCTCGAGCACGCGCAGCGCGCGGTTCGCCTTCCCGCGGTAGTGCAGCCGGGCGATCGGCTCCTGCCCGGGGTAGCAGCCCTTCCCGAAGTTGATGTGCGTTGCGTCGAGCCCGGCCTCCGCCGGGAGGATGCGGTCGTCGAGCTCGCGCCCCCAGCGCGGGACGCCCGCCTCGACCCGGCGCCGCTCGAGCTCGCCGGCATCGAGTGTCGGCTCGAGACCGGAATCGAGCAGCTCGACGGCACCCGGGAAGTCGGTCGCGATCCCGACGCCGTCGAAGACGAGCGCCGAGCTGTGCTCCTCGGGCTCGATCTCGCACTGCGCGCGCAGGCGCATCCGCGTCAGGTGCGCACGCACCGGCTCGCCGAGCTCGGGCTCGGTCAGCACGAGGAAGTCGTCGCTGCCGCGGCGCCAGACGACGAGCGGCGCGATCAGCCGCGCCTTCGCTGTGAGGAGCAGCGCGGGGCACGCGTCGCCGACCTGTAACGCCTCGACGTCGTTCGAGACCATCCGCTGCAGGTAGTCGCACGCATCCGGCCCGGCAACGCGGACATAGGCCCGCTCTCGTGTAGCAATATCCACCCCAACTAGTGTAGGAATCGATGCCCCTCTTCCGATCGAAAGCAGAGGACAAGGTCCGCGAGGCGGGGTTCGACCCGGCCCGCCTGCCGCCCGGCCAGTACTTCACGGAGAAGTGGCCGGTGCTCCACGCGGGCGAGGTGCCGGACGTCGACCTCGCTACCTGGACGCTCGAGGTGACGGGCGAGGTCGAGCAGCCGCTCGCGCTGAGCTTCGACGAGCTGAAGGCGCTGCCGGCGACCGAGGTGACGACCGACATCCACTGCGTCACCCGCTGGAGCCGCTTCGACGCGCAGTTCAAGGGCGTCCACTGGCACGAGTTCGCGAAGCTCTGCCGCCCGCAGCCGACCGCGCGTTTCGTGATCGCCCACGCCGAGGCGGGCTTCACCGCCAACGTGCCGATCGCGGCGCTCGAGGACGAGCACGCGCTCGTCGTCTACGAGGCCGACGGCGCGCCGCTGACCCCGGAGCACGGCTGGCCCGTCCGCTTGTTCATCCCCACGAAGTACTTCTGGAAGAGCGCCAAATGGCTGCGCGGGATCGAGCTCTCGGCGATCGACAAGCCCGGCTTCTGGGAGCGCTACGGCTACCACAACGACGCCGACTTCTGGAAAGAGCAAAGGTACGGTTTCTGAGCGTTTTTGGGGCTAAAGCCGTCCGGCGCCCCTGCCGATAATTCCCGTACCCACCTCCCCACCCCAAGTGGAAGAAGCGGCCCCCTCCCCGGGGCCGCTTCCCTTTTTCAGGGGTCGAGGGTCTTGCGGAGGGCGGCCTCGAGCCGGCGCATCGCCACGAGGATCTCCTCCGGGTCGCCGTCGAGGTTCTCGCGGAGCCGCTCGATCGTCTTCAGGAACCGCTTGCCGTTCCGCGCGTTCGTCGCCTTGCCTTGCGCCGTCGGCTCGAGCACGTAGGAGCGGCCGTCGTCGGGATGGCGGGAGCGGCGCACCTGCTTCTTCCGCACGAGCCGCTCGATCATCGCCGACAGGGTCGTGGGCGACATCCCGAGCTCGCGCGAGAGCTCGCCGGGCGTCGCGCTGCCGACGACGTTCAGCCAGCTCGTGACCGCGTACTCCGAGGCCGTCACTTCGCTGCCCTCGACGATCTGCTCGATCAGCGTGCCCGAGAGCTGCGACACGACGAACGGCTGCAGAAACAATCCCGGCTTGACAGTCGTGCGATTTCGTATCATTTTAGTTCGACATCGTAAGACTATCGGAGGGACTCGACATGCGCCTGCTCCTCGCCGGACTCCTGCTTCCCTTTGTCGCCATCGCACCCACCATCACCGCGAAGATCGACGGCCTCGACAAGCCGTGCGGCAGCGCCGTCGTCGGCAAGTATCTCT
Source organism: Actinomycetes bacterium (assembly GCA_031370755.1). GTDB lineage: Bacteria > Actinomycetota > Thermoleophilia > Gaiellales > Gaiellaceae > Palsa-739. The sequence goes on from JANMQZ010000100.1 coordinate 16,766, forward strand.
ATGTCGACAGCTACGGCTCGGGTGTCCTGCACCGCATCGATCCGGCGACGAACCGCGTCGTCAAGAAGGTCAAGATCGGCAGCGGCCCGTGCGGCGTCGTCGCGGGCGCCGGCGCACTCTGGGCGGAGGACTACTACCAGAACGCGATCCTCCGCATCAATCCGGCGACAATGAAGGTGACGAACCGGATCTTCGTCGGCAAGAAGCCGTGGGACGTCGCGTTCGGCTTCGGCTCGGCGTGGGCCTCGAACGCGCAGTCGTTCTCGATCTCGCGCATCAGCGCGAAGACGCGCAAGGTCGTGAAGACCATCCCGGTGAACGGCTCCCCCACCTGCATCCGGCAGGGCGCCGGCTCGATCTGGGTCGGCCTGCAGAACAGTGACAACATCGCGCGCATCGATCCCGGGACGAACAAGTTGACGCTCATCCCGGTCGGTCACGGCAGCGAGCTCTGCGTCGACGCGCACGCCGACGGTGTCTGGGTTTCGGACGACACCGCGGGGAGCGTCACGCACATCGATCCCGCGACGAACAAGGTTGTGGCGACGGTCAAGGTCGGCAACGGCCCCTCCGACGGGACGCGCGGGCCGGACGGCCTCGAGTGGATCCCGAACATCGGTGACGGCACGATCACGCGCATCGACCCCACGTCGGACACGGTCGTCGACACGATCCCGCTCGTCGGCAAGCCGTTCGTCGCGCGCACCGCGTTCGGCTCCGTCTGGGTCGGCGACTTCGGCGGCACGCAGCTCTGGCGGCTCACGCCCTGAGCCGCAGCGCGAGGTAGACGCCCGTCCCGACCGGTGCGAGCAGCGCGAAGGCGAAGAACGGGCTGCGCGCGAGCAGGAGGAGCGGCAACAGGACGCCGAACGGCAGCGCGACCGTCGCGCCGGCCTTCTCGCGCACTGTCCACACGGGACTCGACCAGAGGAAGAAGAGACCGACGAACCAGCCCGCGAACGGGATGACGACGCCGCCGAACGGCAGCAGCACGACCGCGGCGATCTCGCGCCAGTTCGAGCGCTCGCGCACGCCGTGGCGCTCGCGCACGTCGGCGGCGATGTCGAGCGGGTCGCCTGCCTCCGCGAGCACCGTGCGCACGTCGGCGCCCGTCTCGCGCTCCGCCGCAATGCGTCCCGCCACGTCGCGCACGACCCGGTCGCGCACGCGCGCGTCGACGTTCCCCAGCTCGTCCTGGAGCTGCGCGAGCCAGCGG
>JANMQZ010000151.1:0-1580 GCA_031370755.1 Actinomycetes bacterium
ACGCCATCAGCCACCCGCCCGAGCCCTACACCAGCATTCGCGGCGGCCCTGACAAGCAATGAACCCCCGGGGACACCAAGTGCATAGCCCACAATCAAAATGAGGCCTTGTGTCGTCGGAACGGGCTGTGCACGCACGCTGCCGCGTCCTCACTCGCCTGAATGGCGCTGCTCATGCTTATCCGGTCTGCTCCGCAGCGGGTTTTTCGGATCGGCGGGTGACCTGGTGGTAGGTAGTCGGTGGGTGCGCGGTGCCGAGCCCGAGCAGGGTCTGGAAGCCGGCCAGTGGGGTGCGGCGCCGGTTGTGGCGGAAGACGAACTCGTCCAGGTAGACCGGCAGGTGCTTGGGCGAGACGCCGTGATGGGTTCCTTGCAACCAGGTCTTGAGGTTCGAGAGTGCGCGATGGGCGCGTGGCAGCACGAACTGGCGGTCCGGGAAGCGTGCTCGTTGTGTGTGCGGCCGGTGATCAAAGCCGGCGCTAGGGAGGCTGGCGTAGCCCTGCCAACCGTCGGTGTGGACGATCGCGCCAGCGGCGACGCTCGAAGCGATGAAGCGTGCGAGCGAAGCGGCGGAGGCGTCGGGCAGCAACTGCAGGCGCAACCGTCCCGACCCGTTGCCGCGAACCTCGACGGCGACACCGACAAGTGGCTTGCCGTCACGCTGGCGGCCGCCACGCAGCTCTGTATCGCGGCCGCCGAGGAAGCCCTCATCGACCTCGACCTCGCCGGTCAGCGGCTCCCGCTCGGGAGCGACCATCGCCCGGCGCAGCTTGTGCAGGATCATCCACGATGTCTCGTAACGGCTGATCCCGAGCTGGCGGCGCAGCTGCAACGCCGAGATCCCCGGCGTGTGGGTGCTGACCAGGTAGGCGGACCAAAACCACAACACGAGCGGCAGGCGGGTCTTATGCATCACCGTCCCCGCCGTCACCGACGCCTGATGCCCGCAGCCCTTGCACTGCCAGACGTGACGCCGCTGCTCGCGACCGACCGCATCGCCCCCGCAGGCGGGACAAAAGAACCCATCCGGCCAGCGCGACACGAACAGATACGCGCGACACGCCTCGTCGTCCGGAAACAGCCGCTGGAACTCAACGATCGACCTCGGAAACACCGGCCGCGCCATCCCGCGACCATACGACCAACCCCAGACGGAGCTAACCGGATAAGCATGAGCAGAGCTATTCGCGCTCCCTGCGTCCTTGCATCGCACGTGCCCATCTCCTCCCGACACCGAAACGTCATCCTGATTTGAGTCCGAAGCGCGCCGAGATCTGGGCGGCACTAGCGATCGTCTACGTCGTCTGGGGCTCGACCTACCTCGGGATCAAGCTCGCCGTTCGCACACTTCCCCCGGTCCTCACGGCCGGCACACGGTTCCTCGTTGCGGGCACCATGCTCGCACTCGTCCTCGTGCTTCTACGGCGCTCGCTCCGGGTGACCGCCGCGGAGGCGCTCGGCGCGAGCGTGCTCGGGATCATGCTGCTCGGAGCCGGGGTCGGGATGGTGCATGTCGCCGAGCAGCGCATCGACTCGGGTGTCGCAGCGATGATCGCGGGCTCGGTCCCGCTCCAGGTGGTC
>JANMQZ010000173.1:0-11876 GCA_031370755.1 Actinomycetes bacterium
CCTGCGTCACGGGCCTCCCCTCTGAGGTTGTTGCCATAATCGAAAACATACGCACCGCGCCGGACGTACTCGAGCATGCCTTCGACGTGACGCACGATCGACGCGCGCGCACGCTCCAGGTACTCGTCCGGATCGGACAAGCGCAGCGCATCCGCCTCGCCCACGGACAAGCCCGCAGGCACGTAGCCGTTCAGCGGATCGTGCGCCGCGGTCTGATCGGTCACGAAGTCGAAGTGCTCCCCGCGCGCAGCGAGCTCGGGCACGAGCTCCGCCGCGTTCCCGAGCAGGCCGACCGAGAGCGCGCGTCCCTCGGCCGCAGCCGCGCGGATCCGTGCGAGCGCATCGTCGAGCGAGTCGGCCGCCTCGTCGAGGTAGCGGGTCTCGAGCCTCCGCTCGATCCGGTGCGGGTCGACCTCGATGCAGAGGATCGCGGCGCCGGCCATCGTCCCCGCGAGCGGCTGCGCGCCGCCCATGCCGCCGAGCCCTGCCGTCAGGATCGTCCTCCCGGCGAGGTCGGCGGTGCCGAAGTGCCGCTCGCCCGCCGCGGCGAACGTCTGGTAGGTGCCCTGGAGGATCCCCTGCGTGCCGATGTAGATCCACGAACCGGCCGTCATCTGCCCGAACATCGTCAGGCCTTCCGCCTCGAGCCGGCGGAACTCGTCCCACCGCGCCCACTTCGGCACGAGCATCGAGTTCGCGATCAGCACGCGCGGCGCGCTCTCGTGCGTCGTGAAGATCCCGACGGGCTTCCCGGACTGCACGAGCAGCGTCTCGTCGGGCCCGAGCTCGAGCAGCGCGCCGACGATCGCGCGCAATGCCTCGTGCGAGCGCGCCGCGCGGCCGGAGCCGCCGTACACGATCAGCTCTTCGGGCTTCTCCGCAACCTCCGCGTCGAGATTGTTGAGCAGCATCCGCAGCGGCGCCTCGGTCGACCACTGCCTCGCGTTCAGCTCCGGGCCGCGTGGCGCACGGATGTGCGAGAGATCCCCGCACAGCGCCTCGACCCTCTCGGCGAGCGTCTCCGTCGTGCTCATCGCAGCGCTCCCACCTGCGCCTCGGCGGCCGCGACGAGCGAGCCACCGCGGATCGCGATCGCAACCTCCTCGATGTCCGGCGCGAGCGACCGGTCGTCGCGCAAGCGTGGCGACAGCTCGCGCACGGCGCTCCGTGTCGCCTGCACGCCGTTGCCCGGCTCGAGCGGCGCATGGAACTCGACGCCCTGCGCGCCGGCGAGCAGCTCGATCGCGAGTGCGCGCTCGCAGTTCGCGAGCACCTGCCACGCCTTCAAGCCCGCGAAGTTGCCCATCGACACGTGATCCTCCTGGCCCGCGCTCGTCGGGATCGAGTCGACCGATGCCGGGTGCGACAGCACCTTGTTCTCCGACACGAGCGACGCAGCCACGTACTGGGGAATCATGAAGCCGCTGTTCAGCCCACCGTCGGTGGTCAGGAACGCCGGCAGGCCGTCGGACAGGTTCGGGTTCACGAGCCGCTCGACGCGGCGCTCCGAGATGCTCGCGAGCTCCGACACCGCCATCGCGAGCGCGTCGAGCGCGAAGGCGAGCGGCTGCCCGTGGAAGTTGCCGTTCGAGACGAGCGCCTCGTCCTCGACGAGGACGAGCGGGTTGTCCGTCGCCGCGTTCAACTCGACGGAGATCGTGTACTCGCAGTAGTCGAGGAGGTCGCGCGACGCCCCGTGCACCTGCGGCGCGCAGCGCAGCGAGTACGCGTCCTGCACCTTGTCGCACCAGCGGTGCGCCTCGTTGATCGCGGAGCCTTCGAGCAGAAGCAGCACGTTCGCCGCCGAGGCGACCTGGCCGCGCAAGGGACGAAGCGCGTGGATCTGCGGCAGAAACGACGTCCGTGAGCCCTGCAGCGCCTCGAGCGACAACGCGCACGCGAGATCGGCAGCTTTGGCCAGCCGTTGCGCGCGAACGAGCCCGAGCGCGAGGAACGCGGCCATGAACTGCGTGCCGTTGATGAGCGAGAGCCCTTCCTTCGCCTCGAGGCGTGTCGGCTCGAGCCCGACCCGCGTGAGCGCCTCGAAGCCAGGCAGCCGCTCGCCGTCGACGAATGCCTCACCCTCACCGACGAGCGGCAGAGCGAGATGCGCGAGCGGTGCGAGGTCGCCCGACGCGCCGACCGAACCGCGGCTCGGCACGACCGGCAGCACACCACGGTTGAGGCACTCGAGCAGGAGCTCCACCGTCTCGATGCGCGCGCCGGAGTTGCCCTTCGCGAGCGTGTTCGCGCGCAGCAGCATCGCCGCGCGCACGATCTCGTCGGCGTATGGCTCCCCCACGCCGCATGCGTGCGAGCGCAGCAGGCGCAGCTGCAACTCCTGGGTCAGCTCTTCCGGAATCGAGCGGTTCACGAAGCGTCCGAAACCGGTGTTGACGCCGTACGTGTGCTCCTGCGACCCGTGCGCCGCGCGCTCTACGAGCTCCCGCGCCGCGCGCATCTTCCCGCGCGCGGCATCCGAAAGCTCGGCGGGCGCGCGCTCGACCGCCACGGCCCACACATCCGCAACAGTGAGATCGTCACCGGTGAGGCCGATCGCGCTGCGCCGAGCCACGCGGCGAGTCTAGCTCGGCCTTGGGCAGCGCCTCATTCGCCGAGCAGCCGCAGCTCGAGGAGTCGCGACGCGTCGAAGCCGTCGATCCGCAGCACGGCGCCTGCTGCCGCGGCGGCCGCTCCTGCGGGCATGAGGCCGACGAGCTCGGAGCCGGCGACCTCGACGCCGCGCGCCGCCGCCTCGCGCGCGATCGCCTCGACGATCTCGTGCAGTGCGGACGCCTCCCAGTCCTCGACGTTCATGCTCACCTGTGCCTGACCCTTCGAGGGCAGGTCGAGGCCGAGCGCGCGCACGCCGGGAAAGCCGCCGTCACGCTCACGCACGACGCGAGCGATCTCCTGCGCAATCTCGACGGTCCCACCCGCGAGGTTGACGTTGAACGCGATCAGCGGCCGGCGCGCGCCGAGGATGACGCCGCCCGCCGACGGATGGAGCCTCGAGGGCCCGAAGTCGGGCGCGAGCTCGCCTGCGTCGATGCGGCGCTGCAGCTCCTCGGGCCCACCACGGCGGAAGAACGCCGGCCCATGGCCACCGCCGACATCGGCGTAGAGAAAGACCGGCAGCTCGAGCTCCTCGCCCACGCGCCGCGCGAGCTTCAGCGCCGCTCCGGCTGCGCGTGGCGCATCCTCGGGGCGGATCGGCACGATCGGGACGACGTCCGCGGCGCCGATTCGCGGGTGGACGCCGCCGTGCCCGCGCAGATCGATCTTCTTCACGGCGCACGCGATCCCGGCGAACAGCGCGTCGACGACCTCGCGCTCGCTGCCGACGAGCGTGAACACCGAGCGGTTGTGATCGACGTCCACGTGGACGTCGAGGAGCTCGGCGCACTTCGCAAGCTCGAGGCCGATCGCCTTGACGACCCCGGCATCGCGGGCTTCCGAGAAGTTCGGCACAGCCTCGAGCGGGAACTCCATCGGCCGTACTCTAGGACCCAGTGGAGACCGTCTGCGTCAAGGTTCGCCTCAAGCCGGGATCGCTCCCCCGCGTTCAGGCGTGGGCCGCCGAGCTGAACAACCGCCGGGACGAGGTGATGGCGACCCTGCGAGACGAGGGCGTCATCGTCGAGTCGGTCTTCCTCGACGGGGACGAGCTCGTCTACTACCTGAAAGCCAGGGACGTCGCGCACGCGCAGGCCGTGTACGCCCGCTCGCAGCACGCGATCGACGAGTACCACCGCGCGTTCAAGGACGAGACCTTCGCCGACCAGCGCTCGCTCGAGCTGCTGATCGACTTCGAGGACTTCTAGGCGTTCCGAAAGCGGTGCCAGGCACCGCTTCGCGGAGCCAGGCACCAGAGCTAGGCCGCGAGCACGCGCATGCAGTCCTCGCACACGTGCGGAGGCACGAGCCCGAGCCGCATGCCGAGGTAGAAGACGCGGCAGCCGACGCAGAAGCCGAACGCGGACTCGAGCGTCGCGAAGACGGCGAGCACCGCAATGAGGGCGAGCCCCGCGAGGTGCTCGCCGAAGCCGAACCAGAGCACCGTCGCCGAGACCGTGAAGACGGCGCCGATCGTCTGCGCGAACCGCTTCGCGGGCCCGGGCGAGTAGCGGTGCGCAACCCTGAGCCGCGGCGTCACGACCCGCGTCGCGAGGAGCCCGAGCGGGCTGAGCGTCGGCCCGGTGAGCGCGCGGGCCACGAAGCCGTAGGCGAGCACGGGCAGGAGCCAGCCCTGCTGGAATGCGATGGTGACGACCGCAAGCACGGCAACCGCTCCCGCGACCAGCCGCGCCGAGGTCTCGTTGACAGGATTGGGAAACGAGAAGAGGCTGCGCATCTCCCGATCACGCTACCCACGGTGACCACTCGCAAGTCGGCTTATTCCTCGCTCGCCGCGCTCGAGCGCGACACGGAGCGCTGCCGCGCTTGCGCCGATGCCGGGTTCCCACTCGAGTCGCTGCCGGTGCGCGTGCCGGGCTCCGGCCAGCGCGCATATATGTATGGACAGGCGCCGGGCATCGTCGAAGGCGAGGAGCGCCTGCCGTGGCGCGGCCGGGCCGGGCAGACGCTTCGCCGCTGGCTCGAGCTCGACGAGGAGACCTTCTACGGGACGTTCTTCTGCGCATCGGTGACCCGTTGCTACCCCGGACGCACGCCGAGCGGACGCGGCGACCGCGCGCCGACGCCGCGCGAGCAGGAGCTCTGCGAGTTCTGGCGCGACTGGGAGCTCGAGCTCCTGCAGCCGAAGCTGATCGTCGCGGTCGGCGGTCTTGCGCTCCGCCGCCTGCTCGGGATCACGCAGCTCACGGACGCGATCGGCGAGCGGTTCGAGCGCGACGGCGTGCCGGTCGTCCCGCTGCCGCACCCGTCGGGTGCGAGCAGCTGGCCGCACGTCCCGGCGAACCGGGCGCGCCTCGACCGGGCGCTCGCGCTCGTCCACGCGGAGCTGGAGCGCCTGTAGCCGCCGATACCCTTCCCAAGTGAGCGCCGCCCCGTACCGCAGTACCTTCGTCCGCCTGCTGGGCTTCCTGAAGCCGTACCGCGTCGGCCTCATCGTCTCGATCGTCCTCGCCGTCGGCTCGCAGGCCGCGCAGATCGCGCTCGTCTGGGTGACCGGCCGCGACGTGATCGACAAGGCGCTCGTCGACCGCGACTCGCACCGGCTCTGGGTCTCGGTGATCGTGATCGTGGCGCTTGGGGTCGTCCGGGCCGCGCTGATGGCGGGACGCCGCCTCATCTCGGGCCGACAGGCGCTCGACGTCGAGATGGACATGCGCAGCGGCCTCTATGCGCACCTCGTCCGCCTCTCGTTCGGCTTCTACGACCGCCACCAAACGGGTCAGCTGATGTCGCGCGCCTCCGTCGACCTCCAGGGCGTCCGCTTCTTCCTCGGCTACGGCCTCATCTTCTTCTTCCAGAACGTGCTCACCGTCGTGTCGGTGACCGTCGTCCTCTTCTTCTTCGAGTGGCGGCTCGCCCTGATCGTGCTTGCGGTGACGCCGGTTCTCGTCGTCCTCGCGTACCGCTACAGCCACGTCACGCACCCGACGCTGCGGGACGTGCAACAGAAGCTCGCCGACGTCGCGACGGTCGCCGAGGAGAACATCGTCGGCGTCCACGTCGTGAAGGCGTTCGCACAGGAGCCTGCCGAGCAGGCGAAGTTCCTGCGCCGCAGCGAGGCCGTCTTCGACCAGACCGTGCGGGCGAACCGCCAGCGCGCGACGTACGTCCCGCTGATCTCGTTCGTCCCGCTCCTCGCCCAGGCCGCCGTCCTGCTTGCCGGCGCGCGCATGGTCTCGCACGGCTCGCTCACGCCGGGCGGCTTCGTCGCGTTCAACCTCTATCTCGGCATGCTCGTGATGCCGCTCCGCGCGCTCGGGATGTGGATCGGCCAGGCGCAGCGAGCGACCGCCGCCGGCGAGCGCATCTTCGAGGTGATCGACGAGCCCGAGGAGATCAGCGACGCGCCGCACGCCCGCGAGCTCCCGCCGGGCGACGGCGCGATCCGCTTCGAGCACGTCTCGTTCGAGTACCTCACCGGCCGGCCCGTCCTCCGCGACGTCGACCTCGAGGTCGCGCCCGGCACGACGATCGCGCTCATCGGGCACACGGGCTCCGGCAAGACGACCCTCACGTCGCTCGTCCCGCGCTTCTACGACGTCACAGGCGGCCGCGTCACGATCGACGGCGTCGACGTCCGCGACCTGAAGCTCCACTCGCTGCGCCGCGCGATCGGCGTCGTCGCACAGGACCCTTTCCTCTTCTCCGCGTCGGTTCGGGAGAACATCGCATTCGGCGGCGGCGACCTCTCGCACGACGAGGTCGAGGCCGCGGCCAGGGCTGCACAGGCGCACGAGTTCATCGAGCGGCTGCCGAAGGGCTACGACACGGTGATCGGCGAGCGCGGGATCACGCTCTCCGGCGGGCAGCGCCAGCGGATCGCGATCGCCCGCGCGCTCGCGATCGACCCGCGCATCCTCATCCTCGACGATGCGACCGCCTCGGTCGACGCGACGACCGAGGCGCAGATTCGCACCGGGCTGCGCTCGGCGATGCGCGACCGGACAACGCTCATCATCGCGCATCGTTTGTCGACCATTGCGCTCGCAGACGAGATCGTCGTGCTCGACGACGGCCGCGTCGCGGCTCGAGGCACGCACGACGAGCTCGCACGCACGAGCGAGATCTACCGCGAGATCTACGAGCACGGCCTGCTCGAACGGCAGTTCGCCGATGCCGTCGAGGCGCGGGGCGAGATGGAGGACGTGGCATGAGGGTTCACCAGGCGGGCGGCCATCTGATGCACGAGCGCGGCGCCGAAGTCGACGACTGGTCGTGGGCGAAGACGCGCGGGCGCCTCGGGCTGCTCTGGGGACTGACGCACCCGTACCGCCGCCGCACCGCCTTCTCGGTCATCTCGCTGCTCGCGGCCACGGCGACTGCCCTCGCGCCGCCGTATCTCGCCAAGTACGCACTCGACGACGCGATCAAGGCCCACGGCGGCACGCAGCTCTACCTCGTCGTCGCGATCTTCGTCGCGGCCGGCCTCGCGAACTGGGCGATGTACTACGTCGAGACCTACATGACCGGCTGGGTCGGCGAGCGGATCCTCGCCGACCTGCGCGTGCGCCTCTTCGAGCATCTCCAGCGCCTCTCGCTCGGCTTCTACGAGCGCAACCGCGCGGGCGTGATCATCAGCCGGCTCACGAACGACATCGAGGCGATCGATCAGCTCGTGACCGACGGCGTCACGAGCCTCGTCCAGAACTCGCTGACGCTGATCGGCACGGCGATCATCCTCTTCATCCTCGACTGGCGGCTCGCGCTCGCGACCTGCGCCGTCATCCCGCTGATGAGCCTCGCGACAGCCGTCTTCCGCAAGCGCTCGGCCCGCGCATACGCGGCGGTGCGCGAGCGGCTCGGGCTTCTCACCGCGACGCTCGCGGAGGACATCGCAGGGATGCGCGTCGTGCAGTCGTTCACGCGCGAGCAGCCCGCCTACGACAACTTCCGCGCCGTCGCGCGCCGCTACCGCCAGTCGAACATGCAGACCGTCGTCCTGAACGGGATCTACTTCCCGGTCGTCGACCTGCTCTCGTCCGTCGCGCTCGCGGTCGTGCTCGCGTACGGCGGCCACCTCTACTTCGGCGGCACGATGAGCCTCGGCACGCTCTTCGCCTTCATGCTCTACGTCCAGAACTTCTTCGACCCGGTGCAGCAGCTGTCGCAGCTCTACAACACGTTCCTCTCGGCGACAGCGGCGCTCGACAAGATCATGGGCGTCCTCGACGAGGAGCCCGAAGTCCTCGACCGGCCCGGCGCGACGACGCTCGCGCAGATCGACGGCCACGTCGCGCTCGAGGGCGTCCGCTTCACGTATGGACGCGGCGACGAGGTGCTGCACGGGATCGACCTCGACGTCCCCGCCGGCACGACCGTCGCGCTCGTCGGCCACACGGGCGCCGGCAAGTCGACGATCGCGAAGCTGCTCGCCCGTTTCTACGAGCCGACGCACGGCCGGCTGACGATCGACGGCGTCGACCTGAACGACGTGACGCAGTCGTCGCTCCGCCGCCAGCTCGGCGTCGTCCCGCAGGAGGGCTTCCTCTTCGCAGGGACCGTCGCCGAGAACATCGCGTTCGGCCGGCCCGACGCGACGGCCGACGAGATCGTTCGCGCTGCGCAGACCGTCGGCGCGCACGACTTCATCCTGCGGCTCGAGGACGGCTACGAGACGCAGCTCGGCGAGCGCGGCACCCGCCTCTCGCTCGGCCAACGGCAGCTCGTCGCGTTCGCCCGCGCGCTCCTCGCCGATCCGCGGATCCTCATCCTCGACGAGGCGACGTCATCGGTCGACATCGGCACGGAGCGCCGGATCGAAGAGGCGCTCCGAGTGCTTCTCGCCGACCGCACCGCGTTCATCATTGCCCACCGGCTCTCAACGATTCGCGACGCCGACCTGATCGTCGTGCTCGAGCACGGGCGCGTCGTCGAGCAGGGCTCGCACGACGAGCTGCTCGCGGCGCGCGGGCTCTACACGTCGCTCTACGGCGACTGGGCGTCCGACGCCGCGTAGGCCTGCACCATCTCGAGCCGCTGCATGATCGTCGGGTGGTTCTCGAGCATGACGTAGTCCCAGGTCGGCGGGTCCGGCTGGCTCAGCGTCGCCGGCACGAAACGCTCGAAGAGCATCCGTGCCGCCTTTGTGTCGTGCGTCGCGCGCAGCGCCGACCAGTCCGCCTCGGCCTCCATGTGCCGCGTGATCACGTTCTGGAGCGGCGAGGCGACGAGATTCAGCGCGACGAGGACGAAGAGCGAGAACGGCACCGCCTCCGGCACCCGCATCCCGCCCCGCCGGCGGGTTCCGGCGGCGATGAGGAACGCGCCGGGAAACGCGAAAAGCGCGTACCAGCCGACGCTCCGCCAGATGTGGTTGTGCGCGAGGTGCCCGAGCTCGTGCGCGATGACGACTTCGACCTCTCGCTGCGTGAACGGCGGCTCGATGATCGCGTCCCAGAGGAAGACGCGCCGGCTCGGACCGAGCCCCGTCGCGACGGCGTTCGGCTCGTTCATGCCGGTGACCACCTTCACCGGGACGTGCTGCACGTGCTCGATGCGCTCGAGTCGCACGGTGGCCGCACGAAGCTGCGGGCTCTGGAGCCGTTCCCCGCCGAGCAGGTACGGCGTCACGAACGAGAACAGAAGCGCGAGCCCGACGAAGCACGGCGCCGCGGGCAGCCACCACCAGTCGCCGACCTTGCCCGCGAGCCCCATCACGATCGCAAGCGCGAGGCAGAGGAACGTGAACTTGCCGCCGAGCGCGAGCCAGTTCCCGAGCGTCACCGTCAGGTAGCTCTCCGTCGAGAGGCCGGAGTGGCGCGCCCACCACACCTCGAGCACGGCGAACGGCAGCTGCACGGCCCAGACGAGCGCGAAGCCGAGCATCCCGAGCAGCATCCCGGTGCCCATCCGGCCGGCGGCAGACTCACGGGCCCAACGGACGCCGAAGCGCGCGAACACCGCGAGCGCACCGAGCTGGGCGATCGTCGTCAGCACCCAGAGCCAGCGGGCACCCCGCGAGTAGGACGCGGCATCGTGCAGCTCCTGCCGGGAGAAATACGCGCGCGGATCGAGATGCTGCAGATGAAGCGCAGGCACGCTCGAATGCCAGAGCAGGACGGCGGCGACGACCCAGCCCGCCGCGAGCGCGGCCGCGAGGGCCGCGCTCACCGCGAGGCGAGTGTTCACGCTGCTTCGTCGAACGTCTGCTGCGGCTCGTCCGCACCCTCGAGCGGGCTCGCGTGCGGATACTGCTCGGTCAGGAGGAAGAGGTACGCGTTGAGTTGCGCCCCGTAGCGGAGCGCGTACGCGGACAGATTGCGGAGACCCCACGGCGCCGAGCCGGTGCCGAGGGCGACGAACCAGGTCAGGATCGCGGCGATCGAGAGCGCCCCGCCGAGCGCCGCGTTCACAGCGAAGGCCGGGATCGCGAGGATGAACCGGAAGAACGTCACCCAGCGGTTCTGCCGCTGCCGCTCCGGAAGCACCACGTCGAGCGGGTAGCGGCCCAGCTCGCCGGTGAAGCCCGGGAACGGGTTCGCGGCGAGATAGCCGAACGCGGAGACATGCAGCGAGTACCGCACGTACGCCGAGAGGAAGCGGTGGAATTGTCGTGCCGGCGTCCCGGTGAAGAGGGTCGCGAACCAGTTGAGAATGCCGACGATCACGGCGGCCACCGTCCAGAGAGCAAGCCAGATGAGGTGCGGGATGAGGAGCGGCAAGCGGAAGAAGACGAGCACACGCGAATGACGCAGGTCGTGCGCATCGCCGACGAGGTAGACCGGGTGCTGCGGCGGCCGCGGAACCGTGGCGAGCATCGCCGTCGGGTCGGCGTTCGGGTAGCGATCCGTGACGAAGAGGATGTACGCGAGCATCTGTGCGCTGTAGCCGACGCTGTAGGCGCCTGCGTCGCGAAGGCCCTTCGGCATCCTGCCGCGCGCGAGGATTGCGAACCAGCCGAGGAACGCACACACGCCTGCGAGCGCGCCGCCCCCACCGCCGCTGAAGCTGCCGTAGCGGCCCCGGTATGGGACGCGGAACGAGCCTGCGCCGCCGAGCGCGGCCGAGAGGAAGAGCGCCGGGATCGCGAGGATGATCCGCACGAGTGTCTTCAGGCGGTCCTGCTCGGTCGGCGGCGGCAGCTTGATGTCGACCGGGTAGTCGCCCTCTTCGCCAACGAAGCCTGGATACGGATTGGCGACGAGCCAGAGATACGCATTCAGATGCGAGAGGTAGCGGATGAACTTGCACATGAAGCGGTGAAGCGACTCCGGCGGCTTTCCTGTGGCGAGTGTGGCGACCCAGTTCGCGATCGCCGCGAAGAAGACGGCGATGCCCCAGAGGACCACCCAGATGAAATGGGGGATTGCGAGAATCAGCCGAAAGAAGACCGTGAGGCGGCTCCGCTCGAGGTTGTCCTCGACGACAAGTTGGACAGGATGCTCGTTCATGCCTGGAATCTATGACTGATCGGGTGGACGTACACTCCGGACAATGGCGATCGACAAGGAAACGGCTGACCGGATCGACCAGCCCATCGCCGCGGAGGCCGAGCACGAAGCGACCCTGACGCCCGCCGAGGCGATCGAGCGGATGAAGATCAACGTGCCGGTTCGCGGCAACCGGAAGCTCCGGACGCTGATCGAGCGCGTGAACGAGGACAAGCAGTTGAAGGCCTGGTGGCACGTCTCGAACGTGAACGCCGTGGCCCGGATGGAGATCAACGACCACTCCTGGGTCCACATCCAGATCGTCACCAACATCGCGCTGAAGCTCCTGCGCCAGCTGACGAAGCACCACATCGAGCCGGCCGTCGTCACCGACTACGGCATGACCCAGGACGACGCCGAGGTGGTCGTCACGCTCGCAGCGCTCCTGCACTGCATCGGCATGTCGATCCACAGGCACGGGCACGAGGACTTCTCACTCTTCCTCGCCGCGCCGAAGCTGCAGGAGCTCCTCGACGGCATCTACGACGAGCCCGAGCGCACGGTGATCGCCTCCGAGGTGCTCCAGGCGATCATCAGCCACCGCGCCGACGGGCAGCCGCTCACGATCGAGGCGGGCCTGATCCGCGTCGCGGACGCCCTCGACATGGCGAAGGGCCGCTCGCGCGTTCCGTTCGAGCGCGGCCGCGTCTCGATGCACTCGCTCTCCGCCGCCGCGATCCGCTTCACGGTGGGAGCCTACTCCTCAGCTGTGACGCGCGCAGCTAGATCTCGAGCCGGTACGTCTGCACGAGCCGCCGCTCGGTCTCGGTGTCGATGTGCGCGACGACCTCGACGTACGGCTCGAGCCCG
>JANMQZ010000187.1:0-2599 GCA_031370755.1 Actinomycetes bacterium
CACCACCGCGTGCGCTGCGTCGACCATCGGGGCGAGCGACGGCGTGATCAGCCCGGCCAGACCGACGACGTCGGCACCGACCTCCAACGCCGTGTCGAGGATCCGCTCGGCCGGCACCATCACGCCGAGGTCGTGCACCGCGTAGTTGTTGCAGCCGAGGACGACGCCGACGATGTTCTTACCGATGTCGTGCACGTCGCCCTTCACGGTGGCGAGCACGACGGTCCCCTGCACGCGGCTGCCGCTCTTCTCCTCCTCCATGAACGGCTCGAGATGAGCAACGGCAGTCTTCATCACCCGCGCGCTCTTCACGACCTGCGGGAGGAACATCTTCCCGTCGCCGAAGAGGTCGCCGACGATCTGCATGCCCGCCATGAGCGGCCCCTCGATCACGTCGAGCGGCCGCTCGTACTGGAGTCGCGCCTCCTCGGCGTCGGCCACGATGAAATCGACGATCCCATGCACGAGCGCGTGCGACAGACGCGCCTCGACGGGCCCCTCGCGCCAGGAGAGGTCGCGCTCCCGGCGTGTGCCCTCCCCCTTTGCGCGGTCGGCGATCTCGACGAGACGCTCGGTTCCATCCTCCCGCCGGTCGAAGATGACGTCCTCGACCCGCTCGAGGAGCTCGGGATCGATGTCCTGGTACAGCACGAGCTGGCCCGCGTTGACGATGCCCATGTCGAGCCCCGCACGGATCGCGTGGTAGAGAAACGCGGAGTGCATCGCCTCGCGCACGACGTTGTTGCCGCGGAACGAGAACGAGAGATTCGAGATCCCGCCGCTCGTCTTCGAGCCGGGGCAGCGCTCCTTGATCAGGGGCAGCGCCTCGATGAACGCCTTCGCGAAGCCGTTGTGCTCCTCGATCCCGGTCGCGACGGCGAGCACGTTCGAGTCGAAGATGATGTCCTCCGGCGGGAAGCCGACGACGTCGACGAGCAGCCGGTACGCGCGCTCGCAGATCCCGACCTTGCGTTCCACCGTCTCCGCCTGGCCCTTCTCGTCGAACGCCATGACGACGACGCCGGCGCCGAAGCCGCGCACGACCCGCGCCTGTGCGAGAAACGGCTCCTCGCCTTCCTTGAGCGAGAGCGAGTTGACGACGCCCTTTCCCTGGACGCAGCGGAGGCCGGCCTCGATCACGGACCAGCGCGAGCTGTCGACCATGATCGGTAGCCGCGCGATTTCGGGCTCGGTCGCGACAAGGTTCAGGAACGTCGTCATCGCCTCCGGCCCTTCGAGCAGGTCGGCGTCCATGTTGACGTCGAGGAGGTTGGCGCCGCCACGCACCTGCTCGAGCGCCACCTCGAGCGCCTCCTGCCACTCACCCGCCTCGACGAGCCGGCGGAACCGCCCCGAGCCGGTGATGTTCGTGCGCTCGCCGATCATCACGAAGTTCGTGTCCTCGGTGATCGCGAACGGCTCGAGCCCGCTGAAGCGCGTCACGGACACCGGCTCGGGAATCGCGCGCGGCGCGACACCTTCGACCGCAGCCGCGATCTCGCGAATGT
Source organism: Actinomycetes bacterium (assembly GCA_031370755.1). Classification (GTDB taxonomy): domain Bacteria; phylum Actinomycetota; class Thermoleophilia; order Gaiellales; family Gaiellaceae; genus Palsa-739. The sequence goes on from JANMQZ010000187.1 coordinate 1,509, forward strand.
GGTCGGGCGTCGTGCCGCAGCAGCCGCCGACGACGTTGACGAGGCCGTCGCGCGCGAACTCGCCGAGCATGCGGCTCGTGTCGTGCGGCTGCTCGTCGTGAAGGCCGAACTCGTTCGGCAACCCCGCGTTCGGATAGCAGGCGACCCACGTCGTCGCGATCCCCGCCATGTCCTCGACGAAGGGCCGCATCTCCGCGGCGCCGAGGGAGCAGTTGACGCCGACGATCAGCGGCCGCGCGTGCTCGACGGAGAGCCAGAACGCCTCGACCGTCTGCCCCGAGAGGTTGCGGCCGCTCTTGTCGATCGCGGTGAACGACAGCCAGAGCGGCAGCTCGGGCGCCTCGGCGAGCGCGGCGGCGATGGCGGCCTTCGCATTGAGCGAGTCGAAGACGGTCTCGACGAGCAGGATGTCGACACCGCCGTCGCGTAGCGCGCCGATCTGGTGCGCATACGCGTCGCGCACCTCGTCGAACGTGACGGCCCGGTACGAAGGGTCGTCGACGCGCGGCGAGAGCGACAGCGTGACGTTGAGCGGGCCGACCGCGCCGGCCACGAACCGCGGCCGCTCAGGCGTCTTCGCGGTCCAGGCATCGGCGGCACGCCGAGCGAGCCGCGCGCCCTCGAGGTTCATCTCGCGTACGACGTCGGCGCCGAACGCGTAGTCCGCCTGCCCGATCGTCGTCGCGGTGAACGTGTTGGTCGTTGCGATGTCGGCGCCGGCCGAGAAGTAGTCGTCGTGGATCCGCGAGACGACCTCGGGACGCGTGATGTTCAGGAGGTCGGGATCGCCGGCGACGTCGTGCGAGTGCTCGCGGAACCGCTCACCGCGGTATGCCTCCTCGCCGCGCAGCTCGCGCTGGATGAGGACGCCCCACGACCCGTCGAGAACGGCGATCCGTTCGCGGAAAATGCTCTCTAGGCGTTGACGCGTCTCCGGCACAGCTTGCTCCCGTCAAGTCAGCCCGGGAACGCGGAACCGCGCTCACGAGCGCTTTAGGCGTTTGGTAACCCGGTCGCCAAGCTGCCTGTCAAAGCTCTCCGGGTAGTGCGTGAAGGCTAGCAGCCCGCGCCGGACGCACGACCCGTGGCAG
>JANMQZ010000205.1:0-5190 GCA_031370755.1 Actinomycetes bacterium
GCCGGGCGTGCAGGCACCGGCACCGGCGTGCCGTTCGAGCTCTCGACGTCCATCAGCACGTGCGGCGTGACGAGCTTGCCGCCGTTCGCAAGGAGCGCGTAGAAGCGCGCCATCTGCATCGGCGTGACGGTGAGGTCGCCCTGGCCGATCGCGAGCTGGATCGAGTTGCCCGGCTTCCAGAGCTTGTCGATCGCCGTCGTGAAGTGCTGCAACCGCCAGCCGATCGTCGGCACGAGGCCGGTCGCCTCCGGGCCGAGGTCGGTGCCGGTCGACGAGCCGAAGCCGAAGATGCGCGCCCACTTCTGGAGCGGCTGCCCGCGGCCCTTCGTCGAGAAGAACATGTCGCCGAGTTGGTAGAAGTACGTGTCGCACGAGTAGGCGAGCGCGGTCGGCATGTCCATCTGCTGATTCACGAACGGGTCCCAGTTGCGGAACGTCTGGTTGCCCTTGTCGTTCGGCGAGTGGTAGGTGCCGGTGCACGGGAGATACGCGTACGGAGAGACGAGATGCTCCTGCATCGCTGCGAGCGCGGTGACGGGCTTGAACGTCGAGCCGGGCGGGAACGTCGCCTGCAGGCCGCGGTCGAGCGAGGGAAAGTTCTTCGCGGGGGCGGTTTTCGTCGTCAGTCCCTGTGCGGCCAGATCCTTGGTCGTCACACGGCCGGTGAAGACCGACGGCTTGTAGGTCGGTGACGAGGCGAGGGCGAGAATCGAGCCGTCGTTCGGATCGAGCGCGACGATCGCCCCGCCGTCTGCAGCCCACTTGCCGTCGGCGTGCGCAAGCTGGATCCCGTACGCGAGCGCGTGCTCGGCGGCCTTCTGGAGCTTGAGGTCGATCGTGAGCCGCACCGTGTTGCCCGGCTTCGGCCGGATCGCCGTCTGCACCGTGCTGAGCGGACGTCCGAGCGAGTCGACGTGCAGCCGCTGCTCGCCCGCCTGGCCGCGGAGATAGCTGTCGTACGTCGACTCGACGCCCGACTGCCCGAGCTCGTCGTTCAGGTCGTACCCCTTGCCGAGCCGGCGGAGCTGCGTCTGCGTGATCGAGCCGACATAGCCGAGCACCTGCGACGCGAGCTCCTGGTACGGGTAGTGGCGGACGTACACGCGGCCGATCGTCACGCCGGGGAACGCGCCGGAGTGCTCGTAGATGTAGGTGACCATCGGATTGCTCGCGGCGTCGCGCACGATCACCGGCTTCAGGAGGTCGCCGCGCCGCCGCTTGATCCCGCGCGCGATCTCGTAAAGCGGGACGTTGGCGACGTTCGCGATTCGCTTCAGCTCGGCGTAACGCTCCGTGTAGTTCTGCGGCAGGTCGGCGGGCCAGAGCTGGATGGCCCACGCGGCGGCGTTCTTCACGAGCGGGCGACCGTGCCGGTCGAGGATCATCCCGCGCGGCGCCTGGAGCGGGACTGCGCGGAACGACTGCGCGGACGCCTGGTTCACGTACTTCGTGCCGGACAGAACCTGGAGCGCCCAGAGGCGGAGGAAGAGCGCCGCGAAGCCGCCGAGCAGGATGAAGCCGAGAATTGCAATCCGGCGCGCGTTCTTCGGCGTCACGCGGTACGGCTCGACGACAGTTTCGCCGTCGGTGCGGTGCCGCGGACGTCGCGGCGCGCGCGTCGGGGCGGTGCTAGCCAAGGAGCTGGACCTCGGTCGCGTAGTCACCCCGGTCGACCGGCCGCAGGAGCCGCCGCACGACTGCGTACACGGGCGCCGTGAGGATGAGGTTCAGAAAGATCCCGGGTAGCAACCCACGGAAGACGTCGCCTGCGGGTGCGCGCTCGCCGAGCACGAAGTGGACGAGCAGCACGCCGAACGAGAAGAGAATCGTGATCACGGCGACCGACGTGAACGGTGCGTGTCCACGGTCGCGACCGGTCGTCTCGCCGTACCTGCCGATCCAGTAGCCCGCGATCGTCAGCACGAGCGACGTGAGGCCGAGCTGTCCGAGGGTCGCGGTGTCGACGAGCAGGCCGGCGAAGAAGCCGCCGACCGCGCCGGGCACGGCACCGCGCAGCAGCGCAACCGCGACGAGCATGACGAGCACAAGGTCGGGCACGCCGCCGAGGATGTGCACCTGCGCGAAGATCGAGACCTGGAGGATCGCCGCGACGAAGAGGAGCACCGCGGCCTTGAGGCCGTTGAGCGCGCTCACCGCTTCTTGCTGGAGACGAGTGCGGCGACCGCGTCGAGCGAGTCGAAGCGCGCGAACGGCGTCACGGTCACCGTGAGGAACGTCGCGATGTCGCTGCGCCCGACCGAAAGCACTCTGCCGATCGGAATGCCGTATGGATACACGCTCGGGTAGCGGCGGTCGACCGTTCCCTGCGTGACGACGATGTCGCCCTTCTTCACGACCTGCTCTTTCGCGACGCGATCGAAGACGAGTGTCGAGCCCTGCCCGTGCCGGATCAGGCCGCTGACGCCGCTCGAGACGTCGCGCGCCGGCACGTTGTTGTCGGGGTCGGTCAGGAGCGTGACGCTCGACGTCGACGGTCCGACGTTCGCCACGCGCCCGATCAGCCCGTCGGCGGTCACGACCGGTGTGTTGACGCGAATGCCCGAGTGTGAGCCGGCCGCGATCGTCACCACCTGCGCGAACGAGCTGCTCGGGTACGAGATGACCGTCGTGTTCACCGCGCGGTAATCCTTCGGGTACGTCGCGCCGCCTTCGAACTGCAACAGCTTCTTCAGCGCCTCTGCCTGGCGCGCGTTCGCGAGGTTCGCGTTCGCGATCGCGCGCGCGTCGCGCAGCTCGCGGCGAAGCTTCTCGTTCTCCGACTTCGCGTGCGCGAGCCCGGCGAAGTAGCCGTACGCGTCACGGAACGGGCGCGCGACCCGCTCGGCGGCAACCTGGAACGGCCGCAGCCCGGCCGAGCCGTAGCCCTGCATGTCGTGCAGCGCGCCGGAGGTGGGCGAACGGAACGACACGGTGAGCAGGGCGAGTGCGCCGAGGATGAGGACGGCGAGCACGACGCGCCGGACCAGCGGTCCGCGACCCCGAGCGGAGTAGCGGTCTGATCTGGAGCGCCGGACAGACGAGCCCAGCACCGCCACACGCGCGGTGCGGTCGCGAGAACCCACGGCGGAAGCGTACCGCCCTTCCCGGCTTGCCGCCTGAGGCGGGCAAGCCTCTCGTGGGGGAACCCAGGGTTCCCCCACGAGCCCCCTCCTTCTTGCCACGCGTGACGAGCCGCCCGTGCGCTACGGCGAGAGCGCGGTCTCGCCTACGCGCGAGGCACGCCGCGCACCAAGACCGGGCCGCGGGTCCTACGGCCGCCGGCGGGAGGACCTATCGGTGTTGCACGTGACGCGCGATACGAGGCGCGACCACCGAGGCGACGACGGCTATCACCAAGATCCACGGCGACCCGAAGACAAGTGCGAAGAGCACGCCGACCCCGAGGACGATCCACATCGCAGCGAGCGGCACGACCGCCTGACGCAGCGGGGCTCGCAGCGGACTAGTACCTGTGGCGGCCGTTGCGGCCGCGGGCGCGGGCGCGGTTCGAGCGGTGAATCGCCTCGAACTCCTCGAGGCTGCGGCCCGAGCCGACCGCGACGCAGGTGAGCGGGCTCTCGGCGAGGTGGACGGGCATCTGCGTCTCGTGGCGCAGGCGCTCGTCGAGGCCCGTCAGGAGAGCGCCGCCGCCGGCGAGGACGATGCCGCGATCCATGATGTCCGCGGCGAGCTCGGGCGGCGTCTTGTCGAGCGTCGACTTGATCGCCTCGATGATCTGCGTGACCGGCTCGTCGAGCGCCCGGCGGATCTCCTCGCTCGTGAGGATGACCGTTTTCGGGAGGCCGGTGAGCATGTCGCGGCCGCGCACCTCGGCCTGCAGCTCCTCCTTCATCTCCCACGCGGAGCCGATCTCGAGCTTGATCTCCTCGGCCGTCTGCTGCCCGATGAGGAGCTTGTAATCGCGCTTGATGTGATTGACAATCGCCTCGTCCATCTCGTCGCCGCCGATGCGCAGCGACTGCGAGACGACGATCCCGCCGAGCGAGATGACCGCGACCTCGGTCGTGCCGCCGCCGATGTCGACGATCATGTTCCCGGTCGGCTCGCCGACGGGGAGCCCGGCGCCGATCGCGGCGGCCATCGGCTCCTCGATGAGATATGCCTGACGCGCGCCGGCCGAGAGCGTCGCCTCTTCCACCGCGCGCTTCTCGACGCCGGTCACGCCCGATGGGACGCACACGACGACACGCGGGTGCGCGAAACGGTGCTGGTGCACCTTCTGGATGAAGTGGCGCAGCATCTGCTCGGTCACGTCGAAGTCGGCGATCACGCCGTCCTTGAGTGGGCGGATCGCGGAGATCGTCCCGGGGGTGCGGCCGATCATGCGCTTCGCCTCGACGCCGACCGCGTGCACTTCGCCGGTGCGCTGGTCGATCGCGACGACCGACGGCTCCGACAGAACGATGCCGCGGCCACGGACGTAGACGAGCGTGTTCGCGGTGCCGAGGTCGACCGCCATGTCGCGGCCGCCGAAGCCGGTCAGTCCGCTGAAAAGGCCCATCGCGGCGCCACTCTACCAGCACAAACCTTTGTGTCCGCCGTCACGAATCGCGGTCTACGTTGCCTCCATGAACATCGTCACCCTGATCGGAAACCTCGCGACCGACGTCGAACTGCGTGACATCGGACCCGACAAGAAAGTGGCAAGCTTCCTCCTCGCGGTCGACCGGGCGAGCAAGGACGGCGGCGCAGACTTCGTGAACGTCTGCGCGTGGGATCGCCAGGCGGAACTCTGTGCCGAGTACCTCGGCAAGGGCCGTCGCGTTGCGATCGACGGCTGGCTCAAATCGCGCTCGTGGGAGGAGGAAGGCAAGCGCCGAAGCGCCATCGAGGTCGTCGCGCGACGGGTCGAGTTCCTCGGCGGACCGCGCGCCAATGACGAAGACGTCGGCGGGGAGGTGATCCCGTTCGAGGCACCGGTCGCCGGCTAGAGCGAAGCTACGAACTCCTCGATCGCCGCGAGGCAGATCTCCGGGCGCTCACCGGTGAGCAGATGTCCGCATCCCGCGATCGTGCGTAACGGCGCACCGAGCCGGCGCGCGTACTCGATTCCGTCGTCGAGCTTGACCCACTTGTCCCTCGCCCCCCAGAGGCAGAGGACGGGGCACGTAATCCGCTCAAGCTCAGCAAGCGGGTCGGTGCGGAGGAGCGCGCGGCCGGCCTGACGCG
>JANMQZ010000227.1:0-2774 GCA_031370755.1 Actinomycetes bacterium
GGTGCGCGTGGGCGCCCCCGCCCGCCTCTCTTGGGCGTCACCGCCCGTCCTAGATGCCGAAGGGGCCGATCGGGCCCTCGGCGATCATCAGGGCGATCGCGACGGCGACGAGAACCAATGCCACGAAGCGTGCGTTGAACATGGGACACCTCCTTTCATTTGAGAGAGTGAGAGGGTAGAAACCCGGATATACCTCCCGTTGTCAACAGGCGAGGCAAGCATTGCCCATGGATCACGAGAACGTCGGTGAACGACTGAAGCGGCTCCGGCTCGAGCGCGGGCTGTCGCAGCGCGAGCTCGCGACACCCGGCGTCTCGTACGCGTACATCTCCCGCATCGAGGCCGGGACGCGCCAGCCGTCGGTCAAGGCGCTCCGCAAGCTCGCGCGGCAGCTCGACCTCTCGACGGAGTACCTCGAGACGGGCCGCGACATCGGCGACGCGGACGTGCGCGAGCTGAGCATCGTCGACGCCGAGCTGGCGCTCCGCCTCGGCGATCCGGTCACGGCGGAGGCGCGCCTCCGGGAGCTGTTCGAGAAGGCTGTCCAGGCCGGCGATCGTCCGCACGCAGCGCGCGCGCGCATCGCGCTCGCGCTCGCGGCGTTCGAGCGTGGCGAGCACGCCGCAACCATCGCGGGCTTCGAGGAGGCGTTCGCGCTCGAGCGTCCCTCGCCGCTCGAGCGGCTCGATGTCTTTGCGACGCTCGGCCGCGCGTACGGCGCGCTGGGCGAGACGGAGCGCGAGATCGAGCTCTACCGCCGCTGTCTTGACGACGTGTCGGAGCTCGCGCCGGAGAACGCGGCGGCAAGAACGCGCTACCGGATCCTGCTCAGCTATGCGCTCAGCGACGCCGGCGCACTCGCTCGCGCCGAGGACGTCGTTCGCGAGGCGCTCCGCGAGGCGCCGCAGGACGGCGACCCGTACATGCGCATCCGCTTGTTCTGGTCACTCGCGCGACTCTCCGAGATGGAGGGCCACTCGTCGCGAGCGTTGCGGTACGCGCGCCGCGCGATCGCGCTTCTGGAAGCCTCCGAGGACGACGTCCACTGTGCCCGCGCGTACGTGCTGGCCGCGTGGATCATGAACTCGGCGGGAGACGGCGAGGGCGCATGCGCCCAGCTCGACCGGGCCGAGCAGCTGCTCGGGCGCGGCGGCAGTGTCGACGACATCGCGATCCTGAACGTCGAGCGGGCGCGCGCTGCTGCGCTTCTGGGTGACGGCGCGGAGGCGATCCGGATCGCGCGCAACGTGCTGGAGCTCATTTCGGATCAGTACGACGCCGTGCGCGGGACCGCGCTCTGGGCGCTCGCTGAGGGACTCGTGCTCGAGCAGGATCTCGACGCGTCGACGGCGACGTTCTCCGACGCGGTCGAGCTCCTCGCGACGAATCGCCGCTGGCGCGAGGCGAGCCAGGCCTGTCGCTCCTGGGGTGCCGCGCTCCGCGCGGCCGGCAAGGCCGACGAAGCATTCGACGTGCTCGAGCGCGCCTCGGATCTCGCGCTACGGGCAGCGCCGGCCGACTCGCGCATCAGCAAGACGTAGCCGCGCGACGATGCAGGACGGCAGGCGACGCCCTTCGCGGGACGCCGCCTGCCGTCGAGGCGTCAGGCGGCCGGGCTCGGCGCCGACGTGTCGTTCTGCCAGAGCCCGAACTCGTTGCCCTGCGTGTCCTTGCAGGTCGAGAACCAGCCCATGCTCGGCACCGGCATCGGCTCGCCGGCCTCGCCGCCGAGCTTCTTTACCTGCGCGGCGCCGGCGTTGATGTCGTCGACGTCGAAGTAGACGCGCAGACCGCGCTTGCCGGGCTCCATGTTGGTGATCGCGCCGCCCGTCTGGTCGCTGATCCTGGTCATGTGGTACTCGGACGGCCCGGGGTACGACTCGAACTTCCAGCCGAAGAGCGAGCCCCAGAACGCCTGGCCCTTCCCGGTGTCGTCGGCCGGGATCTCGAAGTGCACGATCTGTCCGGACATGGATCCTCCTCCTGCGTCGCGGGTGTCCTCCATTAGACGATACGGACGGGGAGATCTCATCGGTGGCGCATCGACAAGGCTCGCGGCCTTTCGTATGCTTGAGCCGCGACCGGGGGTGAGGATGGCAGTGATCAGGATCGGCAAGGTTCGGGCGACGCTGCTCGCAGCCCTCGCCGCTGCGCTCGTGCTGTTGCCCGCTGCGACGGCCTCGCAGAACCCCTCGAGCGTCACGATCGCCGGCTCGCTCCAGTCGGAGCTCGGCTGTCCGGGAGACTGGCAGCCGGATTGCGCGGCTGCGCATCTCACCTACGACGCGAACGACGACGTGTGGCAGAAGACGTTCTCGCTTCCGGCGGGCAGCTACGAGTACAAGGCCGCGCTGAACGACTCGTGGGACGAGAACTACGGGCTCCACGCAGTGTCGAACGGCGCGAACGTACCGCTCAACCTCGCATCGGGTGCGGACGTGAAGTTCTACTACGACCACAAGAGCCACTGGATCACGGACAACGTCACTTCGACGATCGCCGTCTCGCCCGGCAGCTTCCAGTCTGAGCTCGGCTGCCCCGGCGACTGGGATCCCGGCTGCCTGCGCTCCTGGCTGCAGGACACGGACGGGGACGGCACGTACCGCTTCTCGACGACCGCGCTGCCGGCCGGAAGCTACGAGGCCAAGGTCGCGATCAACGAGAGCTGGGACGAGAACTACGGCGCCGGCGGCGTGCTCAACGGCGCGAACATCGGCTTCACGGTCACGGCCGGCGCGACCGTCACCTTCTCCTACGTCGCGTCGACGCACGTC
>JANMQZ010000262.1:0-4384 GCA_031370755.1 Actinomycetes bacterium
CGCGGCACGGTGCGCTGGACGCTCTCTCGGCCCGGTGTTCTGTTCCCTCGCTGGGGCGGGACGCGCGCCGACACGCGGATCGCGTATCTGAGTGCGGGGCATCTGCGCGTCGTTGCGGGTGACGGCACCGGCGACGTCGCGCTCGCGCGGGCGGCGCACGTCGCGCCGGCGTGGCAGCCGGAGCGGCGCGTCGTGGCTTACGCGACGCCGCGCGGCGGTGTCACCGTCGTCGACGTGGACTCGCAGGCGGTGCTGGCGGTGCACGCGACGCGGGGCGCGCGCGAGCTCGCGTGGTCGCCGGACGGGAAGCAGCTCGTCGCCGTGACGCCGAGGTTCGTGCACATCTGGGCAGGCGGCCGGCATCTGATGCTCCGGCTGGCCGGCGTGCAGGCGGTCGCGTTCGCGCGCGACGGCAGGCTTGCGCTCCTGCACGGGCGGAACGTGTTCGTCTACGGGCCGAACGAGGCGGGCAACGTCTTCACCGCTCCGGGCCGGCTCGCGGGGGTGGCCTGGTCGCCGAATGGGCGCTGGATGGTGACCGCGCTTCCCTCTGCCGACCAGTGGATCTTCATCGGTGGGCGGCGTTTGCGGGCCGTGTTGAACATCGCGCGGCAGTTCGGAGGGCACGTTTCGCTTGACGGCTGGGTGTCCGGCACCTAACCTGACCGGGTTCCCGTCCCCGGCCAGAGGAGGTTGACTTCATGACGTTTGTTCTTGCAGCCTTTTCGGCCGTCTCGGCCGACTAGCCGCGCGACGGACGTAGCTCCCTTCGGAGGCGGCCGCCGCGCCGTCCTGTTTTCTCATTCCCGAAGGAGAACCTGCGTTGCCTGATTTCGATCTGGGCGCGCTCGGGTGGAACCCGGAGCTCGCCGCACAACTTGAGCCCGGCCATGTGCCGGGACGCGTCATCGCCGCGCATCGCGCTGCGTACGACGTGCAGACGGCCGACGAGGTCGTCCGTACGCGCCTGCCCGGCAGGCTGATGCACGAGAGCGTCGAGGTGGCGGTCGGCGACTGGGTCGGGCTCGGGGACGGGCTGATCCGTTCGGTGCTGCCACGGCGCAGCGCGATCGTGCGCAAGTCGGCGGGGCTGACATCCGAGGCACAGACGCTCGCTGCGAACATCGATGTTGCGTTCATCGTCACGTCGCTCGGCCCGGAGCTCGAGGTGCGCCGGATCGAGCGGTACCTCGTCACGATCTGGGAGAGCGGCGCGTCGCCCGAGATCGTGCTGACGAAGGCCGACCGGATGGACGATCCGTGGGGGCTCGTAGCCGAGGTCGAGGCGGTGGCGCTCGGCGTGCCGGTGCACGTCGTCAGTGCAGTGACGGGCCAGGGCGTCGACGCGCTGCGCGCGCGGATCGGCGAGGGCGCGACGGCCGTCCTGATCGGCTCGAGCGGTGTCGGCAAGTCGACGCTCGTCAACCGTTGGGTCGGTCACGAGCGCATGGCGGTGAAGGAGACGCGCGAGGGCGACGACGAAGGTCGGCACACGACCGTGCATCGCGAATTGATCATGCTGCCGGGCGGCGGCGTCGTGATCGACACGCCGGGGATCCGCGAGCTGCAGCTGTGGGACAGCGGCGGCTTGGACGAGACGTTCGCGGATGTCGAGGAGCTCGCCACCACGTGTCGCTTCAACGACTGCTCGCACAACACGGAGCCCGGGTGCGCCGTGAAGGCCGCGCTGGAGTCGGGCGTCCTGGCGGTGCCGCGCTACGAGAGCTGGCTGAAGCTGCAGCGCGAGCTGCGCGCGATCGCCATCCGCTCAGATGCGCGTCTGCGGCGCGAGGAGAAGCGGAAGTGGCAGCTCCGGACGCGCGATGCGCGCACGCGCACCCGGCATCGCTAGACGCGGGGACACTCCCCCAAACAGGAATGTGCGAACTTCGTCACAGCTTCCTCAATTCGAATTTTCCCGCTTGCCGCGGAGTGCACACTGTCGGCGATGGCGCGCTCGAAACGCGGATTCCTCTCCGCCGGCATTTACCACGTCACGCATCTAACGGCAGGACGGATCGACATGTTCCGCGACGATGTCGATCGCACCGACTTCTGCGTTCGACTGGCGAGGGTGATCCTCAAGCAGGATTGGGTGTGCCACTCGTTCGTGCTCATGCCGACGCACTACCACCTGCTGCTCGCGGTGGAAGACAACATGCTCCAGCCTGGAATGCAGCGCCTGAACGGCACGTACGCGCAGGCGTTCAACCGCCGCTGGGGACGATGGGGACACCTCCGCGGGGACCGATACGCCGCGAAACCCGTAGAGAGTGACGGGCACTTCCTCGCCTGCGTTCGCTACATAGCGCGCAACCCGGTCGAGGCTGGCATCTGCGCGTCCGCTGCGGACTGGACGTGGAGCAGCTACCCCGACTGCGTCGGGCTTCGAGCGACGTTCGACTTCGTCGAGCACGAGACCGTGCGCAGGTACTTCGGAGACGAATCGAGCCGCTCCTTGCAGCTCATTCGCGACTTCGTGGAGGATCTCGAACGGGGGAGTGTCCCCCGGAGAGCCGCTTAGACCGACGCCGCCAGCGAGGTCTAGACCGAAGCGGGTTGCCCGACGATGTCGAGGGGCTTGACGATCTCGGCGAAGTGGCAGGCGCTCGGATGGCCTTGGCCTCGATCGACCAGGGCTGGCTCTTCCTCGGCACAGATCGGCTGGGCTTTCCAGCAGCGCGTGCGGAAGCGGCAGCCGCTCGGCGGGTTCGCGGGGCTCGGGACGTCGCCTTCCAGCACGATGCGCTGGCGCTTGCCGCGCTGGCCGGGCTCCTCGATCGGCACCGCCGACAACAGCGCCTGCGTGTACGGATGCGACGGACGCTCGTAGATGTCGTGACGCGTGCCGATCTCGACGACCTTGCCGAGATACATCACCGCGACGCGGTCGGACACGTGGCGGACGACCGACAGGTCGTGCGCGACGAAGATGTACGTCAGCCCGAAGTCGCGCTGCAGCGACTCCAGCAGGTTCACGACCTGTGCGCGGATCGACACGTCGAGCGCAGAGACCGGCTCGTCGAGGATGATCAGCTGCGGGTTCAACGCAAGCGCGCGTGCAACGCCGATGCGCTGCCGCTGGCCGCCCGAGAACTCGTGCGGGAACCGGTTCGCGTGCTCCGGCGACAGGCCGACCGTGCGCAGCAGCTCGTTCACCCGCTGCTTGCCGGAGTCGCCGCCGTAGCGGCCGTGGATGCGAAGCGGCTCGGAGATGATGTCGCGCACCGTCATGCGCGGGTTCAGCGACGCGTACGGATCCTGGAAGACGATCTGCATCTCCCGGCGCACGTCGCGCATCTGCCGGCGGTTGAAACCGGTGATGTCACGGCCGTTGAACCAGATCTTCCCGGCCGTCGGCTCGACGAGTTTGATCAACGTCCGCGACAACGTGGTCTTGCCGCAGCCCGACTCGCCGACGAGCCCCAGCGTTTCGCCGGCCTGGATCGAGAGGTCGACGCCGTCGACCGCGTGGATCTGGCCGACGGTGCGCTTGAGGATCCCCGCGCGGATCGGGAAATGCTTGACGACGCCTTCGAGCCGCAGGATCTCCTGTCCCACCGGAGCGGGCGTGTGGATCTCGGACAGATCCCGCTCCTGCTCGGGCGCGCTCACGACGCACCTCCCGCAGGCACCGGCTCGGCGAACTTCGAATGACGGCCGATCAACTCCTCGGCGAAGTGACACGCCGACGCGTGATCCGTCCCACCGTCGATCGGGCGCAGCGGCGGCACCTCCTCACGGCACGGCAGCCGGCCCTGCGACAGGAAGCAGCGCGGATGAAACGCACAACCCGGCGGCCGGTTGATGAGCGACGGCGGCTGACCGGGAATCGGGCGCAGCCACTCCTCGTCCTCCGTCAGCTTCGGCAGCGAATCCATCAAGCCGATGGTGTACGGATGCCTCGGGTTCTGGAAGATCGTGTGCACGTCGCCGTGCTCGACGATCTTGCCCGCGTACATGACGAGCACCCGCTCGCACATCTCGGCGACGATGCCCAGGTCGTGCGTGATCAGGATCGTCGCCGCGTGCGTCTCTTCCTGCACCCGCTTCAGCACCTCGAGCACCTGCGCCTGGATCGTCACGTCGAGCGCCGTCGTCGGTTCGTCCGCGATCAGCAGGGACGGCGAGTTCGCGATCGACATCGCGATCATCGCGCGCTGGCGCATGCCGCCGGAGAACTCGTGCGGATAGATGTCGTACCGCGAGTCCGGGTTCGGGACGCCGACCAGCCGCAGCAGGTCGATCACGCGCTCCTTCACCGTGTCGTTCTTCTCCTTCGGGTAGTGCGTCTTGATCGCCTCGCCGAGCTGATAGCCGACCTTCAGCACCGGGTTGAGCGACGTCATCGGATCCTGGAAGACCATCGCGACCTCGTCGCCGC
>JANMQZ010000271.1:0-13409 GCA_031370755.1 Actinomycetes bacterium
CCGAAGTCGGCGACGTAGACACGGCCGCTCCGGTCGAGCAGGAGGTTCGCCGGCTTGACGTCACGGTGCACGATTCCCTGTCCGTGCGCGGCGTCGAGCGCGCCTGCCGCCTCTTCGAGCCAGTCGAGGGCGCGCGCCGGGGGCTGAGCCCCCTCCTTCACGATCGTGTCCTGGAGTGAGCCGCCGCCCAGGTACTCCATGACGATGTACGGGCGGGACTGCCACACACCCACGTCGTAGATCGTGACCGTGTGCGAGTTGCCGGAGAGCCGAGCCACGGCCAGGGCCTCACGGGTGAACCGCTCGCGCACGGCCTCGTCCTCCGCGTACCGCCGGTCGAGCAGCTTGATTGCGACCGAGCGACCGAGCGTCGTGTCCGTGGCGCGGACGATCTCGCCCATGCCACCGCGGCCGATCGGCTCGGCGCCCGTGTAGCGGTCGGGCAGAAGGTCGGCTTTCAGGGCCATCGCATTCGATTTCCCGGCGAGGATGAAACGAACCTCCGGCCCCGAAAAGTCCTGCTAGCTTGGAAATCCGGTTCGCGGGGGTCGCGGAGCCGGGACCCGGCTTGCCAGAGATGCTGCGTCCTTCACTCCTACTCGTTCTCCTCGCGGCCGCCTTCGCGGCCGGCTCCGCCGCGGCTGCGCCGCAGGCGCCGGTCTGCACGGGCACCTGCTTCGCGGCGCCCGCCGGTTCCGGAGCGCTCTTCCTCTTCAACGGCCACGGCTGGGGCCACGGGGTCGGCATGAGCCAGTACGGCGCGTACGGCTACGCGCAGCACGGCTCGACCTTCCAGCAGATCCTCGCCCATTACTACCCGGGCACGACGCTCGGGCCGACACCGGTGACGACGATCCGCGTGTTGCTCGCCGACAAGAAGAAGGTGCTGACGATCGCTTCCGACGTGCCGTTCACCGTGCGCGACGGGGCGGGACGGAGCGTCCCGGTCGACGCCGGCAAGCTGAAGCTGACGCAGGCGCTGACCGTCGCCGGGGAAACGCTGACGGCGCCGCTCCGCGTGCTGCCCGGCAAGGGCGGCCCGCTCACGCTCACGCGCGCCTACCGCGGCCGCATCGACGTCGACGTCGTCGACGGCAAGCTGCGCGCGCTCAACGTCCTTCCGCTCGAGCAGTACCTCTACGGCGTGGTCCCGGCGGAGATGCCGTCCACGTGGGCGCCGGAGGCGCTGAAGTCCCAGGCGGTCGCTGCGCGTTCGTACGCACTTGCGACGCGGCAGATCGGCGCGCCGTTCGACGTCTACTCGGACACGCGCAGCCAGATGTACCTCGGCATAGCGAGCGAGACGCCCGCGACGAACGCCGCCGTCGGTGCGACGAAGCGGCAGGTGCTCTTCTACAACGGGACGATCGCAACGACGTTCTTCTCGTCGACCTCGGGCGGCAAGACCGAGTCGAGCCAGGCCTGGACCGGCACGGCGCTCCCGTACCTCGTGTCCGTGCCGGATCCGTACGACGACATCTCGCCGTACCACGACTGGGGACCCGTGCCCGTGACCGCGACGACGATCGCGAAGGCGCTGAAGCTCACCGGTGGCATCACCGACGCGACGACGACGCCAGACGGCAACGGCCGCGTGGCGCAGCTCAGCTTCGTCACGCCGTTCACGCCGGTCAGCGTGGCCGCGACGAAGCTCCGAGCGGCAATCGGCCTCCGGTCGACGTGGTTCACGGTGTCCGTGCTGTCACTCGCACCACCCGCGCCGAACGCACCCGTCGTCTTCGGCTCTCCCGTGACGCTCGGCGGCACGATCCGCGGTCTCACCGGCGTGACGCTGGAGCAGAAGCCGGCAGGCGGCCAGTGGCAGTCCGTCGGCCCGGTCGCGACCGGAACCGTGCGGCTGACCCAGCGGCCCGCGCTCAACACCGATTACCGCCTCGCGACAGCGACTGCCGCGGCGGGCGCCGTGCGCATCAAGGTCGCGCCCGCGGTGACGCTCTCGTCGTTCACCTCGACGCAGATCGCGGGCAGCGTGCAACCGCTCCTGCCCGACACGCCCGTCGAGGTGCAGCAGCAGAGCCCCGATCTCACGACGTGGACGACCGTCGCGGTCGCCACAGTCGCCGCCGACGGCACGTTCTCGCTGCCGGTGCAGCTCACAGCGGGCGCGACCTACCGCGTCTCCGTGGTCCCCGCTGCAGGGTTCGCACCGGGGACGACGTCGCCGCAAGTCGTGGTGCGCTGATGCCGCGCGCGCTGCTCGCGCTCGCAGCCGCCGTGCTCGCGGCGGCGGCGCCCGCGGCGGCGTTCACGCCGGCCGATCCGCTCGCGGCCAAGCAGTGGTTCCTCCAGGACGACCACGCATTCGACACGTGGGCGGAGCCGCCGACCGTTCTCGAGCCCGTCAAGGTCGCGATCGTCGACTCCGGTGTCGACTGCTCGCTCCCGGATTTCCAGGGACGGCTCCTCGACGCGCGCAGCTTCGTCGGCGGCGATCCGTGCGTCGACACCGAAGGGCATGGCACGTTCATCGCGGGAGAGATCGCGGCGAACCTCGATACGCAGGGGATCGTCGGCATCGCGTACACGTCGCAGCTGCTCGTCGCGAAGGTCGTGAAGCCGGATGGAACGATCCCGCTCGCCGCGGAGGCGGCCGCAATCCGCTGGGCCGCCGACAACGGCGCGCGCGTCATCAACCTGAGCCTCGGCGGCGTGCGCGACCCCGTGCACCCGGACCGCGACACGTACTCGTCGCTCGAGGCTGCGGCGGTCGCGTATGCATCGGGGAAAGGCGCCCTGCTCGTCGCGGCGGTCGGCAACGGCGACGAGGCGTTCTCGCAGCCGTGGCCGTTCGCGAGCTACCCGGCCGCGCTGCCGCATGTGATCGGCGTCAGCGCGCTGACTCGGACGGGCAACGTGCCGGACTACTCGAACCGCGACCTCGTCTACAACGACATCTCCGCGCCGGGCTCCGGCATCTACTCGACGTTCCCGCTCAACCTCACCGCGCAGCGTCCGCTCTGCACAAACCAGGGCTACTCCGAGTGCGGCACGGACGACTACCGCGATCCGGAAGGGACGTCGTTCGCCGCTCCGCAGGTGACGGCCGCCGCTGCGGTTCTCTTCGCGGTCGCGCCGACGCTGACGGCAAGCCAGGTGACGACGGTCCTCGAGCACAGCGCCGACGACGTCAGCGTCGCCACTGGCTGTGCGCGCTGCGCGCTGCTGCGTGACCCGCTCAGCGGCTGGGGCCGTCTCGACATCGCAAAGGCGATCGCCGCGCTCGCCGGCCCGCTCCCGGCACCCGACAAGTACGAGACGAACGACGACGCCGGCACGGAAGCCCACACGGTGTGGGGCAAGCGCGTGAAGGTCACGGCATCGGTCGACTACTACGAGGACCCGGTCGACGTGTATCGCGTCGCGCTCGCGCCGCACGAGAAGCTGACCGCGAAAGTGACCGGCGGCTGGCCGGGCGCACAGGTCAAGCTCGCCCTCTGGAAGCCGGGGACGCGGAAGGTGGACGAGGCGCGCTCGAGAGACCTCCGCGCGGCACAGTCCGCGACGCCGGGGTCGACGCAGCGGGTGCGGTTCACGGCCCGCGGACGCGGCTGGTACTACGTCGAGGTGAAGGTCCTGTCGCCGGGCTTCGGGCCGTACACCCTCACCCTGGACAAGACGGCGCCAAAGCTCCCCTAGTAACAGTCTGGTACTAGGGCTGGTTCTCGAGCAGCTCTTCCTCCGCGACGTCGCGCAGCACGCGTGCCGGGCTCCCGACGACGACCTTGCGAGCCGGCACGTCCTTCGTGACGACGGCGCCTGCGCCGACGAATGCCTCCTCGCCGACTTCGATGCCGGGCAAGAGGATCGCGCCGCCGCCGATTCGTGCGCCCCGGCGAATCGTCGGGCCCTTCATCAGCGCCTTCCGCTTCTCGGTACGGCCCATGAAGTTGTCGTTCGTCGTCACGACGCACGGCGCGATGAAGACGTCCTCCTCGAGTGTCGAGTACGCGGTGATGTACGCCTCGGCCTGGATGCGCGTCCCGCTGCCGATCGTCGAGTCGTTCTCGACGAGCGACCCGCGGCCGACAACGACGTCGTCTGCGATCGACACGCGCTCGCGCACGCACGACTGGTCGCCGAGGATGCAGCCCGCGCCGATCGTCGAGCCGGCGAAGACGATCGCCCCCGTCGAGACGATCGTGCCGTCGCCGATCTCCGTCGGCGGCAGCGGGTCGCGCTTCGCCGTCGACTTCGGC
Source organism: Actinomycetes bacterium (assembly GCA_031370755.1). GTDB lineage: Bacteria > Actinomycetota > Thermoleophilia > Gaiellales > Gaiellaceae > Palsa-739. The sequence continues at coordinate 4,218 of JANMQZ010000271.1, forward strand.
CCGAGCGCCGGCTGCTTGCCGACGACGGCGTTCTCGAGCACGCGCACGTTCTCGCCGAGCACCGTGCCCGGATAGACGGTCGCGGTCGAGTGCACCTCAGCCATCGAGCGACACGGTCAGCTTGTCGAGCGCGCGGACGACGCGCGCGCCGTCCTCGGCGACCTTGCGGCGGTCGCCCTCGCCTGCGATCAGGCGCAGGAACTCCTGGCACTCGAGCTTCAGCGGCTCGTCGGTCGGGATCTTCGGGATGTAGATGTCGCCGGAGCGTGTCTGCCACTCGCCGTAGCTCTCGGCGCGCTTCCACGGGCCCTTCTCGTACACGGTCACCTTGCGCTCGAGCTCCATGTCGTCGAAGACGACCATCTTCTCGCGCCCGACGACGGTGATCTTGCGCATCTTGTGCGGGTCGAGCCACGAGAGGTGCATGTGCGCGATCTTGCCGCTCGGGAAGCGCAGGAAGCAGAAGACGACGTCCTCCACGCCTTCGGTGAGGAAGTCTCGCCCGTGCGCAACCGCTTCCTCCGGCTCCTCGTCGAGCAGGTAGAGGATCACCGAAAGGTCGTGAACGCCGAGCGACCACAGCGCGTTCTCGTTCGTCCGCACGATGCCGAGGTTCTGCCGGTTGCCGTAGACGCAGAGCACCTCGCCGAGCTCGCCGGCGTCGATCAGCTCCTTCAGCTTCCGCACAGCCGGGTGGTAGAGCAAGAGGTGACCGGGCATGAGCACGAGGTCACGCTGGGAAGCGATGTCGACGAGCTCGTCGATCTCGGCGGCGCGCATCGCCGGCGGCTTCTCGACGAGCACGTGCTTGCCGGCCTCGAGCGCCTGCTTCGCGAGCGCGTAGTGCGTCGGCACCGGCGTGGCGATCACGACGCCCTGTACGTCGGACGCAAGGAGCTCCTCGAACGAGGCGGTGACCGTCGCACCCGGATAGCGCGCCGCGAACGTCTCGCGGAGCGCCGGATCGAGATCGCACAGCCACGTGAGCGTGCCGAGCTCTGCGAAGTTGCGCGCAAGGTTCGGGCCCCAGTAGCCGAGGCCCGCGACGCCGATCAAAGCTTGAAGACCTTGTCCGACGCAGTGCCTTTCGCGCCGGTCGCATTCCGCAGGTCGACGACGAGGCTTGCGTCGTCGACGAGCTGCTCGTAGTCGATCGCACGGTGGTCGGTCGCGATCACGACGCAGTCGTACGCATTCGGTTCAAACGGAACCGACGACATCTGCAGGCCGTGCTCTGTGAACGACGGCACGTACGGATCGTGGTAGGCGACATCGGCGCCCGCGTTCGAGAGCAGCGAGATGAGCTTCAGCGCGGGGGACTCGCGCATGTCGGCGATGTCGGGCTTGTAGGCGACGCCGAGCACGAGAATCTTCGCGCCCTTCATCGCACGCTGCTTCGCATGGTTCAGCGCCTGCGAGACGAGCGAGCGGCAGAAGTACGGCATCTCTTCGTTCACCTTCCCTGCGAGCTCGATGAACTCGGTGTAGAAGCCGAACTCGCGCGCCTTCCAAGTGAGGTAGAACGGATCGATCGGGATGCAGTGCCCGCCGAGGCCGGGGCCCGGGCTGAACGGCATGAAGCCGAACGGCTTCGTCGCCGCCGCGTTCACGACCTCCCACACGTCGATGGACATCCGGTCGCAGAGCTGCGCGAGCTCGTTGACGAGCGCGATGTTCACCGAGCGGAAGATGTTCTCGAGCAGCTTCGTCAGCTCGGCCGCCTCGGGCGTCGAGACCTCGACGACGGTGTCGATCGCGCGGCGGTACACCTCGGCTGCGCGCTTCGTGCACTCGGGCGTCAGCCCGCCGAGCACCTTCGGGGTCGTCTTCGTCGTCCAGTCCTCGCGCCCCGGATCGACGCGCTCCGGCGACATCGCCAGGTAGAAGCCTTCGCCGAGCTTCAGGCCCGAGCCCTGTTCGAGGATCGGCTGCAGGACCTCGCGGGTCGTTCCTGGCCACGTCGTCGACTCGAGGACGACGATCTGCCCCGCGCGGAGCACCGCCGCGATGCCGCGCGTCGCCGCCTCGACGATCGAGAGGTCGGGCTCGCGCTGGCGTGAGAGCGGTGTCGGGAGCGCGATCAGGATCGCGTCCGCCTCCTTCATGTCGGCGTACTCGGTCGTCGCGCGGATCAGCCCCTGCTCGACGAGCGGGGCGAGCCGCGCGCTCTCGACGTCCTCGATGTGGCTCTCGCCCCGGTTCAGCGCGTCGACGACGTCCGCCACGACATCGACGAGGAGCACGCGGCAGCCGGCCTCCGCAAAGGTGGTCGAGAGCGGCAGGCCGACGTAGCCGGCCCCTACGATTGCGACGTCATACGCCATATGGCGCGGAACGTTAGCCGCGTAGGGCGGCGGCGACGCGTTCTGAAGCGTGGCCGTCCCCGTAGAGCTCTGGCAGGAGGTCAGGCAGCACCGCACCCTTGACGGCCGCGGCGAGCTGTTCGGGGTCGTCGTCGACGAGCACGTTCGCCCCGACCTCGACCGTGTCGACCCACTCGGTCGAGGGCCGGGCGGTCACGCAGGGGACGCCGTACCAGTAGGCCTCCTTCTGGAGCCCGCCGGAGTCCGTCACGATCACGCGCGCCTGCGACGCGAGCGCGGCCATGTCGAGGTAGCCGAGCGGCTCGACGAGGCGGACGTTCGCCGGCACGTCGCCGAGCAACGACCGCGTTCGCGGGTGCGCCGGAAAGACGACCGGCTCGCCGACGCCGCCGAGGCCGTCGAGGATGCGCGCGAGCCGCTCCGGCCGCACGTTCGCCTCGCGGTGGATCGTCGCGACGACGTACGTCCCGGCTTCGACGCCGAGCCGCTCGAGGATCCGCGAGCGCTCGTGTGCAATCGGCGCAAACCGGAAGCACGCGTCCGCCATCACGTCGCCGACGACCTCGATCCGGCCGGGCACGCCCTCGCCGCGGAGGATCGCGGCGGAGCGCTCGTCCGGCGGCAGGAGCAGTCGGGCCATGCCGTCGACCGCGATCCGGTTCCGCTCCTCCGGCATCGAGAGGTCGCCGCTCCGCAGCCCGGCCTCGACGTGCGCGACGGCGACCTCGCCGGCCGCATCCGCACCTGCGAGCGTCGAGTTCGTGTCGCCGTAGACGAGCACCCAGTCCGGGCGCTCCGCCTCCACGACGCGGCGGATTGCGGGCTCCATCGCTGCCGTGTCGGCCGTCCGCAGGTCGAGCCGGTGCGCCGGCTCGGGCAGGCCGAGCTCCTCGAAGAACACCGCGGACATCTCCGCGTCCCAGTGCTGCCCCGTGTGCAGGACGACCTCCGCCAGGCCGGCCTCACGCAACGCGACCGACACGGGGCCTGACTTGATGAACTGCGGCCTGTTGCCCACAACCGAGAGAACCTTCACGCGACCGAGGCTACAATGCGCCCGCCTCCGGGCCGTTAGCTCAATTGGCAGAGCAGGGGACTCTTAATCCCAAGGTTGGAGGTTCGATTCCTCCACGGCCCACTCCGCCTGCGTCACACTGACGCCGGCATGCGTACCGCCCTCGCCGTCCTCTTCGCGGTTCTCGGGGCTGTCCTCCTCTTCGTTGCCGTGGGCGCGCTCCAGGACGTCTTCCGCTCGCACCCCGACGGGCCGCGCTGGGCGTATCTCGTCTTCGGCCTCGTCGCGCTCGGCCTCGCGCTCGTGCCGCTCAGGCTCCTGTGGCGGCTCTTCCGCACGAACAACAGGTAGAAGGGTTTGCAAGCGCGCGAACCTCGTGCACACTGTGACGATTCTGTCGACGGGGGGTTGGCATGAGTGAGACGCGGTCGTTTGACGCGCCGCCAGGCGACGACTTCGTCTATCTCGCGGCGTTCCAGCAACTCGTGCTCGAGCGCTCGCACGACCTGATCACTGCGACCGATCCGCTCGGCACGATCGTCTACGCCTCCCCCTCGTGGCACACGGTGCTCGGCTGGGACCCGGAGACGCTGCTCGGCACGCCGGCGATCGAGCTCGTTCATCCCGACGATCACGGGCGCGCCGCGGCTGCGCTGCAGGTCGCGGTCGCCGGCGGCGAGGTCGAGGGGATCACGCTCCGCTTCCGCTCGTTTGCCGGGAACTGGATCGCGATCGAGGCGAGTGGCTCTGCCATCCGCGACGCAGAGGGGAACGTCGCCTATCTGCTCGGCACCGCCCGCGACGTGAGCGAGCGCGAGGAGCTGCGCCACCGCGTCCGGGAGATCGACGCGCTCTATCGCATCGCCGACGCAATCGCCCGCACCACTGGGCTCACCAATCTCTTCGACGAGGCCGTCGACACGCTGCTCGACGCGACCGATGCCGACCGCGCGTCGATCCTCCTCTACGACGAGGCGCAGACGATGCGGTACGTCGCGTGGCGCGGCCTCTCCGACGCGTACCGCGCGGCGACGGAAGGGCACTCGCCGTGGACGCCCGACACCGTCGACCCGGAGCCGGTACTCATCCCCGACACCGCGGGGTCCGGCTTCGAGCCCGACCTCGAGGCCGCCGTCCGGCGCGAGGGCATCGGCGCGCTCGCCTTCATCCCGCTCGTCCACGACGGCCGCCTGCTCGGCAAGTTCATGCTCTACCGCGACGCGCCGCACGAGTGGCTCGACGGCGAGGTTCGCCTCTGCGGCACGATCGCGAACCACCTGGCCTCGGCGACCGTGCGCACGCGGACGAGGACGGCCCTCCGAAACTCGCGCGAGCAGCTCGAGACGATCATGAGCACCGTCGACGAGGGAATCGTCGTGCAGTCGGCCGCCGGGCAGATCGTCTACGCGAACGACAGCGCCGCCCGCGTGATCGGCTTCGAGAGTGCAGCCGACTTCCTCGCAGCCGACCGGAACGACGTGCTCGGGCGATTCGAGATGCTCGACGAGGACGGCGCGCCGCTCGCACCCGACGACCTGCCCGGCCGCCGTGCGCTTCGCGGCGAGACGAGCGAGCGCGTGATCCGCTACCGGAACAGGGCGACGGGCGAGGAGCGCTGGTCGGTCGTTCGCGCGAATGCCGTCCAGGACACGGCGGGCGCGGTGGCGCTCTCGGTGAGCGTGATCCGCGACGTCACGGAGTCGAAGCTCGCCGAGCGGCGGGTGAGCCTCTTGACGCGCACCGGCGAGCTGCTGAACGCGACGCTCGACGTCGAGCACACACTCGGCGCGCTCGCCGATGTCGCCGTCCCCGAGTTCGCCGGCCACGTCACCGTGGACCTCTACGAGGAAGGCGTGCTGCGGTGCGTGGGCGCGCGGCACATCGACCCCGCGAAGACGGAGCTGATGATCGAGCTCCGCCGCGACTATCCGCCCACCGTCCCGGAGCATCCCGTCCAGCGCGCGATCGCGACCGGCGAGCCCCAGTTCGTCTCGGACGTGCAGGCGGATGCCGAGTCGATGGCGCACGACGAGCGCCACGCGCGCGCGATCCACGAGCTCGGCAACACCTCCGGCATCGTCGTGCCGCTCGCCGCGCGCGGCAGGACGTTCGGTGCGATCACGTTCGGGACGGTGCCACCGCAACCGCCCTTCACTGCGAGCGACCTCGAGCTGGCGGTGGAGATCGGCCGCCGCGCGTCGGCGGCGCTCGACAACGCGCTCCTCTACGCGGAGGCGCAGGCCCGGGCGCGAGCGACCGAAGCGCTCGAGTTCGTCGACGACGGCGTCCTGCTCGTCGACCGCGGCGAGATCGTGCGGCTTCTCAATCCCGCGGCGGCGCGCACGTTCGCGGTCAAGCCGGCGAAGGCGATCGGCCGCCGGATCGACGACGTCGTGCGCGACTGGCAGACCGTACGCGACCGCACCGCGGGCACACCGGCGCCGGCGAAGCCGGCCGCGCGACGCCCGGAGCTGCTGCCCGTCGAGGTCAAGGGCAGCGAGCGCTGGCTCTCGATCTCGGCTGTCCCGTTCCCCGGCGGCACGGTCTATGCGTTCCGCGACATGACCGAGGAGCGCGCGGTCGAGCAGCTGAAGAGCGACTTCGTCTCGACCGTGTCGCACGAGCTCCGGACGCCGCTGGCGGCCATCTACGGCGCTGCGCTCACACTCCAAAGAAGTGACGTTCAGCTCGAGGAGTCGCAGCGCTCCGGCCTGCTCGACGTCATCTCGAGCGAAGCCGACCGTCTGGCGCGCATCGTCAACGACATCCTCTGGGCGAGCCGGCTCGACTCAGGGCAGATGTCGATCGCGATCGAGAGCTGCGATGCGGCGACCCTCGCGGCCCGCGTCGTCGACGCGGTGCGCGCACACGCGCCGGCCTCGGTCGCACTGTCCGTCGAAGCGGCGAAGGCGCTCCCGCCCGTCGCCGCGGACCCGGACAAGCTGCGCCAGGTCCTGACGAATCTCGTCGACAACGCCGTCAAGTACTCACCCGACGGCGGCAGCGTGCGCATCTCGCTCACGCGGTCCGGCAACCGGCTCCGCATTGACGTCGCCGACGAGGGTCTCGGCGTCCCGCCGGGCGAGCAGGAACGCATTTTCGAGAAGTTCTTCCGCCTCGACCCGAACCTCACGCGCGGGGTGGGCGGCACGGGGCTCGGGCTCTACATCTGCCGCGAGCTCGTCCACCGCATGCACGGGCGGATCTGGCTCGTCTCCGACGGGCGCCGCGGCTCGACGTTCACGGTCGAGCTGCCCGTCGCCTAAACGGAAGGGCGGCCCGAAGGCCGCCCTGGTCGTGCACAGAACCGTGTTGCGGCCTAGTAGCCGGGAGGGCCGGCGGGGCCATCCTCGACGTACGTCGTGCGGCGGCGGCTCGTGAAGTAGCCGGGGCCCGCCCACGACGACCAGAAGATCATCGAGAGCACGACGCCGATGATGCCGACGATCAGCAGGATCCAGCCGACTGTGTGAATGTTCACGCCCGAGACGGTGTCCGTCACCGCGAAGGCGAGGACGGCGCCAACGGCCGCGAGAAAGATTCCAACTCCAAGACCCATGTCGTCTCCCTTTCGTTCGTCCCCTTCAGCGGGGTGTTCAGCCACAACGGAGAAGTCGGGTTCCTGGTTGCGGGTAGCTGCTGCTTCAAAGACAGCTTTCGTCTAGGCTCAGCGCGGGATGCGCAGGGGCCCCATCCTCGCCTTGCTTGGGATCGGCACGATCGCCGGCGCAATCGCCACGGCAGTGGCGATCTTCTTGCCATGGCTGCCGCCCGAGGCGTCGAACGAGCGCGGCCGTATCGACGTCCTGTTCTGGTTCACGGTGGCGATCTGCATCATGATTTTCGCGATCGTCGTCGCGGTCATGCTCTACTCGATCTTCCGCTTCCGGGCGGCGCCCGACGACGACTCCGACGGCCCGCCGATCCACGGCCACACGGGCCTTGAGATCGTCTGGACGCTGATCCCGACCGTGCTCGTGACTGCGATCGGCATCTTCAGCGCGATCGTTCTCTCCCGGGATGACGCGCTCGGCAAGAACGTCCTGAACATCAACGTCAGCTCCCAGCAGTTCGCCTGGAGCTTCGAGTACCCCGACAGTGGGAAGCTGACGACCGGAACGCTGCGGCTGCCCGTGAATCGCTCCGTCCTTCTGCACCTCACGTCGAAAGACGTGCTCCACTCGTTCTGGGTGCCGGAGTTCGGGCAGAAGCAGGACACGGTGCCCGGGATGGAGACGCGGCTCCACATCACCCCGAACAGGCTCGGCACCTACCCGGTGATCTGCACCGAGCTGTGCGGCCTCGGCCACGCGTTGATGCGGACGCAGGCGATCGTGATGACGCAGGCGGCGTTCGACAAGTGGCTCCAGAGCCAGGTGAAGGCGACGACGTCACCCGACACGTCGGTGTCCGGAGCGGCGATCTTCAAGAACAACCCGTGCGGCTCGTGCCACACGCTGACCGCTGCCGGGGCGACCGCGAAGGTGGGCCCGGATCTCGACAAGCTGCCGCAATACGCGCAAACGGCCGGGAAACCGCTCGAGGACTTCATCAGCCAGTCGATCACCGATCCGAACGCGTACACGGAGAAGGGCTACCCGAAGAACGTGATGCCGCCGTTCACCCTTCCGAAGACGCAGCTCGACGCGCTCGTCCAGTATCTGGTCCAGTCCAGCAAGAAGGGGTGAGAAAGCGCACGTGACCGCGACGACCGCCGACCACGGGGCCCACGCGCCCGCACCGCCGCAGCACGGCATAGCCCGGCGGTATCTGCTCGGGCCCGGCTGGATCCGCGCCGCGTGGATGACGGCGCTCTTCGCCGCCTTCGGGTTCGGGCTCGTCGTCGTCCTCCGCTGGTGGGGTGGCTGGCACCCGCTGCTCGACTGGCAGCCGATCGTCCTCGTCTCGCTCCTCGTCTCCGCCCCGCTCGGCTTCCTCGCCGGGCTCGGCACGTTCGACTACTGGGTCTACTACGCGCTCGGCAAGCCGACGCGCGCGGAGGATCACTCGACGCACGGCGCGCACAGCTGGAAGGACTACTTCCGCGTCAACACCGACCACAAGGTGATCGGCGTGCAGTACCTCGTCACGACGGTGATCTTCTTCTTGATCGGCGGCCTGCTCGCGATGCTGATGCGCGCCGAGCTTGCGAAGCCGGGGATGCAGTTCTTCGACACGCAGACCTTCAACGGGCTCTTCTCCGTGCATGCGTCGCTGATGATCTTCCTCTTCGTGATCCCGGCGTTCGCCGGCCTTGCGAACTTCGCGGTGCCGCTGATGCTCGGCGCCGGCGACATGGCGTTCCCACGGCTCAATGCGCTGTCGTTCTGGCTGCTGCCGATCGCCGGCCTGATGATGCTGCTGTCGTTCGTCGTCCCCGGCGGCGCGTTCGCCTGCGGCTGGACGGGCTATGCGCCGCTCTGCTCGACCCACCAGCCGATGGGCGCGATCTTCTTCAACCAGGGCGTGCAGTGGGCAGGGGCGTCGTCGATCATGACCGCGCTCAACTTCCTCGTCACGATCATCACGATGCGCGCGCCGGGCATGACGTTCTGGCGCATGCCGCTCCTCGTGTGGGCGAACTTCACGACCTCGCTGCTCGTCGTGATCGCGACGCCGTTCATCGCCGGCTCGCAGTTCTTCTCGATGTTCGACCACGTGATGCACACGTCGTTCTTCGACGCGAACAACGGCGGCTACGTGCTCGGCTATCAGCACATCTTCTGGTTCTACTCGCACCCAGCCGTGTACATCATGATGCTGCCCGGCTTCGGGATAATGAGTGAGGTCATATCCGTGTTCAGCCGGAAGCCGATCTTCGGCTACCGGCTGATGGCGCTGTCACTGATGGCG
>JANMQZ010000041.1:0-4841 GCA_031370755.1 Actinomycetes bacterium
GGATCCCGTAGCGCAGCGCGAGGTCCTGGTTCTCGTCGATGTTGACCTTGACGAGCTTCAGGTTCTTCTCCTCGGCGATCCGCTCGAGGACGGGCGCCACGGCGTGACACGGGCCGCACCACTCCGCCCAGAAGTCGACGAGCACAGGCTTGTCGTTCTGGAGCACCTCGTTCTCGAAGGTCGCGTCGGTGACTTCGGTTGCCATTTCAGTGGTTCCTTTCGGTTTCAGTCCGGGAGACCCACCTACCCGGTCTCCTAAGTGTAAGAACGCTCGGCTCTACACTTCGCTTCCCGATGGCCGAGGAAGTCTTTCAGCCGCTGCCGATGGTGCCCGACCACCCCGCCCTCGAGGAGGAGATCCTCGCGTGGTGGGAGTCGGAGAGCATCTTCCAAAAGCTGCGCGCGCAAAACGCGGACGGCCCGAAGTTCTCGTTCTTCGACGGGCCGGTGACAGCGAACAAGGGGCTCGCCGTCCACACCACCTGGGGCCGGACGCTGAAGGACGTCTTCCAGCGCTACAAGGCGCTCCGCGGCTACCACCAGCGCTACCAGAACGGCTTCGACTGCCAGGGCCTCTGGATCGAGGTCGGCGTCGAGCACGAGCTCGGGCTCAACTCGAAGCGCGAGATCGAGGAGTACGGGCTCGAGGCGTTTGCCGCGAAGTGCCGGGACGTCGTCGTTCGGTCGTCGCAGGAGTTGACGCAGGGCTCGATCCGCCTCGGGCAGTGGATGGACTGGGGCAACGACTACTACACGTTCAGCGACACGAACATCGAGTACGTGTGGCGGATGCTGAAGCACGTGCACGAGCGCGACTGGCTCTACAAGGGCCACCGTTCCACCGAGTGGTGCCCGCGCTGCGGGACATCGCTCTCGCAGCACGAGCTGACGCAAGCGGGCGTCTACCAGAACCGCGCCGACCCCTCGCTCTTCGTGCGCTTCCCGCTCGTCGACCGGAAGGGCGAGTACGTCGTCATCTGGACGACGACGCCGTGGACGCTGCCGGCGAACGTCGCGGCCGCTGTCCTGCCCGACGGCGAGTACGGGCGCAGGCCGAACGGCGAGTGGGTCGCGCGTGCGCGCTACCCGGACGAGACCTTCGAGGAGCGCAAGGCCGGGTCGGAGCTCGTCGGCTGGCGCTACACCGGCCCGTTCGACAACCTCCCGCCGGGCGCTGCCGTCGAGCATCGTGTCATCGCCTGGGAAGAGGTCTCACTCGACGAGGGCACCGGCATCGTCCACATCGCGCCGGGTGCGGGCACCGAGGACTTCGAGCTCGGCAAGCGCGAGAACCTGCCGGTGCTCATGCCCGTCGACGAGGCCGGCCGCTTCTACGACGACTACGGCTGGCTGCACGGGCTCTCGACGGTCGAGTCGGCCGACCAGATCGTCGGCAACCTCGCCGAACGCGGCTTCCTTGTCGAGGCGGGCCTGTACGAGCATCGCTACCCGCACTGCTGGCGCTGCGACACGCCGCTCATCTTCCGTATCGCCGACGACTGGCTCATCTCCGTCCGTGACCTGCGCCAGCAGATGCTCGATGCGAACGCCGAGGTCGAGTGGACGCCGGAGTACATGGGCAAGCGCATGGACGACTGGCTGCACAACATGGGCGACTGGAACATCTCGCGGCGCCGCTACTACGGGCTGCCGCTGCCGTTCTATCCCTGCTCGTGCGGGCGGCTGAACGTCATCGGCTCGCGCGCCGAGCTCGAAGCACGCGCGGTCGAGGGCCTCGACCAGCTCGAGGAGCTCCGCCGCCCGTGGATCGACCGCGTGCCGATCCGCTGCGAGGAGTGCAACGAGCCGGTCGAGCGCATCAAAGAGGTCGGCGACGTCTGGCTCGACGCCGGCATCGTCCCGTTTTCGACGCTCGGCTGGCAGAACCCGGAGTGGGTGAAGGAGGGATACGCGACCGGCGCGGCGCGCGGGCTCACGCATGCCGACCTGCCCGACCACGCGTACTGGGAGGAGTGGTTCCCCGCGGACTGGGTCTCGGAGATGCGCGAGCAGATCCGGCTCTGGTTCTACTCACAGCTCTTCATGTCCGTCGTGCTCACCGGCCGCGCGCCGTTCCGAAGGGTGCTCGGCTACGAGAAGATGCTCGACGAGACGGGCCGCGAGATGCACGGCTCGTGGGGCAACTCGATCACGGCGGAGGACGCGTTCGCGCGCATGGGCGCCGACGTGATGCGCCGGCAGTTCTGTGCGCAGCCGCCCGACCGCAACCTGCTCTTCGGGTTCGGGCCTGCCGAGCACATCAAGCGCGAGTTGCTGACGTTGTGGAACTCCGTCTCGTTCTTCGTCTCGTACGCGAACATCGACGGCTTCCGGCCGTCATGGGAGGAGATCGAGCCGTCGGGCGACCTGAAGCCGCTCGACCGCTGGCTCGTCGAGCGCACGCATGCGTTCGTGCGCGAGGCAGAGGCTGCGTATGACGCGTACATGACGGTCGACGTGATGCGTGCGTACGACGAGTACGTCGATGAGCTCTCGAATTGGTACATCCGCCGGTCGCGACGGCGCTTCTGGAACGGCGAGAGCGAGGCGCTCGCGACGCTCTGGTACGCACTCGTGCAGACGCTGCGCGTCGTGGCGCCGATCATGCCGTTCCTCACCGACCATCTCTGGCGGAACCTCGTGCCCAACGGGCCGGAGTCGGTGCATCTCGCCGGCTGGCCGGACGTCGCTGCACCGGACGAGGGGCTGCTCGAGGAGATCGCCGACGTCCGCCGTGTCGTCACGCTTGCGCACCAGGCGCGCGCCTCGTCGGGCCTCAAGCTGCGTCAGCCGCTGCGGCAGCTCGTCGTCGAGGGCGCGGCCGGCGCGCGCGCCCACGCGGACGAGCTACGTGACGAGATCCGGGTCAAGGACGTCGCGTTCGACCGCGTCGACGCGGAGCTCCGCGTGAAGCCGAACCTGCCCGTGCTCGGGCCGCGGCTCGGCAAGGAGCTGCGCGCGGTGCAGCAGGCGCTCCAGGTGGGCGAGTTCGAGGAGCTCGGCGACGGCCGCTTCCGCGCGGCCGGCCACGAGCTCGAGCCGGACGAGGTACTCGTCGAGCGCGGCGGCCGCGAGGGCTGGTCCGTCGCGGCAGCGGACGGCGTCACGGTCGCGCTCGACTTGACGCTCGACCCCGAGCTCGAGCTCGAGGGACGTGTCTACGACCTGATCCGGCAGGTGAACACGATGCGGAAGGACGAGGGCCTTGCGCTCACCGACCGGATCGTCCTCACCGTCCCGGCGGCGGAGTCGGAGCTCGTCGAGCGCCACGGCGACTGGATCAAGGGCGAGGTGCTAGCCACGGAAATCCGCGTCGACGGGGACGTGGCGATCGCGAAGGTCTCCTGAGCGGATCGCACTAGCCGAACGCCGCGCGCAGCCGCTCCAGCCCGAGGTCGAGCTTCTCGTCCGCCGTCGCGAGCGAGAGCCGCGCCCAGCCGCGGCCGCGCTCGCCGAAGCCCTCGCCCGGTGCGACGGCGACACGGTGTTGCTCGAGCAGGTCGACCGCGGTCAGTCCGTCGGGCAGCTCGAACCAGACGAAGAACGTCCCTTCGCCGCGTGGCTTGCGGCCCGCCAGCGCCGCGACTGCCCGGTTGCGCCTGTCCTCGTAGAGGGCGCGCCGCGCCTCGACCGACTCCTGCGGGCCGGTGAGCGCCGCGATCCCCGCCTCCTGCACCGGCATGAAGACGCCGGCGAACTGATGGTTCTGCAGCTCTTCGATGCGCGCGACGATCTCCGCGTTCCCGACCGCGAAGCCGAGACGCCAGCCCGCCATCCCGTACGTCTTCGACATCGAGAAGAGCTCGAAGCCGATCTCGCGTGCGCCGTCGACGGCGAGAAAGCTCACAGGCTTCCGACCGTCGAAGACGAGGTCCCCGTACGCGAAGTCGTGCATCACCCACGCGCCCGCGCGGTGCGCCCATTCGATCGCCTCCTCGAATACGCCGGCCGGCGCGCACGCGGCGAGCGGGTTCGACGGATAGTTGAGATAGAGCGCCGCGGCCTCGGCCGGTGCGGTGCCCCAGTCGGGCCGCCCATCGTCGAGCAGCGCCAGCGACACGTGCTGCGCGGCAGCGAGTGCGACGGCGGAGCGGTAGTCGGGATAGCCGGGGTCAGGCAAGACGATCACGTCGCCACTCTCGACGCAGACCTGCGCGAACTCCATCAGCCCGGTCTTCGAGCCCGGTAGCACCGCGACCTCGCGCGCCGGGTCGATCTCGACGCCGTAGACGGAGGCGTAGCGCGCCGCGATCGCCTCCTTGAGCGCGGGCAGTCCGGCGAACGGCGCGTAGCCGTGCGTGTCCTCCCGCTTCGCGGCGCGGTCGAGCGCCTCCGCCACGTGCGAAGGCGGGCCGATGTCGGGATTGCCGCGGCCGAGGTCGACGAGCGGCTCACCGTCGCGCGCCGCAGCCGCGGCGACGCGCGCGAGCAACGCCGTGAAGTACTGCTCCGGTAGCCGGTCGAGTCGGCGGGGACGTGCGCGCACCCGCGCGACCTTATGCGGCGGAGCGCTCGGCGCGGCGCAGCTCGACCGGAAGCTTGAAGACGACGTCCTCGTAAGCCGACTGGCGCTCGGAGATGTCGTCGATGCCGCGCTCGCGGAACCATTCGCAGACGTCGCTCACGAGCCGCTCCGGCGCGGACGCGCCCGAGGTGACGCCGATCACGTCGATGCCGTCGAGCCACGACTCCTTGATCTCGCCCGCGTCATCGACGAGATGCGCGGGCACACCGGCGGCGTGCGCGACCTCGACGAGGCGCACCGAGTTCGACGAGTTGCTCGAGCCGACGACGAGCAGCAGCCCGACCTCGTCGAGGAGCTCCTTGACGGCCCACTGGCG
>JANMQZ010000044.1:0-15701 GCA_031370755.1 Actinomycetes bacterium
GCGTTCTGCTCGACGAGCAGGATCGAGGTGCCCTGCTTGTTCACCTCGACGATCGTCTCGAAGATCCGCTCGACGAAGATCGGCGCGAGCCCCATCGACGGCTCGTCGAGCATCAGGAGCGTCGGCCGCGCCATCAGCGCGCGCCCGATCGCGCACATCTGCTGCTCGCCGCCCGACATCGTCCCCGCCTTCTGGTGACGGCGCTCGGCGAGACGCGGGAACAGCTCGAACACGCGGTCCATGTCGTCCTTGAAGGCAGCCTTGTCCTTCCGCTGGAACGCGCCCATCTCGAGGTTCTCGGTCACCGACATGCGCGGGAAGAGCTTGCGGCCCTCCGGCGACTGGGCGATGCCCCGCTTGACGATCGAGTGCGCCGGGTCGTTCGTGATGTCGACGCCGCGGAACTTGATCGTGCCCTTCCGCGGATGATTGAGCCCGTTGATCGACCGCAGCGTCGTCGACTTGCCCGCCCCGTTCGCGCCGATCAGCGTCACGATCTCGCCCTCGTGCACCTCGAGCGTCACGCCCTTCAGCGCCTGGATCGAGCCGTAGAAGGTCTCGATTCCGTCGACCGCGAGCAGCGGTGCTGCGGTTGCGTTCACGAGGTCACCGCCGACTTGCCGAGGTACGCCTCGATCACGCGCTCGTTCTGCTGGATCTCCTTCGGCGTGCCCTCGGCGATCCGCTCACCGTAGTCGAGCACCGTCACGCGGTCGGAGACGCCCATGACGACGCGCATGTCGTGCTCGATCAGGAGCACGGTCAGCCCGCGCTCTTCGCGCAGCCGGCCCACGAACGACGTGAAGTCCGCTGTCTCCTGCGGGTTCATGCCTGCGGTCGGCTCGTCCAGCAGCAAGAGCTTCGGCTGCGTCGCGAGCGCGCGCGCCACTTCGAGGCGCCGCTGGTCGCCGTACGACAGGTTCCGGCCGATCTCCGCATCCTTGCGGCGGAGCCCGGAGTACTCCAGCAGCTCGCGCGCGCGCACCCTCGCCTCGACCTCCTCGCGCTTCACGCGCGGGGTGCGGATGATCGCCTCGAACAGGTTGCCCTTGAGCCGAACGTGCATGCCGACGAGCACGTTCTCGAGCGCCGTCATGTTCTGGAAGAGCCGGATGTTCTGGAAGGTGCGCCCAATGCCGCGCTGCGTGAACGCGTGCGGCGGCTTGTTCGTCATGTCCTCGCCGTCGAAGTTCACGCGACCTGCCGTCGGCCTGTACACGCCCGTGAGCATGTTGAAGAAGGTCGTCTTTCCCGCCCCGTTCGGGCCGATCAAGCTCACGATCGAGCCCGCCGGCACCGTGAAGTCGACGTCGTCCACGGCGACGAGGCCGCCGAACTCCTTGCGGAGCTGCTCGGTGCGGAGGAGCTCGTCAGGCACCGGCGGTCTCGTGGTCGTACAGCGGCTCGTCGTGCACGCCTTCGTGGAACTCGGCGGCACGTCGCGAGCTCGGGATCAGCCCCTCCGGCCGGAAGAGCATCGTGACGACGATGATGATCCCGAAGATCCCGAACTCGTACTTCGGCACGTCGAGCGTGGTGCCGAACTGGTTGTTGATCTGCGTGCCGATGTTCGAGAGGCCCTCGCGGTCGAGGTACGTCAGGAAGCACGCGCCGAAGATGACGCCCCAGATGTTCCCCATGCCGCCGAGGATCACCATGCAGAGGATGAAGACCGAGATCTGGAAGAAGAAGTCGTCGGGGAACGCGCCGCTCTTGTACGACGCGTAGTACGCGCCCGCCACGCCGCCGAAGAACGCGCCGGTCGCGTACGCCCAGGTCTTCGTGCGCATCAGCGGGACGCCCATCGCAGCCGCAGCCGTCTCGTCTTCGCGGATCGCGATCCAGGCCCGCCCGATCCGCGAGTCGCGCAGCCGCGCGCTGCAAAAGACTGTGATGAGCACGAGGACGAGACCCGTCCACAGGAACACGGAGTCGAGATTGCCCGCAGTGAGGAAGTTCGCCGGCAGGTGGAAGTGCTTGTCGAGCCAGTTGCCGAACCCGGGCCCGTCGATCGGGGTGATACCGCCGGTGCCGTTCGTCAGGTTGAAGCCAGTGCCGAAGAGGCTGTCGCCGTTGCGCGCAATCTGCGGCAGGATCTCGCCGAAGCCGAGCGTGACGATCGCGAGGTAGTCGCCGCGCAGGCGCAGCGTCGGCAGGCCGATGATGACGCCGACGACCGCGGTGGCGACGCCCGCCATCAGCAGCACGAGCCAGATCGAGAAGTGGAAGCCGGTCGCGCCGGGATAGAGGCCGACCGCGCCGAGGTTCACGTTCTGCTTCGAGAACTGCGACGACGCGAACCAGCCGGCCATGTAGGCGCCCATCGCGTAGAACGCGACGTAGCCGAGGTCGAGCAGCCCCGCGTAGCCGACGACGAAGTTCAGGCCAAGCGCCATCATCGTGAAGATCGTCATCACGACGAGGGTCGAGAGCTGCGGGAACGGGCCGAAGAGCGGCAGCTCCGGCATGTGGTTCACGTAGTACGGGTACGACGCGGCGATCGCGAGCACGGAGACCGGCGCGATCCACTTGCCGTACGCGAAGCCGCGGACCTTCAGTCGGCCCCAGCGCGGCGCGACGAGCAGGTAGATGATCGCGCCGACCGCGAGTGCCGACGTCTTCCAGACGCCGAACGCGGCGACGAGGGCAAGGAAGATCGCGACCCAGATCGCCGCCTTGACCGCGCGGCGCACACCCGGCCGGAAGCTGCTCCACCGCTCGTGCGGCAGGCCGACTGCGCCGAGGGCTGCCCACCACCCGCGCGTGATCTGCGCGGCGATGCGGCGGCGCACGTCAGGCCCCTTCCGGTGTTCGCTCGCCGAGGAGACCCTCGGGTCGGAAGACGAGGATGAGGATGAGGATCGAGAAGACGATCGACTGCGTCCAGTCGCTGCCCGGCATGTGCCAGGTCAGCCCCTCGTTGTACGCCTGGATGAAGCCGATCGAGAGCGCGCCGAGGACCGCACCCGGGAGGTTGCCGATCCCGCCGAGGACGGCGGCCGTGAACGCGATCAGGCCCAGCTGGAAGCCCGTGTCGTAGCGCACCTGCCCGAAGTAGAGGGCGTACAGCAGCCCTGCCGCGCCGGCGAGTGCGCCTGCGATCAGGAACGTGAACGAGATCGTCCGGTTGACGTTGATGCCCATCATCGCGGCCGCGTCGCGATCCTGAGCAGCTGCGCGCATCGCCTTCCCCTGCCGCGTCTTCAGGACGAGCCACATCAGCGCGAGCAGCACCGGAATGGTGACGATCACGACGATGAGCTTCTCCCACGTATACGTGACGCCGTGGATCGAGAAGACGTTTCCGCGCGGCAGCACGTTCGGGATCGCAACGTAGCTCGGGCCCTTCCACGCGATCGCGACGTTCTGGAGGATGAACGACATGCCGATCGCAGTGATGAGCGGAGCAAGTCGCGGCGCTCCGCGGAGCGGCCGGTACGCGACGAACTCGATCGTCACGTTGATGAGGCCGCAGGCCAGCATCGCAACTGCGAGTGACCCGAGGAGCGCCGGAATCAGCGAGCTTGTCGGACCGCCCTGCGTGAGGCCGAAGATGTTGTGCGAGATCAACATCGTCGCGGAGATCATTCCGCCGAGCATGAACACGTCGCCGTGCGCAAAGTTGATCAACTCGAGAATGCCGTAGACGAGCGTGTAGCCGAGTGCGACAAGCGCGTACACCGCGCCGTTCGTCAGGCCGATGAACGAGATGGTCGCGAAGTACGCGAAACCACCGTGCTGGATGTTCTTCGCGAGCAGGAAGATCAGGCCGAGGATGAGCAACGCCGCGATGAGCGGCATCAGGTACGAGGTCAGCGACCGCTTCGCTCGCAGAGGCGCATGTGCGCTGGCGTCGGTGGCCACGGTTGGTTGAAGGGCTTGGATACACGCCGGGGGAGGCGAACCTCCCCCGGCGTGAGTCTCCTATCCGCTCCTTCGCTACCCGCCGATGAGGCTGGCGGACGGAATGAGCGTCTTCACGGGAACGAGGTTCTTCCCGGCCTGCTTGTAGATCGTGACCGGGATCAGGTTCGTATCGCCGGTCGCGTTGATCGTGAAGTTGCCGATGATGCCGTTCGAGATACTGATCCCGAAGATGGCCTTCGTCGTCTTTGCACGGTCACCACCGCCTGCCGCAACGGCCTGGAGCATGACCTGCATCGCCTGGGCGCCGTACTGGGCGTACGGGTTCGGCGAGGCACCGATCTGCTTGCCGAAGCTCTTGACGAAGGTCGCACCCTGACCGGTCAGGCTCTTCGGCGGCTGACCCGCGACGCTGATGTACGCGCCGTTGGCGACCGCGCCGTTCGCGACCGGATCGCTGAAGCCGTCAGGCATCTGGAGCTTCACCTTCGGAGCAACAGCGCGAATGTCCTGCATCAGCTTCGCGCCGTTGTTGCACGCGATGCCGCCGAGGAACACGGCCTGCGCGCCCGATGCCTTAATCAGGTTGGCGAGCGCCTCATAGCTCGACTGCTTTGCGTCCCAGCCCTTGAAGCCGACGACCTGGATGCCGAGCTTCTTCGCCGCGTTCTTGTACGTCGTCGCGACGCCAAAGCCGTAGGTCTGCTTGTCGTTCAGGACATAGACCTTCTTGTAGCCGAGCGACTGCGACCACATTGCGTCCGCCGGGCCCTGGATGTCGTCGGTTGCGACAACGCGGGCGTAGTTGCGAACGCCGGTCGGGTAGTACTTCTGCGGCTCGCCCGGATCCCACTTCTTCGTCAGGCCCGGGTTCGTGTTCGCCGGACTGACCATTGCCATGGGACCGGGGTTCGCCCGGTTCAGGATCGGCACGATGATCTTCGCGCAGCCGGAGTTGAACGTTCCGACGACGCCGATCACGGACTTGTTCGCCGAATAGAGGCGACCGTTCGTCGCGCACTTCGCCGAGTCCCAACCGCCGGTCTGGGCGGTCGAGTCGTCGCACGACTGGTAGCCGATCTTCAGGCTGCCGGCCTTGTAGCCCTTCTGGGCGAGCTCCCACAGGATGGCGCGCGAGATCTGCACCGTCTGGTGGCGAATCGCGCCCTGAAGTGGGAGATCCGACGCGATGATGTAGTCCGGTGAGCCGGACCCCTTGTAGACCACGGGGCCGCACGAGGACGACGGCAGCGGCGTGATGCCGCTCGTCGCACTCCGCGCGGAGCCCGAGAAGCCGGCCGCGACGGCACTGGCCACAGTGGCCACGCCGACGATCGCCAGCAAGGAAACCTTCTTGTTCACGCTGCCTCCTCCAAACCCGATCGGATAACTGCGGAGCAGGGGCGAGTATCGCCCGCTCACGCCAGGTTTTCAATAGGCACCAAGGCCGGTTGGAACCCGGGGCGCCGGTCGTGGGCCGCGCCTCGTACCATTCACCGCGAAGGCCGAAGTGGCGGAATTGGCAGACGCGCCGGACTCAAAATCCGGTTCCCTCCGGGGAGTGTGGGTTCGATTCCCACCTTCGGCATCGCGATGCGGAGGGCGCCGGTCGGTGCCCTCCGCATCGCTCCGAGCGGCCGGACTAGGGATTCACGCAGATGGCGTAGACGAGGAAGGTCTCGTCGGAGTTGCCGACGTTGTTGACCGTCGCTCCCCAGCCGCGCTGGCCCGGCGCGTCGGACGCTCCGTCGGTCGGGTACGACTCGTTGACGTACTGATCGGCGCCACTCGTATGGACGCCGCCGCCCACCACCTTCTTGCCCGCCGAGCACGGCACCTGACCGAAGTCGATCCCGCTCGGCGTTCCGTACTGGCCCGTCGCCGGATTGTTGAACGTCGCCGACGGATACTCGAGACCGAGCACTGCGCTCGCTCCCGCCGGGCCTTGCGCGCCGGCCGGCCCCTGCGGCCCCGCCGGCCCCTGCGGTCCGGCAGGCCCCTGCGGGCCGCCGCTCGGGCCTTGCGGTCCCGTCGGCCCTTGCGGCCCGACACTCCCTGCGGGCCCGGCCGGCCCAGCAGCCCCCTGCGCGCCCGGCTGGCCGTTTGCCCCGGGCCGCCCCGCGACGTTCCAGCTGAGCGCGTGCTCGCCCTTCCTGCAGCTTCCCGATCCGGCAACGGCCCGCAACGAGCCGTTGCTCGAGTTCGCGCACGCATGGATGGTGCCCGCCGCGGGCGCGAGGACTGTGGCGTAGGCGGTTCCGCCGATGATTCCTGCCGTCGCGACTACCCCGAGAGCGATCTTCACGGGCAATCGCCGGCGCGACACGTGTTGCATTGCTTCTCCTTTCCTCTCTTCGGTGTTCGAACGGGTCACGAACCTGGCCCCACACCGGCGACGAGCCGGGGGTTGAGCGCGATCGCGCGTCGAAGTGCGACGTCCCGCTGGGTGCCGCGCGACGCTGCTGCGAGGCGGAACCACAGAGCCCAGTCGGCTCCGTCACGGGCGATCGCTGCGCGAAGCGAGGCTCGCGTTCCGGCCTCGTCGAGACTGCGGGCGCGTGTGTCTGCGATCACGAGCCACGGCTCCGACGCCCACGGCAGCAACTGTCTCGCCCTGTTTGCGTGCGCGGCTGCGCCCCGCACGTCGCCGCGCGCCATCAGGCGCTCGGCTGTGACGACGTCGGTATTCCCCACGAGCGCGACAACCGCGAACGCGGCGACTACGACAACGCCTGCGGCGGCCGCGAAACGGGCGAGGCTGCCCAGCGCGATCTCGCGTCCGGACGCACGCGAGCGGACGAGCACCGACGCGAGCAGCAGCCCGGAGACGATCACGACCGGCATCTCCCAGTCCCACTCGAAGGCCGCATGGACGAGGAAGGCGCAGTACGAGGCGAGGCACGCGGTCGTCAGTGGATCCCGCGTGCGCCGGCTGACGACGATCGGGAGAACGAGGAGCGCGACGAGGAGCACGAGGCCGACGGCACCGAGCTCGGACACCGTCTCGAGGTAGAGACTGTGCGCGTCGCGAACGGAGACACCGCTGCCGCGATAGCGCAGCCATTGTTGGTCGAACGTGCCCGCGCCGCTGCCGAGAAGCGGATGCCCCTCGAAAACACGCCAGGCGACACGCCAGTACTGAGCTCTGTCGCCGAATCCGACGAGAGCGCGACAGAGCGCGACGCCCACGAGAATCGCCGCGACCCGCGCGCCGCGAGTGACCCAAGCGCTCGGGACGGTGAGCCGATGCATGCGCGGCGCGAGCGCGAACGCAACGGTCGCGAGAGCGACGACGATCGCGGCTGCGCCGATTCGCCGCTCGCCGATGCCGGCGATAGGACGGTGCGTGTCGAACAGGCCGAGCAACGCGACCGCCGTCAGGGCAACGCCGGCGGGGATCGCAACTGACAGGCCCGCCACCGCACTGCGCACAGGCGCGTTCGTTCGCGATAGCCAGACGACGAGCGCGACTCCGACAGCGAGGTAGCCCGAGCGGTTCTGCGTCAGGTAGAGCGCGACCGACAGCACGACCGCCGACGCCCCGGCAGCGGACACCACGGCTCGTCGCGCGTCGTGAGCAGCGAGAGCAAGGACCAGCGGGAGTGCGAGAGCCACCAGTCCGCCGAGCGCGTTCGCGTATCCAATCGGACGGAAGAGAAGGTAACCCTGCGTGGCGTCGAGCTCGGGCGTGCTCGCGAAGTACAAGCCGACCGCGGACGCGATGACGACGACCAACCCTCCGCCGAGACCCCACACGAGCTGCGAGCGGTCGCTCGAGCCGCAGAGCAGGAGCACTGCCGCGACGATCGCCACGTAGACGAGATCCCGCTCGAGCTCGAGCACCGTGCGCGGGACGCTCTGCGTCCAGACCGACGACAACGCCGTCCAGCCCGCCACCGCGGCGACGCCGGCGACCAGGACGACGCCGGCCCGATCGACACGACGATCAGATCGGAAGACGAGCCCGAGCAGGATCGCCCAGAAGCCGAGCAGCGCGGTCCATCCCCACGCGGTCGGCGCATAGCCGCCGTGCACGAGCGAGAGCCCGACAACGGTGCCGCCGACGGAGGCTCCGAGACCGACCCGGCCGACGGCCGCGTACACGTCGCGCCCTCGGGCGGCGTCGGCGTGCACTGCGGCCGTCAGCGTGTGAAACCGGCGCTTCGGCGTGTCGTTTCCCCGGAGCAAGAACGAGGTCATCTCGCCCGTCACTGTCGGCGACGGGCCTCACGGATCGCTCACCGCGGCTCACGGCGGACGCGTCGTTAGCGAACGGATGGCGCGCCGTGAGCCTGCCGTTGGCGTGTCACCCGAGCGTGGTCGGTGTCAACGACCCACCTCTTCAAGGAGGCTCGGATGTCCCGCATCACGCACAGCACGTTCCGGGTTCGCATCTCGCTGCTCACGACGTTCATCAGCGTCGTCGGCCTGATCGTCCCGCTCGTCGCGCTCGCCGGGAACGGCGACCCGACCGGCGTCTAACTCGCCGAAGCCGAAAATGCCGCCGCGCCGCGCCTCCGGTTGAGCCGGGCCGTCGCGGCGGCATTCCCTTTCTCCGCGTACAACGCCGCTGCAGCCGCGAACTGGGCCGATGCCTCGGCCGTCTGCTCGAGCACATCGCCGAGTGCGACTCGAGCCGCCGCGCGGAGATTCAGCTCGTCGGTCCGGTCGGCCAGCGAGACACCTTCTCGGCCGAGCGCCACGGCCTCGTGCGTCGAGCCCGTCCGCGCGAGCAAGCGAGTGCGAGCGATGGCCACGGAGACGCCGCCCGAGAGATCGTCGGCCCGGGCATGTCGCTCCGCGACGGAGCACCACTCCTCCGCTCCGTCGAGCCGGTCGAGCTCACAGAGCAGGTCGGCGAGCTCAGCAGCCTGCGTCGCGAGATGAAAACCACCATGCCCGCCGAGGAGCTGCCGACAGCTTTCCGTGAGCGTCTCCGCTGCGAGCTCGAGATCGTCGCGGAGCCGCGCCACCCGCGCCTCGATCGGCGCGCAGGTCAGGAGGAGCGACGGGGCCAACCCGAGATCCGAATAGATGTCGCGCGCGCGCGACAGGAGCCGGGACGCCTCCGCGAAGCGCCCCGCCATGGCGTGCAGCCCACCGAGATGCGCCGAGACACTCGCCTCCCCTGCAAGATCGCCGACCGCTCCGTCGCGCAGCGAAGTGCACTGCTCGACCGCGCTCGGAACCGGCGCCGGGCCGAGGTAGAGGGCCGCCGCGATGTGCCCGATGCACGTGGTCGTCGGCCAGCCCGCGCGCTGATAGTGAACGAGAGCGCGTTCGGCGGCTTCCTTCCACTCCGCGTGCTGTCCGAATGCGCCACCGCGCACCCAACCGGTGGCCATCCACACCCGTCCGAGCGCCCGGTCGTCCCCGAAGGCCTCGAACACCGGCCTGCCCTGCTCGGCCAACTCGAGCAATCGAGAGACGTCGCTCGAATCGGCAAGCGTTGCGATGAGACCTTCCTCGAACCGTGCCCGCAGCTCGATCCTGCGCTCACCGAGCTCGGCAGCCTCGCGCAAGGTATCGAGGGCTTGCATCGGATCGCCGGTCGTGTTGAGGGCGACGCCCAGCTCGCAGAGGAGCTCGAGACGCTGCGGGTCTCGTTCCGGGAGGAGGGCCGCTGCGCGCCCACACAGCCGTACAGCGGAGCGTGCGTCGCTGCGCTTCCAGGCTGCGATGCCGGCAGCGCCGAGATGGCGACCCGCGTCCTCGGCGATCTTCGCCGCGCGCCGGTCGTCTCTCGACAAGAGCTCGGCCGCTTGCTCGAGATGGAAGCCGACAATCTCGTCCGAGGAGCCGCGTGCCTCGAGCAGATCGGCCGCTGCCTCGTGCAGGCGCGCGCGGTCGGCCCGGGTGATGGCCGTATACGCCGCCTCCTGGATCAGCGCATGCCGAAACCGGAAACGCTCTTCGAACGCGGCGGAGGGCGGCGCGGGATCGAGCAGGCCGCGCCTGACGAGCGATGCAAGCGACTCCCGCGCGCTGTGGGCGTCGAGGAGCTCGGCGACGATCTCGTTGTCGAACTCACGGCCGACGATCGCGGCGCACTCGATCGACGCGCGTTCGACCGGCGTCAGCCTGTCGAGGCGCGCGGTCAGGAGCGAGCGCAGCGATGGAGGTAACGCATCGCCTCCCTCGGTCGCATGCGCGAGCAGTTGCTCGATGAACAGGGGATTCCCCTCGGCGCGCCCGACGATCGATTCGTCCGGAGTGCCGAGCAGCTCGCCCAGGCTCTTCGACTCCGCGTCGGAGAGCGGCTCCAGCGTGATGCGGTCGGCCGCAGCGAGAAACGACGGCCGTTCCTCGACGAGCTCGTCACGCGCGAGGCAGAAGACACGCACGCCGTCTCCTCGCGCCACCAGGAGCTCGATCGTCTCGAGCACGAGCGCGTCCGCCCAGTGCACGTCGTCGAAGACGACCGCAATCGGGCCAGCCGCTTCGCACAACCGACGGAAGGCGAGGGGCACTTCGGGCGCAGGCACGTCGTCGAGCGCGGCCGGCGAGTCGAGTGCCCGAGCGACCTCGGTGAGAGGCGCGATCGTCTCGGAGCCGTACGATGAGCAGCGACCGACGACGATCCGCTCTTCCCGAGCGAGCTCCCGCGCCAGCCGCGACTTGCCGATGCCCGGTGGGCCGACGACAAGTGCCGCCCGCGACCGTCGCAGGCGGGCGAGCTCACTCTGCCGCCCGACGAAGGGGCCTTCCGTGCGCCGCGCGAGCGGCGGCGGCACCGGCGTCGGAGCAGCGCCGTCGTGCGCCCGCCGGCGCGCGCGCTCGACCACGGGACCGCCGATGGCGCTGCTCCCGACGAGAGCCTCACCGGTCTCGACCGCCACGCCTGCGCCGAGCGCGTCGCGGATCGCCGCGGCGGCTGCCTGCGCCCGCTGCGCGTGGTTCTCTTGCGTGAACACGAGCACGAACGGCTCAGGCTGGAGCGCGCCGTATTCGGCTGCGACGGTCGCGACCCCGTCGACCGCGCGGCCTCGCTGACGCTCGTGCTCTTCGGGATCGAGCTCGAGCGAGATATCGGGCGCGACGGCTGCGACAGAGACGAGCCGCCGCTCGCGCTGTGCAGCTGCTCGGAGAAGCGGGCCGCCGTCGAGACCGGGAGCCTGCTCGAGGATCGCGCGCTCGAGCTCGCGGAGCGCCGAGGTCGGCTCGAGCCCGCACTCGGCGAGCGCCGCCCGTGCCGCCTTGTAGACGTCGAGTGCCGCCTGCTGTCGCCCGCTGCGATACAGCGCGACCATCAGCTGCCGGTAGCGGCGCTCGCGCGGCGGCACCACCTGCACGAGCGCCTCGAGCTCTCCGACCAGTTCGCCCGCCTGCCCGATCGCGAGCTCCGCCTCGACCCGCTCCTCCTCTGCTTCCTGACGGAGCTCCTCGAGCCGTGCGATCTCCGCCTGGGCGAACGACTCGAACGCGAAGTCGGCGAGGGCGTCGCCTCTCCACAGGGCAAGCGCATCGGCCGCACGAGCCGCTGCACGCACCGGCTCGCTGACGCGGGCTTCGGCGAGCAGCTGCTCGAAACGAACCGAGTCCAGCGACTGCGGGTCGATGTCGAGGACGTAGCCGGGCGGCCGCGCGAGGAGCGGCAGGTCGTCGCCGAGCAGGCTCCGCAGGCGCGAGACGTGCGACTCGATCGCGTGCTCCGCCCCCGTCGGCGGGGACTCGGGCCAGAGGTACTCGACCAGTCTGTCCTTCGAGACGACCCGGCCGTGGTCCACGAGCAGGATCGCGAGGAGCTTCCGCGGCTTCGCCGCGCGCAGCGGCACCGGCGAGCCGTCTCGCCGGAGATCCAGGGGCCCGAGCACCCGAAACTCCACCGGCATGTGCCTGGAGCTTGGCACGGTGCCGAGACAACCGCCAGCGCCCGCGTCAGGAGCGCGGCAGCTCGGTGCCGTCGCGGACGACGACCTTCCCGGAGGCGACGCGCACGACGGCGTCCCAGGGCACGACGTTCTCGGTATGCCGGACCTTCGTGCCATGCCGGCCGGCCCCGACGCCGAGGCCGAAGTGCTCGAGCAGGCCGCGCCGCCCGACGACGATGCCGATCACGAGGAGGCGCTCGCCGCGCCGGACGGCCCGCACGTCGTGCACGTGCCCGAGCTTGCGACCGCTCTCGGTCACGACGCTGCGGCGAAGGAGCTCGGAGAGACGCATCAGGACCTCGGCAGCCGCTCGACGAATTTCCTCGTGCGGTCGTCGCCGCGACCGAGGCGAAGCTCACGCGCCGTCCGCTTCAACGTCACCACCGCCTCGACCTCGTCGACCTCGCTCCACGGCACGTGCACCGCGTCGCCCGACAGCGCCGCCGCGATCCGCCCGAACAGGCCGCGGCTGCGCCACGCGTTGCCGCCCACGAGGATCTCCGTCACCTCGGGCTCGCCGCTTGCGATGCCGGCGATCTCGAGCTCGTCGACGTTGCCGCAGTTCCGCCCCTCGCCGTCGACGAGCTGGTGGTCGAGCACGCCGAGGCCGAGATCGAGCTCGTCGTCGCTCATCCCTGACCACCGTTCGTGATGAGCATGAGCGACCGCGCACTTTTCAGCAGGAAGCCGCTGTGCTCGCGCGTGAAGACCGTCGTCGAGCGGCCGCGTGCCGCGTTCCCCGCGAGCAGGCCGCCTTCGGCGGCGAGCGCTTTCAGGCTCGTCGACTGCTGCTGCAGTGTCTGCGAGCCGCACCCTGCGAGCAGGACGGCGGCAAGAACGAGAGCGAGGAGCGTGCGCGCGAGCATCCGCGGCCGCGGTGCTACCGCTCGCGGGCGATCGACGCGACGCTCCGCGATCGTGCGAGGAGCCCGAGAGAGCCGAGCATTCCACCGAGCAACGTCAGGCTCGAGATCAGCATCGTCACCGCCATCGAGAGTCGAACGAACGACCCCCGCGGCCAGTTACGGGCTTCGAGGCTCTCACACAATGAGCGATTGTGTCGAACTTCATTGTGTGAGAGCCTCTAGGCGGCGATGAGGTACGCGCAGGGCAGGCGCGGCCCCGGAGCCGGCGACGCTGCGATGCGCGCGACGAAACACGCGCCGCCCGGAACCTCGACGCGGTCGCCGGCGGCGGGCGGAGGCCCGGCACGTTCGACGAGCTCGTAGCCCTCGGCACCCTGGAAGAAGAGGAGATGCCGCTCGGCGGATGCCCACGGATCGGCGGGCGACGCCGCGGCCTCGGCGAGCACCGCTTCGTGCTTCGCAATCAGGTGCGCGATCGCCGTGTCGCGGCCGGCGAGCGAGGCCTTCGCCTGCTCGAGCTCCGCCTCGGCGGCGTCGCGTGCCGCGACGATCTCCGGAAGCTTCACCTCGCGCGAGGCGAGCTCGGCCTTCGTGGCGCGAAGCTGCATGAGCACCTCGTCGCGCGCGGCGACGAGCTCGGCGATCTTCGCCTCGTGGTCGGCCTTCGCCACGTGCAGCTCGACCTCGGTCTCCGCGGCGTCGCCGGACTCGGCTTTCGCCGCCTCGACCTGGGCGAGCGCTTCGTCGCGGGCCGCGACGAGGCCGCGGATCGCGTCGTCACGCTCGGCAAGCGCCGTCTTCCAGCCCTCGCCCGTCTCCTTGAAGTCCTGGATTGCGGCGTCGCGGGCTGCAACCTCCGCCTCGAGCGTCGCGATTCGCTGCTGCTCGAGCTCGCCGCCCGAGGCAGGTGCCGCCTCCTTCGCCGACGCGAGTTCGCGCTCGAGCGACTGGGCGCGCTGCGACTCGGCCGCGAGACGCTGCTCGAGCTCGCCGCGCAGCTGGGCAAGGCGCTTGTTGTCGTCGCGCAGCCGCTCGGTCTCGGCGGAGGCGTGGGCGATCTCGTCGCGCAGCGACTCGGCGTCCGGCTCGGTCTGAACGGGCGGAGTCACAAGCGCAGCAGGCGCTCGACCGATAACGCGCTGGGTCACCGGCGGTGCACTGAGCGCAGCCACCGGTGTCCCAGGCGCGGATCCAAACCCCGTCGCAAATCCGTATTCCGTCTTCAGCAGCCCACCGTGCTGCGTGGCGAGCGCTTGCGCGACCGTCGCCGGGCTCGCGAACCCGCGCGCCACGACGATCTTCCCAAGCGGGTCACCCGATGCCTCCTGGTCGGCGAGCGCAATCGTCAGCTGCTCGGCCGTGATCAGGCCGCGCTTCAAGAGCAGGGTGCCGAGTTGCTCTGGGGCCGGGCGGGTTTCCGCCGCGCCGGCGGTGGGGTGATCAGTCATCGAGGGTTCCTTCGCCGCAATAGCCGCACGTTCGTGGTCAGATCATCGGCGGAAAACGTGCATCCCATGTACCCCCGGTGGGGGACTTTCGTAAGACTGAAGACCTCGTGGCGAAAACGATCGGCATGCTCACGGGCGGCGGGGACTGCCCAGGCCTCAACGCGGTCATCCGTGCGGTCGTCCGCGCCTCCGACACCGAGGGCTGGGACTGCGTCGCGATCCTCGAGGGCTGGCGGGGCCTGGTCGACGGGAGCTTTCGCGATCTCGGCCCGAAGGAGGTCTCGGGGATCCTCCCCCGCGGCGGGACGATCATCGGCACGAGCCGGACGAACCCGTACAAGCTCGACGGCGGCGTCGAGAAGGTGCTCGCGAACATCCGCGACCGCGAGCTCGACGCGCTCGTCGCGATCGGCGGCGAGGACACGCTCGGCGTGGCCTCCCGGCTCTTCACCGAGCATCAGGTTCCGGTCGTCGGCGTGCCGAAGACGATCGACAACGACCTCTCCGGCACCGACTACACGTTCGGCTTCGACACGGCTGTGTCGATCGCGACCGAAGCGATCGACCGCCTGCACACGACGGCGGAGTCGCACAACCGCGTCATGGTCGTCGAGGTGATGGGGCGGCACGCCGGCTGGATCGCAGTGATGAGCGGCATCGCGGGCGGCGCGGACGTGATCCTCATCCCCGAGCAGCCGGTCGACTTCGACGAGGTCGCCGAGACGATCCGCAAGCGCCACGCCCGGGGGAAGAACTTCTCGATCGTCGTCGCGAGCGAGGGCTGCGAGCTGCCAGGCTTCGAAGAGGACTCGGGCGAGACCGATCAGTTCGGACACGTGATCCTCGCGCACCGCGGCGTCGGCGAGGTGCTCGGCCGCGAGATCGAGCAGCGCACCGGCTTCGAGACGCGCGTCACGGTGCTCGGGCATGTGCAGCGCGGCGGCACGCCGACCGCGCGCGACCGCGTGCTCGCGACCCGCTACGGGCTGAAGGCTGCGGAGCTCGCGCACACGGGGCAGTTCGGCCAGATGGCCGCGCTGCGCGGCGACGACATAGTCTCGGTCTCCCTCGCGGAGGCGACGGCAGAGCTGAAGACCGTGCCACCCAAGTGGTTCGAGGTCGCGCAGTCCTTCTTCGGTTAGCGCTTGACCGCGACGATCGCCGCCGACTCGGGTGTCGTCAGGATCTCGACCGCCGCGACACGGGGATCGCGCAAGAGGAAGGTGCGGACGGGATCGCCGTCGATCGCGCGTCCTGGCGTCAGGTCGTCCTTCACGATCAGGCCGCCCGGCTCGAGCAGGTCGAGGATCTGCTCCCAGTCGTAGGCGCCGCCATCCGCGAAGACGAGCCCGAACGGGCCGCGTCCGCGGAGGAGCTCGTAGGCGTCGCCCTCGAGCAGCTCGACGTTCGCGAACCGCGCGAGTCTCGTGCGCGCCAGCGCGGCGCGCTCCGGGTCGAGCTCGACCGTGACGACGGTGCGCGCGGTCTCCGCAAGTGCGGCGGAACCCTCGCCTAACGCTGTGCCGAGCTCGGCGACGTCGCGGCCCGCACCGAGCACGCGCAGGAGCGCCTGCACCGGCTCGATCGACGAGCCCCCGCCGGTCACCGCTCGGAGAGCGGGAACGAGCGATGCCGGCGCGGCGGCACGAGGA
>JANMQZ010000049.1:0-9405 GCA_031370755.1 Actinomycetes bacterium
GCCGCGTCGAGCGCGACGAAAGCCCCGGACGTGATTGTCGTGCCGTCCGGAAGCTGGTGCGGGATGCGGTAGTAGTTCGTCTCCGCGATGTAGATCCGCTTGCCGTCCGTCGCCGTCCCCCACTCGATGCCGCCGAGCGTCGAGCCCGGCCCCGGTGCGGCGCTCCAGAGGATGTGACCGTCACTGGCGTCGAGGAGCCAGTACTGGCCGGACTTCTGGCCCGCGCCGACGACGAGCCTGTCCTTGCCCTTCACCTTGATCGTGAAGAGGTTCGGGCCGGAGCCGAAATCGTAGTCAGGTCCGGCGTTCACCGGGCAGGCGTTCGGATTGACGAGCGTGAAGATGCAGGCGACGTTCCAGTCGTCGAAGCCGCCGACGCCTGTCGCCCACTTCACCGCACCCGTGCCCATGTCGAGCGCAACGATCGAATCGATGTAGTTGTCCGCCGGCAGGCATTGCGTCGAAGTCCCGCCGTTCTGCTGACAATCCTTCGCGCTCTGCGGGACCGAGTAGTTGTTGCCCGTCGTGATGTACACCGTGCGGCTTCCCGGATCGATCGCCGCGGTACTCGACCAGACGCCACCGCCGCTGTACCCCAGCGGCACCATGTACTTCTGCCAGAGGATGTGGCCGGTCGCCGCGTCGACGGCGCTGAATGAGCCGCGCGAGAAGCAGCACGGGTAGTTCGGGATGAACGCGACGGCGCCCTCTTCGCTCGAAGCGAGGCCGGCGTAGACGACACCCTGGTAGACGATCGGCGACTGCGTGTCGATCGCGAACGGGTTGCCGCCTCCGAGCGGCGCGGACCAGCGCAGGTTGCCGTTCGCCGCGTCGAGGGCGAGCAGGTTGCCGCCGTTCTGGTCGCCGATGTAGACGGTGTCGCCGTCGACGGTCGGGCTCGTGCGCGCAACCGCTCCAGGCACGTGGTCGTACTCGCTCACCTGGTGCGACCAGATCACGGCACCGGTCTCGGTGTCGACCTTGTACATGTAACCCGCCCAGTCGGGGAAGTAGAGCGCACCCCCGACGACGGCCGGCGTCGCCGACACGTCACCGTGCGTCGTGAGCTTCCACTTCAACGCGAGATGCTTCACGTTCTCCGCGTTGAGGTTCGACGTCGACGCCCGCGTGTCGTTGATGTTCTGCCCGCCCATCGGCCACGGCGCATCCGCAACCGCGGCGTACGCAACGGCCGAGGCCACGAGAGCTGCGAGGCCTGCGAGCGGGAGCAGCACCCGCCTCCTTCGCTTGAAACTGGAAATGCGCAGCACGTGGAGTCCCCTTTCTCCGTGAGACCCTCTCAGTTGTCCGCCTCGAAGCTTGTGCGTCAAGCTACAACGGCAAACGCCGCGATTCAACGCATTTAGGAGTCATGTCGCCCGCGGCGACGACGCATACGAGCAAGGAGCGCGAGCCGGGTGGGCACCGCTTGCGTGTCGGAAAGGGGCGCTACTTGACGAGTGTCAGCATCTTGAACATCGGCATGTACATCGAGATGATGATGATGCCGACCATGACGCCCACGCCGATCATCATGATCGGCTCGACGATCGACGTCAGCGACTGCACCGACGCATCGACTTCGTCTTCGTAGAAGTCCGCGATCTTGGAGAGCATCTTCTCGAGCTCTCCCGTTTCCTCGCCGATCTTGACCATCTGCGCGACCATCGGCGGGAAGATCTCGTTCTCGAGCAGCGGCTGTGCGATCGGCACACCTTCGTGCACCTTGGCGCGCACGCCGGCGAGTGCTTCCTCGATCACCCAGTTGCCCGAGGTCTGACCCGTGATCTCGAGCGCCTTGATGATGTCGACGCCGGCCGCGACGAGCGTCGAGAGTGTGCGCGAGAAGCGTGCCATCGTGATCTTCAGCACCGTGTCGCCGATTCGCATCGGCAGCTTCAGCTTGAAGGCGTCCCACTTCTTGCGGCCGTTCTCGGTCTTCTTCCACTTGAAGAACATCCACAGGCTGAACGGAATGAGCAGGATCAGGTACGGCTTGCTGCGGAGCAGATTCGACACCGCGACGACGTACGCGGTGAGCGTCGGCAGCTGGCCGTTCAGCGACGCGAAGATCTTGACGAAGATCGGGACGAGGAACATCAGCATTCCGATCAGCACGAGCGTCGCGAAGATCAACACCATCGTCGGATACACCATCGCGCTCTTGACGCGGCGGCGGATCGCTTCCTGCTTCTCGATCTGGAACGCGACGCGGTCGAGCACGATGTCGAGGATGCCGGCGGCCTCGCCGGCTTCGACCATCGAGACATAGAGGCGCGAGAAGACCTTCGGGTGGCGGTTCATCGCCTCGGAGAGCAGCAGGCCGCCTTCGACGTCCTTGCGCAGCTCGAGTATGACCGCGCCGAGTGCCTGGTCGTCCGTCTGCTCCTCGAGGATGACGAGCGCGCTGACGACATTGAGGCCGGCCTCGATCATCGTCGCGAACTGGCGCGAGAAGATCTGAAGCGACTTCGGCTTGACCTTCTTGTTGCCGATCGAGGTCTGGCCGAGGCCGGAGCCCTCGGCGATCTCCTTGATCGACTGGGCAAGGAGGCCCTTGACGCGCAGGAGCTCGCGCGCCGCACCGAGGTCGGCGGCGTTGATCTCGCCCGAGAGCTCGACGCCCTGGGAATTGATCGCCGAATAGGCGAAGGAGGCCACGATTTCCCTATCGGCAGGGGTACGCGGCCCCTTGAGGGGTCGAGCCCCGGTGCCGATACGAGAAGGGTGCAGCTGCGTGCCCGTGAGGAAGAAGGCTTTGGCCTGATCGAGCTCGTGATCGCGATGGTGGTGCTGAACGTCGGCATCCTCGCCCTCGTGGCCACGTTCCAGTCGGGCGCCCTCGCGGTCAGCCGCTCGGCCGCGACCTCGAACGGGTCCGCGGTCGCCGACAAGACGATGGAGGTCTTCCGCGCCCTCCAGAACAAGGCGATCTACCTCAACGCGCCCTCCGGCGGCGGGGCCGACGTCTCGGGCTATCCGAACGGGATCCCGAACAGCACGTCCACCTGGTACTCGAAGTACCAGGCTGACACGGCGGCGTACGGCAGCGTGACCTACTACAACTATTCGACGCCCGCCTCGTCGCCGCTCTGGGTGACGCAGGCGACGACCGGAACGGGCTACACGCCGATCGCGGCGTCGAGCTCGGCCAACCTGCCGAGCGGCCTCTCCCCCGATCCGACGAAGGCCGTGCAGCTCGTGACCGGCCCCGACGGCCAGTCGTACCCGGTCTTCATCTACATCATCATGGTGCAGCCGAACGCATCGTCGACCGCCTACGTCAAGCAGGTCACGATCGTCGTGCGCGATCCGAAGAACTCCGCGAGCGTGCTCGCACGCGAGAGCTCTTTGTTCGATCCGAACGTCGCACCGTAGGGCAGCGCCAACGACTGCAAACCGCAACCAGGCTTCAGCCTGGTTGCAGTCGTCGAGACGCGCGACCGAAGCCAACGACTGCAACCTGCTTGAAGCAGGTTGCTGACCGCCGCGACAAGCGGTGCCTGGCTCCGCGTGCGCGGAGCCAGGCACCAAGGAGATTGCTAGCCGCCCGACGTCGTGGTGGTCGAGCCCGACGGTGCAGCGGCGGATGCCGAACCGCCGGCAACGGTGCCCTGCGGCTGCAGTGTCAGCGTGTACCGCGTGCCGTCCGCGGTGTTCGCAAGCGTCACCGGCTTGTTCACCCTGAGCGTCAGCGTCGGCGAGCCGTTCGCGTAGGAGCCACCGACGACGGCGACTCGTGCGACCGATCCGGAGAGCGAGACGAGCTGGAACAGCGGGTTCGCCGCGGGGAAGTTCCCGCCCGAGGTCACAGACTCGCTGACGCCGTTCACCGAGATGACAGCGGAGCTCGGCGGTGCAGTCGGAGGAGCGGGCGGCGTCTTCGGCGGCTTGCTCGTGCCACCGCCCGAGGACGACGTTCCGCCGCCGCCGCCGGAGCTGGGCCCGCTCGAATGGAAGGGATCCTTGCTCTCGAAGAGCGAGAACGACTGCAGCTGGCCCGAGTCGGCCGGCGGCTGCACCGCGTTCACGAGGTTCGTCGAGAGCGCACCCGTAGCCGTCAACGACGACGTAGCCGGAGCCGCGGCTCCACCGAGCGTCGGGGCAGCCGGGAGCGCCGAAGGTGTCGCCGCGGCCGGAGCCGGAGCGACGGACGCCGTCGTGTCCGCAGCAACCTGGGGCTTCGACGACGCATTGCTCTTGTTCATCGCCATCATCGTGTGCACCGCGTACGCCATCGCGAGCGCGAGCACCACGCCGAGGCCGATCACGATCTTCTTCTGCTTTTCCGCCTTCGCTTTTGCTGCGTCGGCGACGTTTTTCCGTGCCACGTCTACTCTCCTTCTCGCCGACTAGGGCGCAGCGTCGGCCGACGCACTTGACGTCGTCTCGCCGGTCGTGGTTGAAGGCGTCGACGCTGGCGCCGCCGCCGCAGCTGCCGCCGCTTGCGCGGCAGCACCGAACGTGTAGGTGTTCAACTGAATATTGGCGTCGAGTGACGTGCCCTGGCCGTCCGGCGTGAAGCCGACGGACTTGACCGCGAAGAGGCGGCCGGAGACGTCGAGCGCGCCGTCGCGAACCGCGACGAGGCTGCGCAGCCGGTAGAGCAGGTCTGTGAGCGAGTAGAAGTCGCCCTTCACCGTGAGCGTGATCGACGTGATGCCGGTCGTCGCGTCGGCAGGGGTCGGCGAGATCGAGTTCAGCTCGACTCCCGATGCGCGCACGGTCTGACTCAGCTCGAGGAGCAAATTCGGCATGTCAGCCGTCATCGGCATCGCCTTCGACAACTTGTAGAGATAGGCGGTCCGGATCTCCGGCTGCTTCGGCTGCGTCACCGGGTGGACGATGTTCGACGCAGGCGAGTTCGCCTGTTCCACCTGCACCTCGGTTGCCTGCGCCGACCGGGCGATCGACTGCGCCGTCGACCGCTGCGGCGAGACGAGCATGAACCAGCCGAGGACGAGCAGCAGCAGGTCGCCGCCGACGATCAGGATGACCGCTCCCCTGCGCGAGATCTTCTTGCCTCTCATGAGCTGCTTCCCGTCGTCGTGTCGGCCGGGGCCGGAGGAATCACTGCGGGAGCAGGCGGTGCCGGCGCGCCCTTGATCGCCGCGCTGATGCTGAACTGCACGCCGCCGCCACCGCTACCGGTCGCGCCGGCTGCGGCTCCCGAGCCGGTGCTCGTCAGCGTGACGGTGTTGAGATCGGGGACGAGCGCGAGACGCGAAAGCAAGCGTGCGACACTGTCGTACGAGTACGCGCTGCCTGCGATGACGAAGCCCTGCGACGAGGCCGGCGGCGGGACACCGGGCACCGCGACGGTGGAGAGGGGCGCCGACATCGTCATGGACGAAAGCGTGATGTCATCCGGGATGACCAGCGAGACGTCGCGCAGCACGCGATCGAATGCGATGCGCTGCGACAGGTTCGCGCTCACTGCGGAGAGCCAGCTCGCTTCCTGGCCGGTGATGGCGGGGGGCGGCACGATCGGCGTGATCGGCGCGCTCGGCTTCACCGGCTTCTGTGCCTCGCGCTTCTTCTCCGACAGGGCCGCGAGCTCGAGCTGCGCCTTCGTGAGCCTCGCCTGCTGCGTGTTCGCCTTGCCGTGCGCGACGAAGAACGCCGCACCGAGCGCGATCATGACGATCACGCCGAGCGCGGAGCCGACGACGACCGCGGGATCCTCTTCGCGGAAGCTCTTGCGCTGTTGCATGTCGCGTGGCAGGAGGTTGACGGCACGCATCAGTCTTCGATCCCCAGTCCGATCGCAACCGCGAACGAGCCCGCGTGATCGCCGGCCGTGACGCGCTTCGCAACCTTGAGACGAGCAAGCGGATTTCCGATGCGGACGCGCACGCCGATGAGGCGCTCGATCTCCTCGGCCAGGCCGGGAAGCTCTGCTGTCCCACCTGTGATCACGATCTCGCCGATGCCGAGACTGGCGGGCTGGTTCTGGTAGAACTGGAGGGACGAGACGAGCTCGCGCGCGAACGACTGGATCTGGCGCCGCACTGCATCGAGCGCGATCGCGGAGTCTTCGGCGGACAACTCCTCGGAGACCCAGCCCGTCTCGAGCGACAGACCCTTCTTCAAGGCCTCGACTTCGGACGGTGTGCTGTCGAACGCGCGCGCGAGCGCCACGTTCAGCGACGAGCCGCCCCACTCGACGACGCGCGTGAACTCACAGATGCGGCCGTCGGAGACGGCAAACGTCGAGCGATCGTGGCCGATCGCGATCGCGACGAGCGCGGAACCCTCGCGGTCGGCGGGTGCCCCGAGGGCGCGCAGCAGGGCGAAGGCCTCGAGGTCGATGCCGGCGAGTGCGATGCCGGCCTTCCTGCAGGCGCTGATGTAGCGCTCGACCAATTCGCGGTAGGCGACGACGAGCAGGACGCGCTTGACGCTCTGTCCTTCCGCGTCGACGGATTCGTCGAGCACGCGGTAGTCGAGCACCGCTTCGTCGAGCGGGATCGGCAATGCCTCTTGAGCGCGGAACTGCACGGCGTTCGCGAGCTGCTTCTCCTCGGCGACGCCGACGATGTCGATGATGCGGACGCCGATGCGGTTGCTCGCGATGCCGAGCCGCACGCCCTTCTTCGGCAGCTTGTGCTTGGCGAAGAACGCCTTGAGCGCGGCGCCGAGCGCCTCCGGATCGCGGAGCTCGCCGCCGACGACGACACCGGCCGCAAGCGGCTCACGCGCTACCTGCTGCAGCTCGGCAACGCCGTTGTTCGAGACGCGGGCTGCAGCGAGCTGCGAGGCGCCGATCTTCAACCCGACGAGGCGCTGCGTCTTGTGACCGCCCTGCTTCTTGCGGCCCGACGGGAGGTTCGGACGGCCGGGCTTCGGCAGCGCGAGCTCGCGTTTCCAGAACGGCGCCGCCTTCGTCTTCGGCAGCTCGAACGCCTCGGGGTCGACAACGGCCTTCTTGCGGCCGAGCGAGAGCTCCTTCTTCCAGAACGGGCCGGTCGACTCGGTCTTGACCTTCGCTGCCTTCGGCGTCTTCGCGGGCTTCGCAGCCTTCGGCTTCCGCGAAAGCGAAACGTCCTTCTTCCAGAACGGAACGCTCGCAGCCGGCTCGTCGAGCTCGGGCAGCTCGGCGGCGGGAACGGGCGGGTGCACGGCGACGACCGGTTCCGGCGCGGGCGGGAGCTCGGGCTCGGCAAGCCACGGCTCCGCGCTCTGCTCGGCGACAGGCTCGGCGGGAAGCCACTCCTCGACGGCGGGCTCCACGGGGACGTCAGGCACGGCCTCGACGGCGGGCACTTCGTCGATGGCGTGCAAGAGCTCGAGGGTCGGCGCCGGCTCGAGAATCGGCGCCACGGTCTCGACCTGTTCGCGAACGACGTCGAACGCAGGCGCGGGCTCGAGAATCGGCGCAGCCTCGGCCGGCAGCTCGACGACCGGCTCCGGATCGGGCATCGCGGCGACGAACGCCTCGGCGAGCTCGGTCGGCTGTGCGACCTCGACCACCGGCGTCTCGGCGGCGACGGCCTGCGCCGCCTCCTGCGCGAGCCGCTCGATCTCACGGTCGACTTTGGGCTTGCGCGAGAACGAGATCTCCTTCTTCAAGAGCGACTGCTTCTCGAGCTTCGGCGCCTCCCAGTCGAGCTCGTCCTTGGGCTTGCGCGAGAACGAGATCTCCTTCTTCAGGAACGACTGCTTCTCGGCCTTCGGCGTCTTCTCGGCCTTCGGCGCGTTCTCGGCCTTCGGCGCCTTCTCGGCCTTCGGTGCCTTCTCAGCCTTCGGCTTGCGCTTGAACGAGATCTCTTTCTTCAGGAGCGACTGCTTCGGCTCGTCGGCCACGACGGGCTCCACGGACGCGACGTCGGCGGGCGCCTCCTTCGGCTTCCGCTTGAACGAGACCTCTTTCTTCCAGATCGAGTCGCTCATGTCAGCTCCCCGCCACGCGCAAGGCCGGCGCCGCAGCAGGTGCGGCATGCGCGGCGTGCGGACCTTCCTGCGCCGCCGTCTGCGCCATCGCGCCTTCGACGTCGAAGCCCGAGCGCTCGAGGATGCCCAGAAGCTGGTCAGGCCGGCTCGAGCGGGTGAGCGCGTCCTCGAGGCTGACGACGCGGCGGGACGCGAGATCCGCGAGCGCCTGCTCCATCGTCTGCATGCCTCGAGCGGTGTTGGTCTGCATGATCGAGTACACCTGCTCGACCTTTGCCTGCCGAATCAAGTTCCGGACGGCGTCGTCGGGCAGGAGGATCTCGAGTGCCGCGACGCGGCCGCTGCCGTCCGCGGTCGGCAGCAGCGCCTGCGTGACGACCGCCTGAAGCGAGCCGGCGATCATGATGCGCACCTGCTCCTGCGCCTCAGGCGGGAAGACGTCGACGATGCGGTCGATCGTCGACGGCGCGCTCTGCGTGTGCAGGGTGCCGAAGACGAGGTGGCCGGTCTCCGCAGCGGTGAGCGCGGTGGAGATCGTCTCGAGGTCGCGCATCTCGCCGACGAGGATCACGTCCGGGTCCTGGCGGAGCGCAGCCTTCAGTGCATTCGCGAAGCTTGTTGCGTCGGGGCCGATCTCGCGCTGGTTCTCGATGCACCGCTTGTGGCGGTGCACGAACTCGATCGGATCCTCGACGGTGAGGATGTGCTCGGCGCGCGTGCGATTGATCTCGTCGATGATCGCCGCGAGCGTCGTCGACTTACCGGAGCCGGTCGGGCCCGTGACGAGCACGAGACCGCGCGGATACTCGGCGAGTGTGTGGAGGATCGGGGGAAGGTTCAGTTCCTCGAGCGACTTGATCTCCGTCGGAATCAGGCGGAACGCCGCGCCGACGGACTCGCTCTGGTAGTAGACGTTGACGCGGAAGCGGGCCAGGCCCGGCATCGCGTATGCGAAGTCGAGCTGGCGATTCAGCTCGAACTGCTTCTGCTGCTCACTCGAGAGGATCCGATAGAGGAGGGCGCGCGTGTCATCGGACGTGAACGGCTGGATGCCGTCCATGCGGCTGATGTGCCCGCGCACGCGGTACGCCGGCGGGCTTCCGACCGTGACGTGCAGGTCGGACGCGCCGAGCGCGACCATCTGCTCGAGCAGGCCGTCGATTGAAGTAAGTGTCTCCATTGTCCCTCGACCGAGCTATCGGCACGGCTCTACTGAGCCTTGAGTCCCGTATCGCATCCCCCGCTGTGGGTGACACATCGGAGTACGACTCCCCCATTCGGGTGCGCCGACTCGGTCCTGGCGCTGCCGATAGGTGCAGGAGCCGCCCTACGAACATGATCCGCCCCTCAAGCAATAAGGAGATGCGCCTCACATGACTTCTCGCCTGAAGGCACGCCTCGGCTCCGAGCAGGGTTTCACCCTGATCGAGCTCTTGGTCGTCATCATCATTCTCGGCATCCTGCTCGCGATCGCGGTGCCGTCGTATCTCAGCTTCAAGGATCGCGCCAACA
>JANMQZ010000060.1:0-3616 GCA_031370755.1 Actinomycetes bacterium
TGTCCCCCGGTCCCGCCTCGTCGGCGGGGACGCGGTCGAGCGCCTCGGTGACGAAGAGCTCGGTGAGGCGCGCGTTCTCGATCTGCCCGTCGGAGCGGCACCACGCGACCTGCTGGCCCTTCTTGATGTGCCCGTGCATGATCCGGCAGAGCGCGAGGCGGCCGACGTAGGGCGACGCGTCGAGGTTCGTGACGAGCGCCTGCAGCGGATGGCTCGGGTCGTACGAAGGCGCGGGAACGGTTGCGAGCAACGTGTCGACGAGCGGCTTCAGGTCGTCGGCGAGCTCGTCGGGCTTCAGCCCGGCCTTGCCCGCGCGCGCGTTCGCGTAGACGATCGGAAACTCGATCTGCGACTCGTCGGCGTCGAGGTCGAGGAAGAGCTCGTAGACCTCGTCGATGACTTCCTGCGGGCGCGCGTCGTCGCGATCGATCTTGTTGACGACGAGCACGACCGGCAGCCGCGCCTGCAAAGCCTTGCGGAGCACGAAGCGCGTCTGTGGCAGCGGCCCCTCGGAGGCGTCGACGAGGAGAAGGACGCCGTCGACCATCGTCAGGCCGCGCTCGACCTCGCCGCCGAAGTCCGCGTGGCCCGGGGTGTCGATGATGTTGAGCTTCACGTCGCCGACGCGAACGGCCGTGTTCTTGGCCAGGATCGTGATCCCCTTCTCGCGCTCGAGGTCCATCGAGTCCATGACACGCTCGTTCACGTCCTGGTTCGCGCGGAACGAGCCGGCCTGCCAAAGCAGGGCGTCGACGAGGGTCGTCTTGCCGTGATCGACGTGGGCGACGATCGCGACATTCCGCAGATCGTCGCGGGTGGCTGTGAGGTTGGACTTCGGCACGGGCGTCCACGGTAGCGTGTCGGCGTGTACAAGCTGATCGGGGCGGACGGAAAGCACGTGCTTTCCGAGATTCCCGGCACGCTCGGCGGCCACCGAAAGAACAAGATCTACGGCCGGCTCGAGTGCGCCGGCGCGGCGCGCTGGATTGCGAAAGGGCACTACGTGAAGCAGCGCGTGTTCTTCGCGGACGAGGCGACGGCGATCGCCGCGGGCTACCGGCCGTGTGCGGGCTGCATGCCGGCGGAGTACAAGGCGTGGAAGAGCCGGCGCTAGGGCGCCGGAGTCGAGCCGTGCCGGCGGGCATATGGCTCGAGCCCGGCCTGGGCGCGGGCGATCGCCCAGGCGTGGTTCCACCGAAAGAGTGGACGGAGCACGGGCGTGAGCGCTCGCACGATCGGCTTCTCGGCGTACACGCGCCAGTCGAACCGCACGTGCGTGCCGGCGTCACGCGGCGTGAGGGTCCAGAGCCCGCGTCCGCGCAGGTCGCCTTCGACGTCCGCGCCGACGACCGTTGGCCGCTCGTAGCGCGTGATCGTCGAGCGCGTGTGCAGGTGGTACGGGAGCCTGCCCTTGAAATGCTGGCGTGACGTGCGCCCGACCTCGGGCGGGCCGTCGGCCGTCGTCTCGATGTAGACGGGGCGCCACCAGTCCGGGTAGGTGCTCGCGTCCGCGATCGCGTCGAAGACTGCCTCCGGGGGAGCGTCGACATGCCACTCGTCGATGAAGACGTACTCTCCTCCGTCGCTCACGC
Source organism: Actinomycetes bacterium (assembly GCA_031370755.1). Lineage (GTDB taxonomy): Bacteria > Actinomycetota > Thermoleophilia > Gaiellales > Gaiellaceae > Palsa-739. The sequence continues at coordinate 1,593 of JANMQZ010000060.1, forward strand.
CCTCGCTGTACGCCGGGTAGCGCGCGCGATACCCTCGCGCGCGGCCGAGTGCTGCAAACGGTGCGAAGAGCGCCTTCTGCAGGGCTGCGGGTGGCTTCGGCGGGCGCCCGAGGTCCGCGAACTCGGAGAAGATCACCGCGAGCTGGAGCGGCGACGGGTTACCGCTGCGCCCGACCTTTCCGTCGCGCGCAAGCCCGAAGAGTGTCTCGAGCAGAACCTCGGACTCGAGTGCCGGGCGCAGGGCGAAGCGGGCACGCAGGGGTGTGTCCTGCGTGGCGAAGATTCGGTGTCGAGTCGCGGGAGGAACATCCTCGGTGTCGCCCGGCCCGAGACGCAGCTCGCGTCCCCCGACGACGAGCCCGAGTGATCCTTCGAGCACTTCGTGCCGCTCGCTCTGGTGCGGGTGTAAGTGGTCGCGTACGGCGAACCCGCGAGGGACGAACGTCAGCTCGTATTCGAGCACCTCGCCGCCGGTCTCGGCGGCCGTGCGCAAGAAGACGAGCCGGTCGCCCGCCGCCGGGTTTTCCAGGACGTCGCCCGCGCGCGCCACGGTCGCGAGCCTACTCCGGGACGCGGGCTGCGACTAGCCCGCCGGGATCTTGACGACCTGCTGGGTCATCCCGCCGTCGATGATGTAGCTCTGGCCCGTGACATACGCGGCCTCGTCGGAACAGAGCCACGCGACGAGCCCGGCGACCTCCGCCGGCTTGCCGGGACGGCCGAGAGGCACCTCCGAGTCGAGCGTGCCCGCGTCGCCTTCGTTCCGCGGCGTGGCGATCACGCCGGGTGCGACGGAGTTGACGCGAATCTTCCGCTCCGCCAGCTCGAGCGCGAGCGAGCGGCTGAGCATGCCGAGCGCGGCCTTCGCCGCGGCGTAGACGGAGAGGCCCGGCCGCGGGATGTGCTCGTGGACGGACGTGATGTTCACGATCGAGCCGCCGTCGGGCATCTGCCGCGCCGCCGCCTGCGCAAGCAGGAAGCTCGCGCGAACGTCGACGGCGAACGTGAGGTCGAAGTCGGCGACGGTGAGGTCGAGGACCGGCTTCGCAGTCACGATGCCGGCGTTGTTCACGAGCACGTCGATCCGGCTGGCGTCGCGAACCGTCGACGCGACGAGCTGCTCGGGGACGGCAGGGTCGGCGAGGTCGCCCCACACCCAGACGACGTTGTCGTCTCCGTACTTCTTGCGGAATTCGTCGTACTGGCTCTTCGCCGCGGCGTCGTCGGCCGCGGTCGCGTACCCGAGCACGTAACCGTCGGCGAGCAGCCGCGCGGCGATCGCGAGGCCGATGCCGGTGTTCGCACCGGTGACGAGGGCGACCTTCACCCCTATGGTCTACCAGCAGCTACGCGACGGCCGCTTCGCCGAGCAGGTGCTTCACCTCGGCGAAGAAGTCCGGCACCGGCCGGACGCGGTAGTTCGGCCCGAGCTCGAGCAGCTTCGAGCCGACCGACGTGACGACGTCGACGTACACCGGCGCCTCGCCGGGGAAGTCCTTGACGAGCAGCGCGAGCTCGCGGATGATGCCGGCCGGCGCGATGCGCGCGTCGACCTTCAGCCGCACCTCCTTGCGCTCGGGCGTCGCTTCGAACCCGGTGACCTCGATCGCGACGAGCTTCGTCTCGCCTGCGCCCTTCTGGTCGATGCGGCCCTTGACGATGATCACCCGGTCCTGCACGAGGAGGTCGCGCGCGTGCGCGTACACCGAGTTGAACGCGACGACCTCGCACGAGCCCGTGACGTCTTCGAGACCGGCGAACACCATCGGGTCGCCCTTCTTCGTCGTCATCTGCTTGAGCGACGAGACGATGCCGCCGACGATCACGACCTCGCCGTCACGCCGCCGCTCGATCTCGTTGATCGTGCAGTCGGTCTTGCGGCGGAGCTGGTCGCGGATCGGGGTCAGCGGATGGTCGGAGACGTACAGCCCGAGGGTCTCCTTCTCGAGCTTGAGCAGGTCGTTCTTCTCGAACTCGTCCGCCCCGATCGTCGGGTGGTGACGCGCCGCCGTCTCGCCCGCGAC
>JANMQZ010000110.1:0-8706 GCA_031370755.1 Actinomycetes bacterium
GCCGCTCGCCATGACCTCGCCGGTCGACCGCATCTCCGGGCCACGTACGGCCGCTCCCGCGTAGCGGTCGCTCGGGAAGATCGCCTCCTTCGCCCACGCGCGGGTCGGCTCGACGCGCTCGGGCAGGGCGAGGGCCGCGAGCGGCTCGCCGAGTAGGAGGCGGCACGCGTGCTCGACGAGCGGGATACCGGTCGCCTTCGCGACGAACGGCACCGTGCGCGACGCGCGCGGGTTCGCCTCGAGCACATAGAGCTCGTCGCCGACGAGCGCAAGCTGCAGGTTGAGCAGGCCGCGCGCGCCGAGACCGCGCGCGATCTCCGTCGCGGCGCGGCGGATCTCGTCCGCGCAGCGCGCCGTCACGCTCGGCGCCGGCACGACTACCGCGGAGTCGCCCGAGTGGCTGCCCGCACGTTCGACGTGCTCGAGGATTGCCGCCACCCACGCATCGTCGCCGTCGCAGAGCACGTCGACATCGAGCTCGATCGCGTTCTCGAGGAAGCGGTCGACGAGGCACGGCCCTTCGACGGCGAGCTCACCTGCGTTGCGTGCGATGTGAATGCCGCGCCCGCCGATCACGTGGTGCGGCCGGACGAGCACGGGATAGCCGAGCTCCTCGGCCGCCGCGCGCGCGTCGGCTGCGTCGTACGCGCCGCGCCACGGCGGAGCGCGCAGCCCGAGCTCGTCGAGCAGCCCCGCGAACCGGACGCGATCCTCAGCCGCGTCGATCGCGGCGAGCGGCTCGCCGAGCAACGGTACGCCGGCGTCGTGGAGCCCCGGCGCGAGCCGCAACGGGGTCTGGCCGCCGAACGAGACGACGACGCCGAGCGGCTGCTCGAGCGCGCACACGTCGAGTGTGCGCTCGAGCGTGAGCGGCTCGAGGTAGAGGCGGTCGGAGGTGTCGTAGTCGGTCGACACCGTCTCGGGGTTCGGGTTGACGAGGACGGCCTCGTAGCCGAGCGCGCGGAACGTCTGCGCCGCGTGCACGCAGCAGTAGTCGAACTCGATCCCCTGGCCGATCCGGTTCGGGCCCGAGCCGAGCACGATCACCGCGTTGCCGGTCGGCTGCGGCGGCGTGTCCGACGGCTCGTACGAGAGGTAGAAGTACGGCGTCTCGGCCTCGAACTCGGCTGCGCACGAGTCGACGGCGAGCCTGCCGGGAAGGCCACGCTGCGCACGCGTGCCCTTCACGACGCCGAACCGGGCCGCTTCGGCGGGCGGCAGCCGCTCGGCGCGTGCGATGGCGCGCAGCTCCTCGGCGAAATACGGGTGGATGCCGGGCAGGTCGAGTCCCTGCCGCGCCGCCTCGAGCAAGAGGTCCCAGCGCTCGGGTACCGGCTCGCCGCGCCGCGAGAGGTCGCTCGTGTCGTACGCGATCTCGCGGCCGTGCAACGCCTTCAGGAATGCCTCGGTGAACGTGCGGCCGAGGCCGAGCGACTCGCCGACGGCGCGCATCTCGCTGCCGAGCCGGTCGTCGGCGTCCGGGAACTTCGCGAAGTCGAAACGCGGCGCCTTGACGGCGACGTAGTCGAGTGCCGGCTCGAACGCCGCGGTCGTCTGCTGTGTGATGTCGTTCGGCAGCTCGTCGAGCGTGTAGCCGATCGCGAGGAGCGCGGCGAGCTTCGCGATCGGGAAGCCCGTCGCCTTCGAGGCGAGGGCGGAGGAGCGCGACACGCGCGGGTTCATCTCGATGACGCGCAGCGCGCGCGTCTCCGGCTCGTACGCGAACTGCACGTTCGCGCCGCCGGTTGCGACGCCGACGGCGCGCGCGCAGGCGAACGCCGCTTCGCGCAGTCGCTGGTACTCGGCGTCCGGGAGCGTCTGCTGCGGCGCGACGGTCCACGAGTCGCCCGTGTGCACGCCCATCGGGTCGAGGTTCTCGATCGAGCAGACGACGACGCAATTGCCGCGCGCGTCGCACATCACCTCGAGCTCGAACTCCTGCCAGCCCTCGAGCGATTCCTCGACGAGCACCTGCCCGACCGGGCTCGCGGCGAGCCCGCGGGCCACGAGCACCTCGAGCTCCTTCGGCGTGCGCGCGATGCCGCCGCCGCGCCCGCCGAGCGTGAACGCCGGCCGCACGATCGCGGGCACGAGTCCCGGGGCCTTGTAACAGTCTGTCACTACCTCGGAGCGGGGCACCTGCAGGCCGGCGGCGACCATCGCCTCGCGGAAGAGCAGGCGGTCCTCGGCGCGGCGGATCGCGTCGACGCTTGCGCCGAGCAGCTCGACGCCGTACTCCTCTAGGACGCCCGCCTCGTGCAGCTCGATCGCGAGGTTGAGCGCGGTCTGGCCGCCGAGCGTCGGCAGCAGCGCGTCGGGCCGCTCGGCCGCGATCACCTCGGTCACCGTCTCGAGGTCGAGCGGCTCGATGTACGTCGCGTCCGCCCACTCGGGGTCGGTCATGATCGTCGCCGGGTTCGAGTTGATCAACACGACGCGCAGACCCTCGCGCCGCAGCACGCGGCACGCCTGCGACGCGGAGTAGTCGAACTCGCACCCCTGGCCGATGCGGATCGGCCCGGAGCCGATGATCAGGATCGAGCGAAGGTCCGCGCGGCGCGGCATGCGGCAGCCACCTGGTCGAAGAACGGGAGCCCGTCGAGCGGGCCTGGTGCCGCCTCGGGGTGGAACTGCACGCTCGCGAAGTCGTCGCCCGCGAGGCCCTCGACCGTGCCGTCGTTCAGCGAGATGTGGCTCACGTACTCGTCGGCCTGCACGGCGAAGCCGTGGTTCTGCACGGTGACGAGCACACGGCCGGTGCGCGCGTCGCGCACGGGATGGTTCGCGCCGCGGTGGCCGAACGGCAGCTTGAACGTGTCGAGCCCGAGCGCGAGGCCGAGCAGCTGGTGGCCGAGGCAGATGCCGAAAAGCGGCACGCGGCCGAGCAGCCCGCGCACGGTCTCGATCGGGCCGCGCAGCACCGCCGGATCGCCGGGGCCGTTGCCGACGAGCACCGCACGCGGCTGGAGCTCGAGAATCGCGTCGGCGTCCCAGTCGCCCGGGACGACCGCGACCTCGACGCCGGCGGCAGCGAGACGCCGCGGGATCGAGCGCTTGCAGCCGAGGTCGACGAGGACGACGCGCGGGCCGGAGCCGACGAAGTACGGCTCGTCCGTCCAGGTGTGCCGGTCGAGCGGGCGGCCGTCGATCGGCGGCTCGGCGAGTGCGCGCGCATGCAGGTCCGCGACAGGCGCGTCACCGACGGCGCAGCGAAGGACGCCGTCGTCGCGGATGCGGCGGACGAGCGCGCGCGTGTCGACGTCGGCGATCGCGACGACTTCCTGCTCGCGGAGCCACGCCGCCCACGCGGGCCGGGCCGTGCGCATGACGATTGCCTCGGCCTGCACGCGGTCGGACTCGGCGCGCGCCGCATCGACGCCGTAGTTGCCGACGAGCGGATATGCGAAGCAGAGAACCTGGGCGACATAGCTCGGATCGGTCGCCGCCTCCTCGTAGCCGGCGCTTGCGGTCGTGAAGCACGCCTCGCCCGCAGCGATGCCGGGGGCGCCGACGAGCGTCCCGGGGAAGACGGTCCCGTCCTCGAGGACGAGTGTGGCCGAGCGGCTCATGACTTGCATCTTATGCGGATTTGTGCGTATTATGCAAGTCATGCCGACGCTGGCACTCCTCGGGGCCTCCGGCTACGCCGGGCAGGAGACCCTCGACCGGGCCCTCCGCCACCCGGAGCTCGAGGTCGTCGCCCTCGGCTCGGACTCGCTCGCGGGTTCGTCCGCTTCGGCGTTCGACGTGCGCCTGAACGGCTCGCTGCCCGCGTTCGTGCGAAACGACGAGGCCGCGGCCGCCGGCGCCGACCTGATCGTGCTCTGCCTCGGCACCGAGCGGGCGGCCGCGTTCGAGCCGCCGGCCGGCGCCGTCGTCGTCGACCTCTCCGGCGCACACCGCCTCGAGGCCTCGCTCTACCCGCAGTGGTACGGCTTCGAGCATCCGCGGCCGGGCGCCTGGAGCTATGCGATTCCCGAGCTCTGGCCGCCCGACGGCCCGCTGATCGCGAACCCCGGCTGTTATGCGACCGCCGCGATCCTCGCGCTCGCGCCGCTCGTCGACGCCATCGACCATGAGAACGTCGTCGTCGACGCGAAGTCGGGGGTGTCGGGTGCCGGCCGCGAGCTGAAGGCGAGCTCGCACGCGGGCTTCGTGCTCGAGAACGTCTCGCCGTACCGCGTCGGCACGCACCAGCACGCGCCGGAGATCGCGCAGGCGCTCGGCTTCGGCGTCTGCTTCGTCCCGCACCTTCTGCCCGTACGCCGCGGCCTCCTCGCGACGTGTTACGTCCGCCCGACCGCCGAGCTGCGCGGGCTGCTCGAGGACGCATATGCGTCGAGCGATGTCGTGCGCGTGCTGCCGGAGGATGTGGCCCCGGAGCTCGCGCGCGTCCAGCACACCGACTGCGCCGAGATCGCGCTCTACGAGGACGAGTCGACCGGGCACGCGATCGTCGTGTGCGCGCTCGACAACCTCGGCAAGGGCGCCGCGGGGCAGGCGATCCAGAACGCGAACCTCGCGCTCGGGCTCGAGGAGACGCTCGGCCTGCGGCTCAGCGGGGTGCTGGTGTGAGCGTCACGGCTGCGAAGGGCTTCGTCGCGAGCGGCGTGCACTGCGGGATCCGGAAGAAGGACCGGCTCGACCTCGCGCTCGTGCGCTCGCTCGTGCCCGCGACGGGGGCGGGGATGTTCACCGCGAACCGCATGCTCGCGGCGCCGGTGATCGTCTGCAAGGAGCACCTCACGCTCGCGCAGCCGCAGGCCGTCGTCACGAACTCCGGCGTCGCGAATGCGGCGACCGGTGAGCGCGGCCTCCTCGACGCGCTCGCGACGGCGGCCGAGACCGCGCGGCTCCTCGATCTCGACGCCGAGGAGGTGCTCGTTCTCTCGACCGGCGTGATCGGCGCGCCGCTGCCGCTCTCGAACGTCGTCGCCGGCGTGCGCGCCGCAGCCGCGGAGCTCTCGGAGCTGGGAGGGACCGGGGCGGCGACCGCGATCATGACCACCGATACGTATGCGAAGGAAGCCGTTGCGCACGGCACCGGCTTCACGGTCGGCGGCATGGCGAAGGGCTCCGGGATGATCCATCCGATGCTCGCGACGATGCTCGCGGTGCTGACGACCGACTACCCGCTCGAGCCCGGCGAGGCGATCGAGTTTCTGTGCCCCGCCGTCGACTCGAGCTTCAACGCGATCACCGTCGACGGCGAGTGCTCGACGAACGACACCGTCATCCTGCTCGCGAACGGCGCAAGCGGCATCAAGCGAACACCCGAGACCGACGCAGAGTTCGCCGCATGCGTGCGGAGCGTGTGCGGCGAGCTCGCGAAGCACATCGTCGCCGACGGCGAGGGCGCGACCGTGCTCGCGGAGATCGCGGTGCGCGGCGCGGCGAGCGAGTCGCAGGCGCGGGCGATCGCCGAGCGCGTCGCCACGTCGCCACTTGTGAAGACGGCGCTCTACGGGCACGACGCCAACTGGGGCCGCATCGCAGCGGCGGCCGGCTCGGCGAAGTTCAACGGCGGCTTCGCCGAGCTCGACCCGGACCTGCTCTCGATCATGATCGACAGCGTGCCGGTGCTCGTCGCGGGGCGCCCGACGGGCGACGAGCCTGCGCTCCTGAACGGCCATTGCGCGATCGACATCGATCTCGCGCTCGGCGACGGCGCCGCCACGTACCTGACGACGGATCTGTCGTACGACTACGTGAAGATCAACGCGGAGTACCGCACATGATCGTGCTGAAAGTGGGCGGGGCATCGACGGGCGGCGTGGCGGCGGCGATCGCCGCGCTGGACGAGCCCGTGTGCGTCGTGCACGGCGCCGGCCCGCAGATCTCCGAGGAGATGACACGGCGCGGCTTCGACGTGACCTTCGTCGGCGGACGCCGGGTGACGACGGCGGCCGGCCTCGAGGTCGTGCGCGAGAGCTTCGCCGCCGTGAGTGCGGCCGTCTGTGCTGCGGTCGGGCCGCTCGCCCTGCCGCTCGCGGGCGACGAGATCGGCCTCGAGGCGGAGCAGCTGCCGGAGCTCGGGCTCGTCGGCCGCCCGCTCCCGTGCGCGCCCGCAGCGGTGCTCGACGCGCTCGCCGCAGGGCGGATCCCGGTCGTCTCGCCGCTCGCGCGGGGCCCGCTCAACGTGAATGCAGACGAGATGGCGTCGGCGCTCGCCGTCGGCATCGGCGCGACGAGGATCAGCTTCCTCACCGACGTGCCCGGCGTCTACCGCGACGGCGAGCTCGTCCACTCGATCGACGCGCATCGCGCGCAGACGCTCGTCGATGGCGGCGTCTTCGACGGCGGCATCGTCCCGAAGCTCCTCGCGGCCGCCCTCGCGGCGCGGAACGGCGTCGCCGCGGACATCGGCGTCACGGCGGTCGTCGCATGAGCATCGCGGTCGAGAATGCATTGCTGCCGACGTACCCGCCGACGCGCGTCACGTTCGTCGACGGCGACGGCACGCGGCTCTTCGACGACGCGGGACGCGAGTACCTCGACTTCGCGGCCGGCATCGCCGTCGTCTCGCTCGGCCACCGGCACCCCGCACCGCTCGCCGCCGCGCACGCGCAGCTCGACCGGCTCTGGCACGCCTCGAACCTCTTCGGCACCGAGCCGGCGCGCGCGCTCGCGGCGGCGCTCTCGCAGCGCTTCGGCGGCGCGCAGGCGTTCTTCTGCAACTCGGGTGCCGAGGCGAACGAGGCGGCGCTGAAGTACGCGCGGAAGGCGACCGGCAAGACGGGCGTGATCGCGCTCGAGCAGAGCTTCCACGGCCGCACCGCCGGCGCGCTCTCGGTCACCGGGCAGCCGGCGAAGCGCTCGGCGTTCGAGCCGCTCCTGACGGGGGCGCGCTTCGTGCCGCCGAACGACATCGGCGCATTGCAGGCTGCGATGTCCGACGACGTCGGCCTCGTCCTGCTCGAGCCGGTGCTCGGCGAAGGCGGGGTCATCCCGCTCGAGCCGGCGTTCCTCGCTGCCGCGCGCGAGCTCGACGCGCTGCTCGGCTTCGACGAGGTGCAGACGGGCATCGGCCGCACCGGCACGTTGTTCGCCTTCGAGCAGGTCGGCGTGCGGCCCGACCTCGTCACGCTTGCGAAGGGCCTCGCGAACGGCCTGCCGATCGGCTGCCTGCTCGTCGCCGACGACGCGGCCGGCGCGTTCGTGCCCGGCGACCACGGCTCGACGTTCGGCGGCAACCCCGTCGTCTGCGCCGCCGCGCTCGCGGTCTGCAACACGGTCGGCGACGACCTGCTTGCGAGCGTGCGCGCGAACGGAGAGCGGCTCCTCGCGGGACTCGCCGGCCTGCCGCATGTCGTCGAGGTGCGCGGCCGCGGCCTCCTCGTCGGCGCTGAGCTCGACGTGCCTGCACAGCCGGTCGTCGACGCCGCCCTCGACGCCGGTCTCGTCTGCCTCACCTCGGGCGCCAACGTCCTGCGCCTGGCGCCGCCGCTCGTCGTCGACGAGCTCGACGTCGACCGTGCCCTCGCGATCCTCACGGAGGTGTTGAACGCATGAATCGCAACGAACGCCACGCCGCGATCCTGCGACTCGTCCACGAGCAGCCTCTGTCGACACAGGCAGAGCTGGCCGACGCCTTGCGGCGCGAGGGCCACGAGGTCGTGCAGACGACGGTGTCGCGCGACGTCCACGAGCTCGGGCTGATCAAGGTGCGCCATGCGAGCGGACGCCTCGTCTATGCATTCTCGGAGGACGGCGGCTACAGCGAAGAGCTCTCCGAGGCCCTGAAGCGCTGGGCGCTGACGGTCGAGCCGAGCGGCAACCTCGTCGTCGTCACGACGCCGTACGGCTACGCGAGCGCGCTCGCGCAGGCGATCGACGTTGCCCGGCATCCACACATCGCGGGCACGATCGCGGGCGAGAACACGGTCATGCTCGTCTCGCGCGATCCCGTCACCGGCAAGGAGCTCGCCGACGCGATCCACGCGCAGCGCCTGCAGGGAGCCGCGTGAGCGTCGGCACTACAGCGCAGGGCGTCATCCTCGCCGCGCTTCCCGTTGGCGAGCGCGTCGGCATCGCCTTCTCGGGCGGCCTCGACACGTGCTGCGCGCTCGCATGGATGCGCGAGCGCGGCGCGATTCCGTACGCGTTCACCGCCGACCTCGGCCAGTACGACGAGCCCGACATCGACGCGGTGCCGGAGCGCGCACGGCGGTACGGCGCCGAGGACGCGGTGCTCGTCGATTGCAAGGAGGCGCTCGTCCGCGAAGGCTTCGCCGCACTCCAATGCGGCGCGTTCCACATCCAGACGGCCGGCAGGCGCTACTTCAACACGACGCCGCTCGGCCGCGCCGTCACCGGGACGCTGCTCGTGCAGGCGATGGCCGAGCACAGCGTCGACATCTGGGGCGACGGTTCGACGTACAAGGGCAACGACATCGAGCGGTTCTACCGGTACGGCCTGCTTGCAAACGCGAACCTCCGGATCTACAAGCCGTGGCTCGACGAGGCGTTCGTCGAGGAGCTCGGCGGCCGGCGGGAGATGAGCGAGTGGCTCCAGGAGCGCGACCTCCCGTATCGCGCCTCGAGCGAGAAGGCGTACTCGACCGACGCCAACATCTGGGGCGCCACCCACGAGGCGAAGACCCTCGAGTTCCTCAACGAGAGCATGGAGATCGTCGAGCCGATCATGGGCGCCGCGCACTGGGATGCTGCCGTCGAGATCGAGCCGGAGATCACGACGATCAGCTT
>JANMQZ010000143.1:0-3164 GCA_031370755.1 Actinomycetes bacterium
ACCACCCGGCCGCCGACCTCCGTCCACGTGTACGCGGCGCTGACCCGTACGTCGGGCACGCCGCTGCTCAGATCGAGACCTGAGACGGTGGTGCTGTACGGCATGGGCGAGACCTCCGACGGCTGCGGACCGTACGGTCGAGTTAAGCCTTCGAGTGGACCGCAGTCAATGGGCCGAGTGGAACTGACTGCGAAGAGAGTGGTCTAGCTCCCCGGGTTGGACTCGAACCAACAACCCTCCGGTTAACAGCCGGATGCTCTGCCAATTGAGCTACCGGGGATCAGCGCTGAATGGTACCCGCGTCTCAGGCGAATTCGCGGATGGCCGTGCGCACCTCGGCGAGCCGCTGCTGCAGCTCGAGGAGGTGGTCGGGCTTCGCCTCGGAGAGCTGGCGGTGGAGGCGGCGCTCGCGTAGGCGGAGCAGCATCTGCTCGGTCGTCTCCTCGTCGATCTCGTCGGTGTCGGCCATCGCGTAGAGCTCGGCGAGGAGCGGCGTCAGCTCGCCGTCGGGCTCGGCCTGGCCGAGGAGCTGCGCGCGGGCGCGGCGGTGCAGTTCGTCGTCGAAGTGCTCGGGGCCGAGCTCCTCGAGGTAGCGGACGAGATTCGGATGCGCGGCGACGCCGGCGAGCGCGCCGCGCTCGAGCCGCGACCCGGCGTCGAGTAGCCGCGGCGAGATCACCGTCGTTGCGCTCGAGTGCGTTCGGATCGGGGCAAACGCTGCCTGCGACTCCGGCGGCAGATCGAGGAGATCGGTGACGAGGCGCCGGGCGTCCTGATGCTCGGGAGAGTCCGGGAGCGAGTTGAGGAATGCCTGGATCGCGGCGGCCGCGGCAGTCTTGTCGTTCGCACGCTCGTGCAAGAGCCGCACGCGGTGCACCGGGTAGCTCACAGGCGACATCAGGTAGCGCTCGAACGCAGCCGGGTCGTCGGCGGGATCGGTGCCCTTCGGCAAAGCAAGGATCTTCACGTCGAAGCCCTGCGTCACCGCGAGCTCCATGCCGCGCAGGGTCGCCTCCTGGCCGGCGGCGTCGGCGTCGAAACAGAGGAAGAGGCGCTTCGTCAGCCGGTTCAGCTCTTTGAGCTGCCGCTCGGTGAGCGCGGTGCCCATCGATGCGACGACCGGCTCGAAGCCCGCCTGGCGGAGCGCGAGCACGTCGGTGTTTCCCTCGACGACGATGCCGCGGTCCTGCTTCGCGATCGCCATGCGCGCGGTGTCGAGGCCGTAGAGCAGGTCGCCCTTCTTGAAGACGTCACTCTCCGGCGAGTTCACGTACTTCGCCTGCAGCGCGTCGTCGTCGTACAGCTTGCGCGCCTGGAACCCGCGGACCGCGCCGCGCGCGTCGGCGAGCGGGAAGACGAGCCTGCGTCCGAAGTAGTCGTTGCCGCGGCGGTTCGCGAGTCCGGCGGCGAGGAGCTCCTCCTGCGAGAAACCCTCCCCCGCGGCGCGCTTTGTGAGCGTCGGCCCGCCGGGCGCGAAGCCGAGCCGGAACGTGCGGCAGACCTCCTCGTGCAGGCCGCGCAACTCGAGGTACTCGCGCGCGAATTGGCCCTGTTCGCTGTCCCAGAGCACGCGCTCGTAGAACACGGTCGCGCGCTCGAGCAGCTGCGTCAGCCGGTCCTTGCGCCGGCGCGCCTGCTCCGCCTCCGGCGAGATCTCCTCGTACTCGATCTGGACGCCGAAGCGCTTCGCGAGCGACTCGATCGCGCCGACGAAGTCGACCTGCTCCATCTTCGTGACGAACGTGATCGCGTCGCCCCCCTCACCGCAGCCGAAGCACTTGAACGTGCCGCGCGCCGGCGTGACGGTGAAGCTCGGCGTGCGCTCCTGGTGGAACGGGCAGAGACCCTTGTACGTGCCGCCAGCCTTGCGCAGGCGCACGTAGTCCTCGACGAGCGGCAGGATCTCCGCCGCCGACTTGACCGCCTCGACCGAGCTGTCCTTGATGCGCGACATCAGCCGAGGTCCGCGGCGAAGGCGAGGGCGAAGCGGTCGGTCATGCCGGCGAGATAGTCGGTCGCGTGCTCGACGTCGTCGCCGCGCTCGTCGACGAGGTGCTGGAAGATGCGGCGGATCGTCGTGCGGATCTGTGCGTGCTCGTCGGCGGAGTGCGGGCCGAGATAGACGTTCTCGAACATGAAGGAGCGGAGCGCGAGCATCGCGCCGCCGATCTCGTCGCTCTGCGCGATGTCGCCCGCCTGCGACGAGGTCTCGACGAGGTCGTGCACGAGCGTGTCGATGCGGCGGGAGCCCGTCTGCCCGAGCACGCGTAGCTCGGTTTGCGGCAGCTCGGCCGGGTCGAGGATGCCGGCGCGGATCGCGTCGTCGATGTCGTGGTTGATGTACGCGACGCGGTCGACGATGCGCACGATCCTGCCTTCGAGCGTTTCCGGCTCGATCGTGCCGGTGTGCTTGAGGATGCCGTCGCGCACCTCCCAAGTCAGGTTGAGCCCGCGGCCGTCGCGCTCGAGGCGCTCGACGACGCGCAGGGAGTGCTCGTTGTGCCGGAAGCCGGGGCCGCCGCGCTCGCGCACGACCTCGTCGAGCGCCTGCTCGCCGGCGTGGCCGAACGGCGGGTGTCCGAGATCGTGGCCGAGGCCGATCGCCTCGACGAGATCCTCGTTCAGGCGCAGCGCGCGGGCGACGCCGCGGGCGATGCCGGTCGTCTCGAGCGTGTGCGTGAGCCGCGTGCGGAAGTGGTCGCCTTCCGGGTCGACGAAGACTTGCGTCTTGTGGCGAAGCCGCCGGAACGCCTTCGAGTGGACGACGCGGTCGCGGTCGCGCTGGAACGGCGTGCGCAGCCGGCACTCCTCCTCCGGCAGGTTCCGCCCGCGCGACTCGTACGAGCGAACGGCAAGGGGCGACAGCCATTGCTCCTCGTGCTCCCGCACGAGGCTCGCAAAGGCATCGGCAACAAGACCGGCGGTCTCCGGCATCCTGGTTTCCAGACTAGAGGATGATCGGGACGGTTCCACCGTCCGCGCTCCACGCTGCGCCGGTGACGTAGCTCGCGCGATCAGAGCAGAGAAAGGCGACGACGGACGCGATCTCCTCGGGCTCGGCGAGGCGGCCGAGCGGGCGCCCGGCGCCGACGGCCGCGAGCACCTCGTCGCGCGTCTTGCCGCTGCGCTCCGCCTGTTGGTCGGCGAGCCCGCCCTCCCCCAGC
>JANMQZ010000144.1:0-18557 GCA_031370755.1 Actinomycetes bacterium
GATCCTTTCGCACCGGCTCGGCCGCGGGTAAGAAGCGCCCGTGGCGGCCTACGTGATCCGGCGGGTGCTCTACAGCATCCCGGTGCTGATCGTCTCGACGTTCCTCAGCTTCACGTTCATCTCGCTCGCCGGCGACCCGCGCGCGAACCTGCGTGCGAACCCGAACTTCTCGGTGCAGACCTACAACATGCTCGAGCACAAGTACCACCTCGACCGCGCGATCCCCGTTCGCTACTGGTACTGGGTCGAGGACGCGTTCAGGCACAAGCTCGGCTCGTCGCTCCGTACGTCGCAGCCGATTTGGCCCGACATCACGCGCACGTTCAGCCACACGGGCCAGGTGATCCTCTTCTCGGAGACGATTGCGCTTCTGCTCGGCGTCGCGATCGGCATCTATTCCGCGATCCGCCAGTACTCCGTCTTCGACTACTTCTTCACCTCGTTCAGCTTCCTCAGCTTCGCCATGCCGACGTTCTGGCTCGCGCTGCTCCTTCAGATCACGTTCGTCGACCTCTACCTCAAGTGGCACGTGCGGCTCTTCTACACCTCGGGGCTGAACAACCCGGGCCACGGGGCATGGTCGGTCGACCGGTTACAACACATCGCGCTGCCGGTGATCACGCTCTCGCTGATCAGCTTTGCCGTCTACACGCGCTACATGCGGGCATCGATGCTCGACGTGATCAACAGCGACTACGTGCGCACGGCGCGCGCGAAAGGAGTGCCGGAGATCAAGGTGATCTCACGGCACGTCGTGCGCAACGCCCTGATCCCGATCCTGACCGTGGCGACCATCACCATCGCGGGCCAGCTTGGCGGGGCGATCGTCACCGAGACCGTCTTCTCGCTCGACGGGATGGGCTACTACTTCATCCAGAGGCTGGGCGCGCTCGACCTCTATCCGGTCATGGGCTACCTCGTGGTCACGTCGGTGATCATCATCGTCGCCAACCTGCTGGCCGACGTGTTGTACGGCTATCTCGACCCGCGGATCCGCCTGAGCTAACCGATTCGCCGATCCGGCGTCACAGTCGATGCCGTGGCGATCCGGATTCGCTTCCCGGCCGAGGACCCCCCGGTCGTCGAGCTGACGAGCTACCCGTTGACCGAGCTCGCGCTGAGCTTGCACACCGTCGCGGACCCGCGCATGCAGCCTCGCCTCGCGCCGTTCGTCCGCCGCGCGCGCAGCCGCCTGCCGAAGCAGGTCTCGCAGGACCTGAGCGAGCTCGCCTTCCTCCTCGGGCCGCCGGCGCCGGCGCCGTTCGCCTTTCCGGAGGGGCCGCCCGTCGACGTCCCCGAGGCGCTGGCCGCGATCTCGCCGCGCGACGAGGACTTCCAGTGGTCGCTCTCGATGCACGTCGACGGCACCGTTCCCGAGCGGCTGCGGCCGAAGGGCGACAGCCGCGCCGTGCTCGACGAGCTCCAGCGCGATCCCGACGCGGTCGCGGGGCGGCTGCTGCAGCTCTTCCGCGACTACTGGACGCACGCGTTCTCGCAGGAGTGGCCCGACGTCGAGGCGCGGCTCGCGCTCGCGCGCACCGAGGCGGAGCTCCAGCTCGCCAGCGGCGGCATCGGCTCGCTCCTCTCGAGCAGCACGCGCCGGGCGCGGCTCTCCGAGGGCGGGATTGCGGTCACGCCGACCATCCCGGCGGAGTTCGACGTCGCGGTGCACGAGGACGGGCGCATGCCCGTCGTGATCAGCCTCTTCAGCGCACCGTGGGTGATCACACGGATCATGCCCGCCGCCGGGCTCGTGCTGCCGGCCCCCGGCGCCGACGCCGGCCGCGTCACGGCGCCGAGCATCGAGCTCGTGCAGGAGCTCGACGCGATCGCCGACCCGACGCGCCTGACCCTGCTCCGCCTCGTCGCTGCGCGGCCGCGGTCAACCCGCGAGCTCGCGCAGCTGGTCGAGCTGAGCGAGGCCGCCGTCTCCAAGCACCTGCGCCGGCTCGCCGACGCGCAGCTCGTGCGGGGCGAGCGCCAGGGGTATTACGTGCTCTACAGCCTCATCCCGGAGCGCGCGATCGCCGCCTCGGAGTCGCTCCTCGCATTCCTGCGCGTCCCATCCGATTCGCCCACGGGTTGATCGGACAAACTCGCGCGCCACATCATCGTCGCAGGTGTCACACGTGGACACCATCGAGACAACACACGTCGACGCGAACTGGCACGGCGTCGAGCTCCGGCACCTGATCGCGCTCCGCGCCGTCGCGGCCGAGCGCTCGTTCAGCGCAGCGGCGCGCAGTCTCGGCTACACGCAGTCCGCCGTCAGCGGCCAGATCCTCGCCCTCGAGCGCCTGATCGGCGCGCGGCTCTTCGTGCGCGTGCGCGGCACGCGGCCGCTCGAGCTCACTCCCGAGGGACGCATCCTGCTCACGCACGCAACCGCGATGCTCGGCCAGCTCGAAGCGGCGCAGCAGGAAATGGGCGCGAAGCGCGCTACCCCGCTGCCGCGCGTTCGCGTCGGCTGGTTCTGGGGCATTGGCGGCGGTCTCGTGCCCGCCATGTGCCGCCGCATCGGCGGTGCGTTCTCGCAAATCGACCTGTGCGAGGAGCGAAGCGTCGACGATCTGCTCGACGGCCTCTCGCGGCGCAGGCTCGATCTCGCCTTCGTGACGCTGCCGACGCGCGACGGCCCATTCGAGTCGGTTCCGCTCTGCCGCGACTCGTATGTCGTCGTCGCGCGGCGCTGTGACCGCATCGCGTCCGGAACGACCGTCACGGTGGGCGAGCTCGGCTCGCTGCCGGTGCTCACGCTCGACGGCTGCCGCGCGCAGGCCGCGCTCGAGCTCGTCCTCGAGGCGAAGGGACGGCCGCTCAACGTCGAGAAGCGTCTCGACAGCATCACGGCCGTGCTCTCGTTCGTCGCGGACGGGTTCGGCGTCGGCCTGCTGCCGTCGCTGCACGGCGAGCTGCCGGCGAATCTGAAGGCGCTGCAACTCGATCCGCGCATCCCGCCGCGCATGCTCGCGCTCGCGTGGCATCGCGACACGACGCTTGACGGCCTTGCGCAGGATGTCGTCGACGCAGCCGTTGCCGTCGCTGCGCGTCCGGTGCTGCAAGCCGCAAGCTAGAGCCGGAACCCTCGGCGTGGGATCCGCGGTTGCGAATCCCACACCGTCTTGACGAGCCCAAACGGAGGGAACCGATGGGTTGCGGCGTCTGAGGGCCGTTCAGGAGAGAGGGCAGTTCCTCTCTTCTCACTCATCCTGCCCTGCGCACGTGTCGCACAGCTAGCAGCGTTTGCGCTAACTCGCACCGCCATCGGCGATACGCCTATCGGTCGCGCGCGCGCGTTCCTAGCCTCTGTGCATCGGTTCAACGAACCGCGCCTCTCGGCGCGGAGAAAAAGCGGAGGGACACCAGATGCCGAAACGCATCTCTCTGATCGCCGGTGCGGCGCTTGCGATGCTCGTCATCGCGACGTCGGCAACCGCGGTCGGGCATCGCGCAAGCACGAGTGCGGGCGCTACTGCGTCGGCTGCGCCGTTCGCGCAGTCCTGGGCGCAGGTGCCGCGCACGTCGGCGGCCCGGCAGGCGAAGGACATCCTGGTCTTCGGCCAGGAGCAGGACATCGTCGGCTTCAACGCGGCACTCACCTGTTGCAGCCAGTTCTGGTCCGCGGTCCAGGTCGTGCCGGTCATCCGCGGCACGTACAACGTCGACAACAAGCTCCGTCACATCCTCGACCTCGTCTCGAGCGCGAAGGCGACGAAGACGACGCTCTCGTACACGATCCGCCCTGATGCCAACTGGAACTGGGGCGGCAAGAAGGTCCCCGTCACGTACAAGGACTTCGTCTACACCTGGCAGGCGTTCGCGGACCCGAAGAACGACGTCGCGGGTCGCGACGGCTACGACCAGATCACCGGCTACACCCACAAGGGCGCAAAGCAGATCACGTTCAAGTGGAAGAAGCCGTACGCAGCGTGGCAGGACATCTTCGGCGTCATCTACCCGTCGCAGGCGCTCGCCGGACTCGACTTCAACAAGATCTGGACGAATTGCATCTGCGGCAACGACGGCAAGCCGATCTCGGACGGCCCGTTCATCCTCACGAACTACACGAACGGCCAAGGGTCGACCTTCAAGGTCAACCCGTTCTGGTACGGCAAGAAGCCGAAGCTGAAGGAAGTCGACTTCAAGATCATCACGGACACGAACACCGAGGTTCAGGCGATGCGTGGCGGCGAGGTCGACGCGATCAACCCGACCTTCGGGATCAACCTGCTGCCCCTGAAGACGACACCCGGCGTTACGTTCAACCAGGTACCGGGCCTCTATCAGGAGCACATCGACATCCAGTTCGGGCCGAAGGGGCAGCCGCTCCTCCGCTCGCCGTGGATGCGGCAGGCAATCATGATGGGCATCGACCGCGCCTCGATCATCAGGACGGTCTACAGCGAACTCGCGGGCAACACGAAGCCGCTCGACAGCCTCGTGTACTACCCCGCCGACGCGTCGTACAAGACCGACTTCGCGAAGTGGAACTACAACCCGGCGAAGGCGCTCGCGCTGCTGAAGAAGCACTGCACGGGCGGACCGACGTCTCCGTCGGCGAGCAACTCGTCGATGTTCACGTGCGCCGGCCTGCCGGCGAAGTTCCGCTTCACGTGGACCGCGTCGAACGCGACGCGCACGACGCAGGAAGCGATCATCAAGGCGCAGCTCAAGAGCATCGGCATCGAGATCGTCGATGCGTCGCTGCCGGCGAACGTCGTCTTCGGGCCGACCGGGATCCCGGGCTCGAACTACGACCTCGCCGACTTCGCCTGGGTGACGGCTGCCGACCCGGCCGGCTTCGTGCCGACCTGGGGCTGCGGCGGTGAGGCGAACTACCTCAACTACTGCAACCGCAAGGCGACGCGGCTGCTGGAGGCATCGAACAGCGAGCTCGACCCGGCAAAGCGGGCGACGCTCTTCCAGCAGGCGGACGCGATGATGGCGAACGACGTCCCGTCGATCCCGTTGTACGCGCGCCCGAACCCCCTCGTCTGGAAGTCGGCCGTGACGGGGATGAAGAACAACCCGTCGAACGTCGGCTTCTCGTGGAACATGGAGGAGTGGGGCTGGAAGTAGCCCCGACGGATCGCACGACCGCAACCTGGTTTAAACCAGGTTGCGGTCGTCGGTTCCGTTAGGCCCCGAAGCGCAGCAGCTCGCGCAACGTCGACGGTGGCGCGCCCGCCTCGCGGCGCACGACGCGTGTCAGGTGCGCGTGATCCGCGAAGCCGAGGTCGGCGGCCATGCGCGCGAGCGAGCGTTCTCCCTCGCCGATGCGCTCGAGTGCGGCGCGCGCACGCAGGCAGTTGCGGTAGTTCGAGATCGTCTGGCCCGTCTCAGCCGCGAAGATGCGGCTGAGGTGGTACGGCGAGAGTGCGACCTGGCGGGCGAGTGCGAGCAGGCCCAGCCGCGGGTCGGCCGTCAGGAGCTCGCGCACCGTGTCGACCGCGCGCCGGCGCACGCTGTCCGCTGTGCGGCGTGCAGCCGACGCCTGCGCGACGACGCTCAGCACGAGCGTCATGACGTGCTCCTCGTCGATCTGCGCGGGCGCGCGGTGCGCGAGCGCGAGAAGCCGGCGGTGCTCCAGGTCGACGAACGGCGGTGACGCGACCGCGGTTGCGGGAAGCGGCGCGTGCAGGAGCGGCTCGAGCAGCCCGGGAGCCAGCTCGATCGCCGTCCGCCTTTCGCGGCCGGCCTGTGCATGCAGCAGGCGTTGCTCCCGCCCCGGCGACTCGAAGTAGACCGACGTCGGGTCGAGCACCGACTCGAATCCTTCGCTGAGCCGGCGGAAGCAGCCGCTCCGGACGAAGACGACGCCGTACGACGAGGGAGCTTCCGGCGGCGACCAGTCGCCCGTGCCGGGGCCACCGCGGACGTCGATCACCGCGAACCCGTCGCACTCCGCGAGCCTCTGCTGCTCGAGCACCCCCAAAGCGTAGGCCTTTTTGCGGCCGGCGGAAGCCAATCGCGCAAGGATCTTCAAGCGCCCGCGGCGTGCCGGCGCCACGCTGCGCCCGTGATCACCTACGTGGCCCGGCGCGTGCTCTACAGCGTGCCGGTTCTCTTCGTCTCGACCTTCCTCAGCTTCGTCTTCGTGTCGTACGCAGGCGACCCGACCTCGAACCTGCGGCAGAACCCGCAGTTCTCTGCGATCACGCTTGCGCACCTGCGCCACCGCTACCACCTCGACGAGCCGGTGGTCGTCCGCTACTGGTACTGGCTGCAGGACGTCTTCACGCACAAGCTCGGCTCGTCGCTCGTCACGTCGCAGCCGATCTGGCCCGACATCGAGCGGACGCTCGGCCACACGGGGCAGGTCGTGTTGTTCGCAGAGATCTTTGCGCTCACGCTCGGCATCGGCGCGGGGATGTACTCGGCGGTTCGGCAGTACTCCCCCTTTGACTACTTCTTCACGACCCTGAGCTTCACCGGTCTCGCCATGCCGGTCTTCTGGTTGGCGCTGCTGCTACAGATCTTCTTCGTCGACATCTACCTCAAGTGGCACGTTCGGATCTTCTACACCTCCGGCTTGAACAGCACCGGCTCGGCGACCTGGTCGCTCGATCGGCTTCAGCACATTGCGCTACCGGCGGTGACGATCTGCCTCGTCAACTTCGCGCTGTACAGCCGCTTCATGCGCGCTGCGATGCTCGACGTCATCAGCTCGGACTACGTGCGCACGGCACGGGCGAAGGGAGTATCACCGGCGCGCGTAATTGTGCGCCACGTTGCTCGCAATGCCCTTATCCCATTGACGACCGTGGTCGCGCTCAATCTCGGTGCGCTCTTCGGCGGCGTGATCGTGACGGAGACGGTGTTCAGTCTCGACGGAATCGGCTTCTATTTCTTCCAGAAGCTGGGGCAGTTCGATCTGTACGCGGTGATGGGCTACCTCGTGGTGACGTCGACGATCATCATCGTCTTCAATTTGATCGCGGACGTGCTCTACGGGTTCCTCGACCCGCGGATCCGCTACACGTGAGTCGCGAGGCGCGCGGTGAGCTCCTGCTCAGCGCGCGCCGCCCACCGGATCATCGCCCGCGCCCACTCGAGCCCGTGCCGCACCGTCAGGTCGGCGAACACGCTCTCGGCGCGAGCGTCCGCGGGTTGTGCCTCGAGCCGGCGCTTCAGCGCCTGCGCCTCGCTGCGCACGGCGCGGATGTGATCGATCAGGATCTCGGGCTCGAGCAGGTCGCCGAAGTACAGCTTGAGGAGGATCGGCACCCGCTCCGGCTCGAACACCGGCGGTTCCTCGAGCCATGTCTGGAGGGCGGCGCGGCCCGACTTCGTCAGCCGGTAGAGCTGCTTGTTCGGGCGCCCGGTCTGCACGACCTCCCGGCTCGTCGCAAAGCCGCGCGCGACGAGCTGCGGTAGCACCGCGTAGATCCGGCTCTTCGCCGGCGCCCAGAAGAGACCGCCGTTCGCCTCCGCCGCCCGCTGCAGGTCGTAGCCCGAGAGCTCGCCGCGGGTCAGGAGGCCGAGCAGCGCCGCGTCGGTGGCCGAGATCTTCACGCCCATGATCTCCGCATGACCATAGAAGACCCGGAGGCCCGCGGCTAGAGCCGCGGGCCTCCCAGTCGAGTGATGGCTCAGGAGGCTATGACTTCCAGTGCCAGTCCTGCGCGTTCCAGGCGAAGCCGGTCAGCGAGGCGTTGTTCTTCATGCCGAGAATCGCCGACTTCCAGATGAGCGGGTTGGGCCGCGAGTACATCGGGATGGTCGGGATGTCGTTGGCGAAGAGCGCATCGGCCTTCTGGAAGAGGGCCGCACGCTTTGCCGGGTTGAGCTCGCTGTTCGAAGCCTCGAGCATGCGAGTCGCCGCCCGGTTGCAGTACTGCATGTAGTTCGACTCGCCGCCGCAGCCCCACGTCGGCACGAAGCCGGCGGGATCGGGCGACGTGACCCACGCGAAGTTGGCGAGGTCGTAGTTCGACGACGGGATACCCGTCGGGCCGAAGACGACGTTCGCCGGCAGCGACGCATCGACGATCTCGATGCCGATGTCCTTCAGCTGGGCCTTGACGATGGCCTCCTGCGTGGTGCGCGTGGCGTTCGACGCCGTCCACGTGTAGCGGAACTTCGCGGGGAACCCGGCGCACGTCCACGTGCCCGAGCCGCCGACCGTCGACGGGCCGCCCGAGCAGTGCTTCTTCAGCAGCGCGAGGGCCTTCTTCGGGTTGAAGTTCCACTTGTGGAAGTCCGGCTTGTACGCCGCGTCGGACTGGTAGTAGACGATGCTGTCGAGCGGCGTCGTGTTGCCCGCGAGCTCGCCGTACACCGTCTTGATGATCGAGGTGCGGTTGATGCCCATCATCAGCGCCTGCCGCATCCAGGGGGCGCGGAGGAGCGGCTGCCCCTGCTTGCCGAACTGGATGTCGATGTGCTCCTGGAAGAGGCCCGGCACCTGGTTGTAGGTGACGCCCGGGGTGCTCTTGAGGGGCAGCAGGTTGATGCCGAAGGTCGGGTTGATTGCGTCGACCTCGCCGCCGCGCATCGCCTGAACTTCGGTGTTCGTGTCGGTGATGATCTTGAAGTCGATCTCCTTCAGGCCCGGCTTCTTGCCATACCAGAAGGGGTTGACCTTCAACGTCGAGCCCTGGCCCTTGGTGTAGTTCGTGAGCATGAACGGGCCGTCCGAGACGGGCTTGCCGTCGTTACCGCAGATGCAGTTGGTCCAGATCTTGTTGAAGTCCTGGCCCGCGAGCGCCTTCGACGGATAGACACCGCCGAACAGGAGCTGCCAGGCCGCATACGGCTTCTTCCACTTGAACGTGATCTGCTTCGCGCCCTTGTGGGTGTAGCCGGTGATCTGGTCGTAACCGTCACGGCCGACGAGATCGTTCTTCGGATCGACGATCTGGCGCCACGTGTAGACGAAGTCCTGATACGTGACCGGGACCTTCTTGCCGCCCCAGTTCCAGTTCGCGTCCTTGCGGATCGTGTAGGAGAGCGTCGTCCGCGTGGCCGAAGCCGAGGAGACGAGGTCCTTGATGTTCTGGAGCTTGTCGTTCGTGATGAACGCGCCGCGGATCACCGGCACGCCCTGCACGCCGGCCCAGAACTGGTTGCAGCAGGTCAGGTTGGTGTTGAACCCGACGATGTCCTGCTCCTGCCCGAAGACGAGAATGTCCTTCGCCCTGCGAGCAGCCTGCGTCCGCGGGACCTGCGCCCAGGACTGGGCGAAGGGTGCGGCGGCCGACGAGGCGCCGTGCGCCTTGGTGCCGACCTTGGTCGTCGCGGTTGCGGTGGCTGCCAGAAGCAAGATGGCGATTGCCGCGCCCGCGAGGAGCCAGAGGCGATTACGCATCGATGTACCCCTCCGTGGATGGTCTGAACGAATCCGCACGCCTGGGCGGCGCGCACAGGGATAGGACGCAGGCCTGCGCGGATTGTTAGTCAGCCAAGGACTAGTCTGTTAAGGACTAGTAAAGACGCGGGGCGGGCACGCCCGGAGGCGCGCCGCCCCGCTCACTCGGGCGGAGGGAACCGCGGAGTGGAACTCGTGGACGCGCGCGACGTCCATAGTCCGGTCGAGACTATACCGGCGGGGACTACGGCGATGCCGGCGGAACCGTCGCAGGCACCCGTGTAGCGTGCGCGCATGGTCCGCGTGCGCTTCGCGCCGAGCCCGACGGGGTCGCTGCATCTCGGCGGCGCACTGAGCGCGGTCGCGAACCGGAGCTTCGCCGACGAGCGCGGCGGCGTCTTCCTGCTGCGGATCGACGACACCGACGCGACGAGGAACGTCGAAGGCGGTGCCGAGGCGATCGGCGCTGATCTCGAATGGCTCGGCATCGGCTGGGACGAAGGGCCGCTGCTGCAGAGCGAGCGCTTCGTGCGACATCGCGAGGCCGCGCACCAGATCGGTGAGCCCGACCAGGAAGGCGCGCTCCGGTTCGGGCAGCTGACGCTGCTGCGCCCCGACGGCACGCCGACGTATCAGCTTGCGTCCGCGGTCGACGATCTCGACTTCGAGATCTCGCACGTGATCCGCGGCTCCGACCATCGCGCGAACGCGGAGGTGCAGGCCGCCCTCATCGGGGCGCTCGGTGGCACAGCGCCGGAGTACATCCATCACGGGCTGCTGCTCGGCGAGGACGGCCAGAAGCTCTCGAAGCGGCACGGCGCCTCGTCGCTCGCAGATCTGCGCGAGGCCGGCATCCCGGCGGAGGCGGTGCGGGCGTACCTCGAGGAGCTGGGCCTGCCGCGCCACGACGTGCATCTCGATCTCGCCCGGCTGAAGCGGCTCTCGATCGACGCGCTCGGTGCGCTGAGCGACGAGGAGCTTGCCGCGCGCGTCGGCGTGCCGGAGTCGGTCGCCCCGGTGCTCCGCGGTGCGCGCGACCTGCGCGAGGCGCGCGAGTACGCCGAGCACGTGCTCGAGCCGCAACCGGTCGCCGTCGACGCGCCCGAGACGCTGACCCGGTTTCGCGAGCTCGTCGAACGCGGGCTCGACGCAAAGAGCGTCGTGCGCGAGCTGAAGGCGGTGGGCGGCGACCTGAAAGCGGTACGGCTTGTGCTCACCGGGCGCGAGCGCGGGCCCGAGCTCGCCGCGGTGATCGCGGCACTCCCACGCGACGAGCTGCTGCGGCGCGCCGCCCTCTAGGCTAGAAGCGATGCGCCTCTACAGCACGCTGTCGCGGCAGCTCGAGGAGCTGCCGGCGCCGCCCGGGCCGGTGCGGATGTACTTCTGCGGCCCGACGGTCTACCAGCGGGCGCACATCGGCAACGCCCGGCCGTTCGTCGTCGGCATGTGGCTGCGCGCCTGGCTCCGGCAGCGCGGCTATGACGCGACCCTCGTCCACAACATCACGGACGTGAACGACAAGATCTACGACGCCGCGCCGGGCGCGAGCGCCGACCTCGCCGCGCGTGCGAGCGACTGGTACATCGAGGACGTCGGCGACTTCGGGCTCGGCCTGCCGGACGAGCTACCGAAGGCGACGGAGCACGTGCCTGGGATCGTCCGCTTCATCGAGGAGCTGATCGAGCGCGATTACGCATATGCCGTGGGCGGCGACGTCTACTTCCGCGTCGCGCGCGATCCCGAGTACGGGCGGCTGTCGCGCCAGAAGCCGGATCAGATGGAAGAGGAGGAGCGGAACCCGCTGAAGGAGGATCCGCGCGACTTCGCGCTGTGGAAGGCGACGAAGCCGGGTGAGGACACCTCGTGGGACTCGCCGTGGGGGCCGGGCCGGCCGGGCTGGCACATCGAGTGCTCCGCGATGGCGCGCGACGCGTTCGGGCCGGTGTTCGAGATCCACGGCGGCGGCCTCGACCTCGTGTTCCCGCATCACGAAAACGAGCTCGTGCAGTCGCGCGCGCTCGGCGACGAGTTCGCGAAGGTCTGGATGCACAACGGCATGCTCGAGTTCGGCGGCGAGAAGATGTCGAAGTCGCTCGGCAACGACGTCTCGATCCGCAACGTGCTCGACACGTGGGGGAGAGAGGTCGCGCTCCTTTTCTTCATGACCGCGCACTGGCGCAAGCCGATCGACTTCACCGACGACACGCTCGCGCAGGCGAAGGCGCAGGTCGACACGTTGCGCAACTTCTTCGTCGACACGCCGCCCACCGGTGAGCCGTCGGAGCAGGAGCGCCTCGCAGCTGCGCTCGACGACGACTTCAACACGCCCGATGCGCTCGCGCTCTTCCACGACTGGCGCAGCCGCGGCCTCGCGGCCGACCTGGCCGCAGGCCTCGAGCTGTTCGGGCTCGGCTCTCTGGCGGTCACGCATGCACCATCGGAGAAGGCTCTCGCGCTCGCGATGAAGCGTCAAGACGCGCGCGAACGACGGGACTACGCCGAGGCGGACAGGCTTCGGGAGGAGCTTGCGGCGATCGGTTGGGAGATGCGCGACGGCGCCGCCGGCTGGTCGCTCGTAGCGCGATGACGCGCGAGCACGTTTACGGCCGGCGCGCGGTGCGCGAGGCACTTCGCGGCTCGAATCGCGAGGTGCTCGAGCTCTGGGCGACCGAGCGCGCCGTGAAGGGCGAGGCGTGGCTGCGCGAGACGAAGCAGCCGCGCGTCCAGGTGAAGCTCGAACGGGAGCTCAGCGAAGAGGTCGGCACGCGCGACCATCAGGGCGTGCTCGCGTGGTGCGAGCCGTACCGGTACGCCGACGCGTACGAGCTCGCGGCGACGGATCGTCCGCTCCTCGCTTGCCTCGACCAGGTCAGCGACCCGAGGAACCTCGGCGCCGTCTGCCGCAGCGCGGAAGGCGCGGGAGCGACGGGC
Source organism: Actinomycetes bacterium (assembly GCA_031370755.1). Classification (GTDB taxonomy): domain Bacteria; phylum Actinomycetota; class Thermoleophilia; order Gaiellales; family Gaiellaceae; genus Palsa-739. Next base: position 12,242 of record JANMQZ010000144.1, read on the forward strand.
GTCGTCGTGCCGTCGCACGGCTCAGCCCTCGTGACGCCCGTCGTCTGCCGCTCGTCGGCGGGAGCGGTCGAGCACCTGCCCGTCGCGGTCGTGACGAACCTCGCGCGCTACCTCGAGGAGATCAAGAGCGGCGATCTCTGGGTGGCAGCCGCGGCGGGCGAGTCGGGGACGCCGATGTGGCAGACCGACCTCTCGGGCGGGCTCGCCTTCGTCTTCGGCGCCGAGGGGAAGGGGCTGCGCCCGCTCGTGCGGCGCACCTGCGACCTCGCGGTCTCGATCCCGCAACTCGGCAAGGTGGAGTCCCTGAACGTCAGCGTGGCCGCGGCCGTGCTGCTCTACGAGGCGCGCAGGCAACGCGGTGGCTGAGCCGACGCTCTACCTGTTCGACGGCTTCAACCTGCTCCACGCGGGCGGGTTCGAGTCGACAGACGCGCTCCGTGACCTGCTCGCGGGCTGGGTCGCGACGAAGGGCGCCCGCGGCGTGCTCGTCTGGGACGGCCACGGCGCCGACGCCGAGCATGGGCCGCTCTCGGTGCGCTGGGCGCCCGATGCGGACGCGATGATCGAGCGGCTCGCCGCGGAGCATCGCGGCGGCGAGCAGGTCGCGGTCGTCTCGTCCGACGAGGCGGTGCGCGGCACCTCGGGCGCGGAGGTTCGCAAGCTGTCGTCGCGGATGTTCCTCTCGGAGCTCTCCCGGCCGGAGCACACGGACCGTGCGCGGAGCGACATGCGCGACCGCCTCGACCCCGAGACGCTCGCGCGCCTCGAGCGGCTGCGCCGCGGCAAGAAGTAAAGGCCTGGAGCCGCCGGCGCAGAACCCTCCGGGGTGATCGGGACGCTGAACGAGGGCGCGCTGCACGCCCAGTTGAAGGAGTGGTACCGCCGGCCACGCGACCGCGTGGAGCAGCCGGTCGGTGCCTACGTCGTCGACCTCGTCCGCGGCGATCTCCTGATCGAGATCCAGACCGGCAACTTCGCGCCGCTCCGGCGGAAGCTCGAGGAGCTCCTGCGCACGCATCGCGTCCGGCTCGTCGCGCCGGTCGCGGTGACGCGACGGATCGTCCGCGTCTCCGACGACGGCGTCGTCCTCTCGGCGCGGCGCTCGCCGAAGGCCGGGCGGCTCGAGGACGTCTTCGCCCAGCTCGTGAGCATCCCCTCGCTCCTCGCCCACGACGGGTTCGAGCTCGAGGTCGTCCTGACCCACCAGGAGGAGGTGCGGATGCACCGGCCGGGCCGCGCCTACCGGCGCCGCGGCTGGGTCGTCGCGGGCCGCTCGCTCTCGAGCATCGAGGGCTCGGTGACCGTTTCGAGCCTCGCCGACGCGCTCGCGCTCCTGCCGGCGGGCCTGCCGCCGTCGTTCGACACGGGGGAGCTCGCCGCGGCCGCCGGGATCGACCGCAGACTCGCGCAGCAGATGACGTATTGCCTGCGGCACGCGGGTGGCCTCGCAACGACGGGGAAACGCGGGCGCGCAGCGCTCTACGAACTCGCCGTGTAATTGGCGGGCGGCATTCCTGGGGTGATTATCCGATACGAACGTGTGTTCTGGGTGAATTGGGTCCATCGCAAATCGACTTGTAATTCTTTGGACCTCTTGCTATCTTCGCCCTCAACCTTAGGGTGAGACTTCACCTACACGACATCGGGGGATACCGTGGCAGCCCGCTCCGCAACCGCCCACAGATATCAGACACCGCAAAAGCAGCAGCGCGAGCTCGAAGACTTGCAGCTCGTGTTGAAAGCGCGGAACGGCGACGGTGCGGCGCTCGACGTCCTGATCCGGCGCTACACCGGCTTCGTCCGGCTGAAGTCGAGCTCGTACTTCCTGGCCGGCGGCGACTCCGACGACCTGATCCAGGAAGGGATGATCGGCCTCTACAAGGCGGTGCGGGACTTCCGCCCCGACAAGGAGACGTCGTTCCGGAGCTTTGCGGAGCTCTGCGTGACCCGGCAGATCATCACGGCGATCAAGACGGCGACCCGCTTCAAGCATTCGCCCCTCAACACCTACGTCTCGTTCAGCCACACCCCGGCCGGCCAGGACTCCGACGGCGAGTGCTCGCTCGGCGACGCGCTCCCGGGCCCGGCCGTGCACGAGCCGTCCGTGATGGTCATCTCGACCGAGGAGCTCCAGAGCCTGATCTTCTGCCTCGGCAGCGGCCTGTCGTCACTCGAGGCCGACGCTCTTCGCCTCTATCTCGAGGGCTCGTCCTACGAGGACATGGCCGAGCGGCTCGGCTGCGACACGAAGACGATCGACAACGCCCTCCAGCGCGTGAAGCGCAAGATCATCACGCACCAGAAGGCACGCGAAGTCCTTCAGTAATGCAACCAGGTTGCAGTGCAACCTGGTTGCAGTTCTTGTGCTTCGCTACGCTCCCGGCGCCGCGCCGGAGTAGCTCAGTTGGTTAGAGCACTGGTTTTGTAAACCAGGGGTCGTCGGTTCGAGTCCGACCTCCGGCTTCAAAGCTCGCGGAAGTAGAACGCAGACCCGACGAGAGTGCCGTCCGGCCGCTCCGAGTAGAGCGGCAACTCGCCGAGCCGCGACCAGCCTGCAGCTTCGTAGAAGCGGTCGGAGGCGGTCCCGGCGTGCGTCGAGAGCCATAGCACCCGCAGGCCGAGGCCCTTCGCGCGTTCGGCCGCCGCCTCGAGCAGCGCCTTGCCGATCCCACTGCCACGCCGGTCGCCGCGCACCGCCAGGCGGACGATCTCCGCCCGGTGCCGGCCGTTCTCGGCGTCGGCGCGCACCACCTGCACGCTACCGACGACGACGCCGTCCTCGACCGCCGCGAGCAGCACCCGCCGCTCCGGATCGAGCCGCGCAGCCGTGTCGAGCCAGGTCTCGCGCGCGTACTCGGGCGTCAGCGGCCCGCGCAGGCCGAGCGCCATGTTCGACGCGTGCGCATCGAGCAGCAGCTGCACGAGCTCGTCCGCGGCGGCGCGCACCTCGTCGGCAGAGAGCTCCGCAATCTCGACCACGAGAAGTATCTAGGAGCGAAGCAGGGCTACGAGTGCCCCGACGAGATCGTCGTCGACCCGCGACTTGCGGACGTAATCCTGGGCGCCCGCCGCGCGGATCTCGAGCACGCGCTCCTCGTAGTCGTGGCCGCTGATCGCGACCACCGGCAGGTCGGGCTGGCTCTCGTGCAGCAGCTGCGTCGCCTCGACGCCGTCGACCTCGGGCATCTCGATGTCCATCACGACCGCGTCGACAGTCAGCCGCCCCGCGAGATCGAGGCACTCGCGGCCGTTCCTGGCCCGCCCTGCGACCGCGAACCGGCCGTCGGCTACGAGCACCGATTCGAGCGCGGTGAGGAAGTCCTCGTCGTCTTCGGCAACGAGGATGCGGTAGACGGCGGCGTCCTCCAGAGCCCTTCCAAGCTAGCCGGGAAAAGGGCCAGCCGCCCCGCTCGCCGGAAAGCGGGGCCCGGCACCGCTTTCGCGATGCCGGGCACCAGAAGGAGCGCTAGCCGGCCGTCGCGGCGGGCGCGGTCGGCGCCTGCTCGCCGTCCAGCTCGGCCTCGGCGTTCACGCGCGGCAGCCACTCGAGCCACCGCGGCAGGTACCAGTTCCACTCGCCGAGCAGCTTCATCGCCGCCGGCAGCAGGACACCGCGGATGATCGTCGCGTCGAGCAGCACCGCGACGGCGAGGCCGACGCCCATCTGCTTGATGTCGAGCGTGCTGAGCGTCGCGAAGATCGCGAACACGGCGACCATGACCGCGGCCGCGCTCGTCACCGTCGACGCGGTCGTGCGGATGCCGCGGGCGACGGCTTCGTCCGTCGGGACACCGCGGTCGACGAGCTCCTTGACCCGGCTGAGGATGAACACGTGGTAGTCCATCGAGAGCCCGAACAACACGGTGAACAAGAAGAGCGGCAGCCACGTGACGATGCCGCCGTTCGACTTGAAGTTGAGCAGCCCCTCGAGGTGGCCGTACTGGAAGATCCAGACGAGCACGCCGTACGCAGCTCCGACCGAGAGCAGGTTCAGGAGGATCGCCTTGATCGGGATGACGATCGAGCGGAACGTCAGCAGCAGGAGCAGGAACGCGAGCCCGAGCACGAACGCGAACACGAACCAGATGCGGGTCTTCATCGTCTGGTTGAAGTCGTACGAGCCCGCGGTGTCGCCGGTCACGAGCGCCTGCGTCCCGAGCGGCAGCGTGTTCAGCACCGGCGGGATCACCTGCTTGCGCAGTACGTTCAGCGCCTTGTAGGCGGCGGCGTCCTCGCCGTTGCCGGCGAGCGGCATGTCGATGCGCGCGACCGTCTTGTCGGGGTTCACCGCGACCTGGATCGGCTGGTGGATCTCGCCGGTCGCGAGCGCCCGCTTGTTGAAGTCGGCGTACGCACGCCGAAACTCGGGCGTCGTCACGTTCTCGGCCTTGACGACGAGATGCGCGGGCGCCGGCGAGCCGGGGAACTCCGCCTGGATCTTCTCGTACGTCTTGACGATCGCGAGGTTGTGCGGCAGGTCGCTGAAGCTCAGGAGCTTCGTGTGCATCGAGAAGACCGGCCACGCCAGGAGGACGAGCACGCCCGCTGAGAGGACCGCCGCGATCGCGGGAAAGCGCATGGAGCCGCTGAGGACGAAGCCCCAGATGCGCGACTCCTGCCGGTCGCCCTTCACCTTCCGCAGGAGCGTCGGCGTATCGCGCAGCCACACGAGCCAGCGCGGAGCGCGGTGGCTGCCGACGAGCCGAATCACGCCGGCAGCGAGCACCTGGCGGATGCCACGCTCGATCCGGTCGCCAAGCTTGCCGAGGAGCGCCGGCAGCACGGTCAGGGAGCCGACGAGCGCCGTGAAGACGACGAGCATCGCCCCGATGCCGATCGACGTGAAGATCGCCGAGCCGGCGAGGAGCATCCCTGCCATCGCGATCAGCACCGTCACGCCCGAGATCAGCACCGCCTGCCCGGACGTCGCGGCGGCGCGGAACAGGCCGTCGTGACCTTCATGCCCCGCGGCGCGCTCTTCCCGCTCGCGCTTCAGATAGAAGAGCGAGTGGTCGACGCCGACCGCCATGCCGATCAGGAGCATCACGGACTGCGTGGCGTCGGACGCGTGAAATGCATGGCTTGCGATCTGCGACAGGCCGAGCGACGCGAGCACCGCCGTGAACGCGAGCAGCACCGGAACGCCGGCGGCGACGAACGCACCGAACGCGAAGAGCAGGATCAGGAACGTGATCGGCACGGAGAGCTTTTCCGCCTTCTGGAAGTCGTTGCCGATCGTGTCGTTCAGCTCCTTCGTCGCGCTGGCGAAGCCGAACTCGGCGACCGTGAAGTCCATGTGCGTCGCTTGCACCTCGGCGACCTTCTCAAGCACCGCCTGCACATGGTCGACGGACTTGTCGGCCGTGCCCTTCATGTCGAACTGGATCAGCTGAGCGTGCCGGTCCTTCGATACGAGGCCGGTTCCGGTCGTCCGGAGGTTCGTGATCTGCGGCATCGTCCGCAGTGCGGCCGCGGTGTCGCGCACGGTCGCCTTGAATCGCGGCGCGCCGGTTGTCAGCGTCTTCGACTCGACGAGGATGTTCTCGGAGGCCGGAGTCTTGAAGCCGGCATCGGCGAGGATCGCCTGGGCCCGCGCGGTCTCACCCGTCCCCTGCTCGGAGTCGGTCAGCTTGACCGTGCCCACGACCCGGCCGATGCCGACCGCGAGCACGACGAAGGCGAGCCAGAGGAGCGTCGCCGTCTTCCAGTGCGCGGCACTCCAGCGGCCCGCGCGCGCAGCAAGGTTTTGCTTGGTTTGCACAGGACTTCCCCTTCCGATACACCAGAATCCGCAAGCGCTGCCAGTCTGCCTGTGCCGTGACGCCCGGCACATTGGGGATGTCCCCCATTCGACCCCGAGTCTTAGAGCGCCTCTTAGGCGGCGGCGATCTGGCGGCGACCGCCGCCGGCCGGAGCGGCCACGGGCTCCTGCGGGATCTCGACGTGGAACGTCGAGCCCGAGCGGCCGTCCGACTCCACCCAGATCCGGCCGTCGACCCGCCGCACGAGCTCGCGGCAGATGTACAGGCCGAGGCCCGTCCCGCCGATGCCGCGCGTCATGTCCGGGTCGAGGCGGAAGAACTTCTCGAAGATGCGCCGCTGCTCGGACGCGGGGATGCCGAGCCCGGAGTCGCTGACCGAGAAGCGCACGTGCCCGTTCTCCGGCGCGAGCGCGACGCGCACGGTCCCACCGTCGGGCGAGTACTTGACCGCGTTCTCGATCAGGTTCGAGAGGACCTGCCGAAGCTGCCCCGGGTCGGCGACGACGGCGGGTAGCTTCGCCGGCGCCTCGAGTGTGAGCGCGACGTTCTCCGGC
>JANMQZ010000218.1:0-35663 GCA_031370755.1 Actinomycetes bacterium
AACGACTGCAACCTGCTTGAAAGCAGGTTGCGGGGCTCTGCCGAGCTAGGACGCGGCCGACAGCGGCTTCTCGCCGAGCTGCTTCGCCCACCACTCGGTGTCGCGGCGGTCGAAGTCGTCCTGCACCTGCGCGACGTAGGCGCCGAGGTCTCCCTCGCGGCGCCGGAGCTTCTCCTCGCGCTCCGTCACGGCGGCTTCGCGTGCGTCGAGCTTGTCCTCGCGGATGTCGGAGTCCGCCTCGAGCCGCGCTTCGCGCATGAGGAGCTCGCGCTCCTGCTCCGCGAGCGCCGCGGCCCGCGCGCCGACGTCGATCGGGACGGCGACGCCGCCCTCCGTTGTTCGTGTCTCGATCTCGGCCTCGCGTTCCGCCAGAGCTGCCTCGCGGGCGGCGACGAAGCGCTCGCGCTCGCTCAGCCGCTGGCGCTCGGCCTCGAGCTCCGCTTCGAGCTCGCTGCCCTGCTCAGACTCCGACGTCGCGCGGCTCACGGCCGCCTCGGCGCGATGCAACTCCGCCTCACGGGCGGCGAGCTCGAGCTCGCGCCGGTCGAGCTGATGCGCACGCGTCGTCACCGACTCCGAGTCGCGGTCGACCTGGTCGCGCCCGAGCGCCTCGCGTGCAAGCACCTCGGCCTCGCGCGCTGCGAGCATGACCTCGCGCGCCTGCAGGTCGGCGAGCCGGCCGAGGCCTTCGCTCTGCGACGCGAGCCCGACCTTCACACGCTCCTCCTGGCCGCGCAGCTCCGTCTCGCGCGCGCGCACCACGGCTTCGCGCTGTTCGAGCTCTGCGAATCGCTCGAGCCCTGCGGCGAGCTCGGCCTCGCGCGTCGCGAGCGCCGAGGTCGTCTCTGCGACATGCACCTCGCGTGCTGCGACCGTCGCCTCGCGCTGCTCGATGCCCGCAAATCGCTCTGCCGCGATGCGCAGCTCTGCCTCACGACGCTCGAGCTCGGCCTGGGTCTGGCCGATCGTTCCCTCTCGCCGATCGAGCTCGCTCAGCTTCGCAAGCCCTGCGTCGAGCTGTGCCTGACCGCGCGCGACCTCACTCTCTGCGCGCATGACCGTTGCCTCGCGCTCCGCGAGCTCCGCCGCCTGCTGCTTCAGCTTCGTCGCTGCCTCGGCGCGCGCAGCCTCGGCTTCCTTGAGCTGCTTCGCCTTGAGCTCGATCATTCGCTCGCGCTCCTCGGCCCGCGCGTCGGCATCGCCGAAGCTCGCCTGCTGGGCGGCGATCGCCTCGCGGAGCGCCTCCGCCTCCGCAAGCTGTTCGGCTGCGGCGCGCTCGCGCGCGGCGACGCTCGCCTCCGCAGACGCAAGCTGCGCCATGCGCTCGTCGAGCTGCTCGGTGCGCTGAACCGTCTGCTGCTCGATCTGAACGGCATCCTTCTGCGCGGCGAGCGACGCGCGCAGCTCCTGCTCGCGCGTGCGCGATGCCTCGAGCTCGGCCTTGAGCTCTGTGACGCCCTCCGCCTGCAGCGTCGCGACGACGATGGCCTCGCTGACCGACCGTGCCTCACTCGGCTCGGGCTCGTGCGGCGGGGCGGCGCCCGCGGCCTGCTTCTTCTCGAGCTGCGCCCGCAGACCGGTGCCGAAGCCCTTTTCCTGCGCGCCCGCCATCAGAGCTTGAACACCTTTGCGAGGTTGAGCATGGCCGGCCCGAGGATGACGATGAACATCGCCGGGAAGATGAAGACGACGGTCGGGAACAGCATCTTGATCGGTGCCTTCATCGCCTTCTCCTCGGCGGCCGTCTGCCGCTTCAGGCGCGAGTCGACCGCCTGCACGCGCAGAATGCGCCCGAGCGAGATGCCGAGCTGGTCTGCCTGGATGATCGCGCGCACGAATGCGCCGAGCTCCGGCGAGTCGATGCGCGCCGACAGCTTCTTCAACGCGTCCTGACGCGACTCGCCGACGCGCATCTCGCTGAGCGCCAGGCCGAACTCGTCGATCAGCGGCCCGTCCATGTGCTCGACGAGCTTCGAGATCGCTGCGTCGAAGCCGAGCCCCGCCTCGACGCTGACTGCGAGGAGATCGAGTGCATCCGGCAGCGCCGCCTGGACCGTGTCACGGCGCTTACGGACGCGTGAGCCGATGATGAAGCCGGGCGCCATGTAGCCGATCCCGGCGAAGCCGACCAGCATGAGGAAGCCCATCGCGCTGCCGGTGCCGACCCAGATGACGAGGCCGAAGAACCCGCCACCGATCGCGAGCACCGCCTTCGTCGCGAGGAAGCTGCTCGGCGACACGGAGCCGAGACCGGCTGCAAGCAGACGCTGCTGCACGTGCTCGAGATTCTCGCGGCGGTTCATGCGGAGCATCGCCTGCGCGATGCGCGACGCCGCAGGCACGATGACGCGCTGGCGGAGCGAGAGCCGCTCCTCGCGGGAGGCTGCGGTGCGGAGGGCGCCGTAGTTCGCGGCGCGGCGCACGAGCGAGCGCCGTTCGCGCTCCGGCTGGGTTGCAACCTGACCGAGGACGAACACGGCGCCGGCGAAGCATGCAGAAGCGATCAGCAATAGCAGCATGTGCTCACCCTCTGAAGGAGACGATCTTTTTCAGGACCAAGGAGCCGAACGCGATCATGCCGACCCCGACGAAGAGCAAGATGTGACCGGCCGGCGTGTGGAAGAGCGGACGCATGTACTCCGGGTTCATCAGCGACACGATTCCGGCGATGAAGAACGGGACGCCCACGAGTGTGTACGCGGACATGCGCCCCATCGCCGTGAGCGAGCGGATCTTGCGCGCGAACTGCTGACGGTTGCGCACGGTCTCCGAGACCATGTCGAAGAGCGTCGCAAGCGATCCACCGACCTGGCGCTGAATCGTCACGGCTGTGATCGCGAAGCCGAAGTTCTCCGAGCCGATGCGGTCGGCCATGTCGCCGAGCGCGTCGTCGAGCGGCCGGCCAAGGCCCGCTTCGGTGAGCACGCGCTTCAGCTCGTCGCTCGCGGGAGGCTGCGCCTCGTCGAGCACCGCCTGGAGCCCGTGCTTGAACGAATGGCCCGCCTTCAAGGTCGCTGCGATCGTCGTCAGCATGTCCGGAAGCTGTTCCTCGAACGCCTTGACGCGTCGGCGCACCCGGAAGGCGACGAACCCGTACGGAAGCAGTCCACCGATTCCGAACGCGACGAGCGCGAGCAGGGCGGGCGCACCCGCGGCGCCGAAGAGCACGGCGGTTCCGACGGCGCACCCGATCATCAGCCACACGAACTCCGCCGGTCGAAGCGGCACGTCGGCGCGCACAAGCATCCGCTCGATCGAGCGCCACTTCGCATGCCGTCCGAACGTGCCCTCCGTCGCGCGGAAGAGCGCTTTCAGGACGGAGAAGCGATCAGTCGCGTTTCCGCGCTGCACCGTCTGGACGACATGCGGCGCCAGGCGCTGCTGCACCCAGCTACGCCGCCGGATCCGGGTCAGCGAGAAGAGCGCCGCGAGGAAGAGCCCGCCCACGAGCAGGCCGATGGCGAGCGTGCCGAGCGGCGTGTAGACGACGGCGGGAAGCGCGCGTGACGGCGGAACGTCGACCGCCTGGCCGAAAGCAACCGGCACCGTCACGGTCTGCTCGGTCGCGCCCGCGCCCACAGCGGTGACGCGGAGCTGGACGTGGTCCCCGGGGCGGGCCGACGTGACATAGCCGAGCCGCCAGGTTCGATCGAGCTCCGAGGCGATCGACGCGTACACGTCCTGGAGCTGCGCGGTCGAGCCGGCGCCGTGGTACGTGCCGCCGGTCTCCGTCGCGAGCGTGCGAAGCGCGCCGGGATCGAAGTCGGAGCTCTCGATCCCGATCGGATAGATCGACGCGTCGGCTTTCCGCGCTGCTGCAACGGCTTCCTCGAGCGTCGCGCTGCTCGACACGTCGCGTCCGTCGGTGAGGACGATGATCACGCGTCCGGGCTGCGTCGTCGCGCGCAGCGCCTTTGCCGCCGCGGCCACGGCGTCGTAGAGCGCGGTTCCCGAGTTGCTGTCGACGTTCAGTCCTTGCAGCATCCCGTCCGCCTCGGCAGACGATGTCGAGAAACCCGTCAGCTGCAGCGCGCGGTGGCCGAAGGAGATGACGGAGACACGATCTGCGGCAGCCTTCGCGTCGATGAAGGCGCGGGCGGCTGCGGCTGCGTCGACCATCGACTGGCCCGCCATCGACTGCGAGTTGTCGATCGCCACCACGACGCTCTTCGCCGCCCCGAGGTTGACGGCCTCGAGGCCCGCGGCGGGCACACCGTCCTCCCGCAACCGCGGCGGCGTCGACACCGGGCTCGCGGTCACCACGTTGACGACGAGATGCGGGTAGCCGGCGGTGTCGGTTCCCGCGATCTTGACCTGTGAGGCTGCGGTAGCGGCAGGGACGACCGTGAGCGCAACGACGACTGCCGTGATCGCTCGGCGCATCACTCGAACGCACCTTCGAAGCTCGTCGCCGTGAACGCGGAGCGCGGAGCCTCGCCGTTCTCCTCCTGCCCGAAGAAGCTGGGCGGAAGCACGACGCCGTTGGCGGCGAGCTTCTCGAGGAAGTGCGGCTTGAGTCCCGTGGCCGACAACGGCGACAGCAGGCGCGAGCGCCCGGCCCCCGGACTGTGCTCCTCGTCCGGCGGCTTTGCCGCGAAGATGTCCTGCAAGGTGATGACGTCGGACTCCATGCGGAGCACCTCCGTCACATGCGTGATCCGCCGCGAGCCGTCGACGAGCCGCTGAATCTGGATCAGCAAGTCGAACGCACTGGAGATCTGCTCGCGGATCGCGCGGAGCGGCAGATCGACGCCGGCGGTGAGGACGAGCGTCTCGAGGCGCGAAAGCGCGTCGCGAGGCGAGTTCGCGTGGATCGTCGTGAGCGAGCCCTCGTGGCCCGTGTTCATGGCCTGGAGCATGTCGAGCGTCTCGGCGCCGCGAACCTCGCCGACGATGATGCGATCGGGACGCATGCGCAGGGCGTTCCGGACGAGCTCGCGGATGCGAACCTCGCCCTGGCCTTCGATGTTGGGAGGACGCGACTCCAGCGTGATGACGTGCTCCTGCTGGAGCTGGAGCTCGGCCGCATCCTCGATCGTGACGATGCGCTCGTCGTTCGGCACGAACGCCGACAACGCGTTCAGCGTCGTCGTTTTACCGGTGCCGGTACCGCCCGAGATGAGCACGTTGAGCTTGCCACGCACGCATGCCGACAGGAACTGCGCCGACTTGCCGGTGACGGTGCCGAAGCCGATCAGGTCGTTCATCGTGTACGGGTCACGCGCGAACTTCCGGACGGTGAGCGTCGGGCCGCGCAGGGCGAGCGGCGGGATGATGGCATTCACGCGGGAACCGTCGGGAAGGCGTGCATCGACCATCGGCGACGACTCGTCGACGCGCCGTCCGACTTGCGAGACGATCTTGTCGATGATGCGCATTAGGTGCGCGTTGTCGACGAAGGCCGCGGGCGTCCGCTCCAGCCGGCCCGAGCGCTCGACGTAGATCCGGTCATACGCGTTGACCATGACCTCCGTCACGCTGTCGTCGCGCAGGAACGGCTCGAGCGGGCCGTAGCCGAGAATGTCGTCCGTGATCTCGCGGACGAGCTGGCGCCGCTCTTCCCGCGTCAGCGGGGTGCGATCGAGCGTGAGCTGCTCGGTGACGGCGCGGAGCACCCGCTCCGACATGTCGGTGTTCGCATCCTGCTTGAACAGCTCGGCTCCAAGCGTCGCGATCACATCGTGGTGCACGCGTGTTTTCAGGTCCGCGTACGGATCCTTCGCGCGGACCGGCTCGTCCTCGACCTGCGTGAGGTGCAGGTCGACGGCCGTCGCGGTTCCCGTGCGGTTCAGACGATCATGGAGACCCATGACCTAGCCCGCCCTTGCGAAGCTCGGGCGCAGACGGGACGCGCCGCGTTTTGCCTCTTCCTTCGGGAAGATGCCCTTCGCCATCGCTTCGATCGAGCGAGAGAAGTCGCTTCCCGGATCGGAGAGCACCGCGGGGGCGCCCTTGTTGACCGACAGCGGCACGGCTCGATCCGAAGGAATCTCGTAGTGCACCTTCACCTCGAGCGCGGCCTCGACCTCACGCTGCTTCATGCCGACTTTGCTGTTCGCGCGATTCAGCACCACGCGAATGCGGGCCGGTGGGAACGAGAGCATCTCGAGCGTCCCGAGCGCGAGCCGGACGTTCTTCAACGTCGGCACATCGAGGGAGCACACGAGCAGGAGCTCGTCCGTGCGGTCAAGCGTCGCCAGCATCGGGCCGTGGAAGAACGGCGAGGTGTCGACGACGATTGCGTCGTAGGTCGCACGTGCGACCTCGATCAACCGGCCGAGCTTTGCCTCGGTCACGAGCTCTGCGTCCTCCGGGCGAAGCGGCGCGGGCAGGATGTCGAGCCCGGACTTGTGCTTCGTCGTGTAGCCCGCGAGCTTGTCGGGATCGAGCTCTCCCGGAGCGTTGACGAAGTCGAAGATCGTCTTCTCCGGCTCGATGCCGAGCATGATCGCGGCGTCGCCGAACTGCAGGTCGAGGTCGAGCAACAGGGTACGACGATCGCCGGCCTTCGAGAGCGCCGCGGCGAGGTTCGTCGCGATCACCGTCTTGCCGGTGCCTCCCTTCGGCGAGAAGACCGTGATGATGCGGCCTTCCTTCCGCGCCCCCGTTGTGGAGCGGCGCGGCGCCTGCGTCGCCTTCCGGATTGCGAAGACGACGTTCTCGGTCAACGCCGGCAGGAGGAGGACGTCCGACACATCCGCTCCGAGCGCATCCTCGAGCAGAGACGATGCCTCGCCCGATGCGATGAGCAGGAGCGGCACACGCGTGTGCTCGCGGATCGTCGCGATCTCGTGCGCCGGCAGCGTCGACGAGCTCGTCGCGTGCAGAACGCAGTCGAGATGACCTCCCTGGAGCACCGCGGATCCGGTGCCGGGATGCTCGCTCGAACCGACGATCTCGATCCCCGGCGTCTGTGCGAGCGCGTCGCGAAGCTTGTCGAAGCCCTCGCACGAGCCGGTGAGGTAGATGCGGGTTGTCTCGCTCATCGTTCACCAACTCCGTCCTTGAGCATCGTGTTCGGGGTCTCGTGCCAGCGCGGGCTGTTGACGGCATCGGCCGACGGCCTGATGACGAAGCGCCAGTCCTTGCCGTGCGCGATGATCCACTCGAGCTTCTGCGACTGCGCGTCAGTCAGCCGGAGCTGCGCGGCGTAGACGCCGGGCGAACCGACACCGGCCGCTCCACCCTTCGGGGCCGTCGGAGCCGAGAGCACGAGGGAGTCCCGGATGATGACGCGCGCGACGTCACCGTTGTCCGCCACGGACCACCCGCCGAGGATGTCGACATGGTCGCCAACGCGGAGCGTCCCGGCAAGCACCTGGTTCGCGTCGCCTGCAAGCTGCACCGCACGCTGCGTGCCCTTGATCTGAGCTCGCACGCCGCGCTCGGAAGGCGTGCCGAAGCGGCGCGCCGTCACCTGCTCGCCGGCGTAGGTCGGCTGCGTGGCGATCAAGCCGCGGACCTGATCCGCGTTCGAGATCGCACCGGGCACGACCTGGCGGCGGGCCACGGTCTCCTGCTTCAACCAGGTACCCGACACGATCTCGGTACCGGGCGTGTCAGCGGGAATGTCCTTCGACGCGACGAGCACAGTCACCTGCGACTCGCCGTGCTGCACGTGACGCTTGTAGTTCGTCACGTAGAACGTCGTAAGCAGCACGGCCAGTAGCGCCAACCCTGCCGCTGCGGCGACGTGCCAGAACCTGTTTGTCGTGTTCATCGTCCCCTCCGGATTTCTATTCGACGCGTTCGGTCGTGGTACTCGACAAATTCCCCGACGCGATCACGAGGCCGAGCAGGCCGATCGAGTACGGGACCGTCGCCTTGACGACGACGTCGTCTCCGTGCACCCACGTAGACGTGACCGTGATGTCCTTCGCGAGAACCAGGCCGTCGGACGACGACGTGACCTTGGTCTTGACGTCCGTAACGCGCGTCGGCGACTGGCGATCGGTCGCCGCCGTACGTGCGCCGGCGCGAACCGCGTCCGTGAGCGTCACGTAGTGCGTGAACGTCATCCCGAACTGGATGATCGCGAAGAGGACGAGCATGAGGATCGGCAGGACGAGGACGAACTCGACCATCGTCTGCCCTTTGCTCTTTCGTATGTCGATCCGTCTGCTCATCGAAATTTTCTCTCTGTGTCGGTAGTCGTCTGCGCGCGAGGCCGGGCCGTGTGCCGGGCCCGGCCTCGCGGGCAGCTGTTTCAGGAAAGGAGGGCGACGACCTGGTCGAAGAGAGCCCGGATGCCGTCCGAAAGCGTCGCGATCGTCGCAACGATGGCGATCGTGATGACGCCTAGGACAACGGTGTACTCCGCCATCGTCTGGCCCTGCTCAGGCCCAACCTCGACGCGGATCTCCTGACTCATTTCGGGTACTTCCCCCTTCTCTTTGACGGCGTTACTGGGTTACAGGACGTTGATCACGCCCTGGAGCGCACCCCTGATACCGGTGGACAGTGCGGTGAGCGTCCCGACGATGAGGACGGTGATCAGCGCGAGAACCACGCCGTACTCGGCCATCGTCTGACCCTCTTCCTTCTTCCAGTTGGTGCGGACGAACTCGAACCAATCGGAAAGATTCATCTCGTTTCACCTCCTCTCGAGCAGTCGAACGGCACGACAGTCGACGCAACCGGCACGGGCCGATTGGAGGTGTGAGACGCGTCTGCGTTGTGGTCGAACTTCAGCGCTTCGGCGGCGTACATAGCCACGACGTGACTCCTCCAACTACTCGGGCGTGGCCGCGCCGCCGTGTGCGTTCGATGGGGCAATCATCGAGCGAACGCGACTTTGTCCTATCCCCCATTCGATTGATTCGTTCGGCGAACTCCCCAAACAGGTGACGGCAAATGCAGGCGAAGTCGCCGATCGTTCGTTCAGCGAGCGCCGCACTCTGCGGCTACGGCGCCTCAACACGAACGCTTCAGAGGTGCTGTCTTGCAGGGAACGCTTCGGAACGAGGACGACTCGGTGGTGTGCGCGAGCTGCACCGTCGCGCGCGATCCGCTCACGCGCATGCGCGGGCTGCTCGGCCGTCGCGGGCTCGCACAGGGCGAGGGCCTGCTGCTGCAGCCCGCAGGGTCGATCCACACGTTTTTCATGCGGTTCCCGATCGACGCTGTCTTTCTCGACCGCGAGCAGCGCGTGGTTCGCGTCGTGCCGAATCTCCGTCCGTGGCGGACGGCAGGGGTAAGAAAAGCTCGCGCTGTGCTCGAGCTCGCCGCCGGTGAGGCGGCGCGGGTCGGCATGACGCCGGGCTCCGCGCTTCGACTGGAGGTGAATGATGGGCGAGGATGAGCGCCGGCGCCGCAAGGTCGCCGCTCAGGGCTTCGCAGCTGTCGCGTTGTTCATGTTCGCGCACGGAGCGCGGGCGGCAACGGTTCCCGTGCAGCCTGCGCACCCGGGTCACAGCGCCGCCGTCTGTCAGGTTCGCGCCGCGTAGAGCACGGCACGCTCGTCGCGTGCCACCTCGCGGAAGGCCGAACGCCTGGCGAGCCGCTTCTGCGACTCGCTCCCACGCACGACCAGAACGATGCGGATCGGCGCGCGCAGGATCGCGTCCCCCGCGCCGCGGCCGCGCAGCCAGTCGACGTAGAGCCGCTGGTGCGCGCGCGGAAACGCCTCGATCGGGTTGCCGATCCAGATGCGCCCGCCGCGGAGAGCGACCTGCTCCGCATCGAGCGGGTCGGCGAGGATCGGGCTGCCCTGCGCAGCTGCGAGCGCGCGCTCGAGCAACGGGGCACCGGCCCCGCCGGGCGCGACCGGCCTCGAAAGGCCGACGACCGCGATCAGGAGCGGTGCTGCGAGGCAGGCGATCGCGAGGCGCCGCGAGACGAGCGGCGTCCGCCACGCGCCGAACGACCGGGCGGCGGGCGTCGCAGCGAAGAGCAGGAGCCAGATGCCGTTCCGTCGCGCCTCGACCGACATCACGGCGAGCGCGGCAAGGAGCACGAGCTCCCACGCAGCCGGGCGGCGCCGGACGGCCGCGGCGACGAGCGGCACAGCGATCGCGACGAACAGCAGGTCGAGCGGCTCGTGCAGCGAGAGCGGGCCCCAGAGCCCGTACCGCTCCGACACCGCGCCGCCGCGCAGGACGTCGGCGTAGTACGAGGCACTGCCGAGCAGCACCGGCGTCGCGAGCAGCGCGAGACAGGATGTGGCGAGTACGCAGGCCGACTCGAGCGGCGCGGAACGCGCCCGCCGGAACGTGAGATACGCGCCGAGCACGCCGAAGCCGAGCAGGACGCCGCCGTGCAGGTTCGCCCACAGCGCGAGCAGCGGCACGACGAGCCAGATCCGCCTCGACGGGAATCTCGACTCGGAGCGCAGAAGCAGGACGAGCACGGGAAAAAGCGCCAGGGAGAAGAGCTCGGCCCGCACGACGAAGAACGTCGCGGGCGCGGCCACGACGATCGCGAGGAGGACGGTCGCGGCCGCCCCGTCGCGCGCGTCGGCGCGCCGGAGGTCGAGCGCGAGCACGGTAACCGCCGTCGTGACCGCGGCGATTTGCGCGAGCACGAGGCCCTTGTCGCCGAAGAGCGACTCGAGACCGTGGAAGGTGACCTGCCCAAGCGCCGGCGCGTCGTGCCACCCATTCGACGGCACGGCCGCATACGCGACGGCATGCGGAATTGCACGAGCACGGGCGATGAGCGCGCCGATCGCCGCGAGCCAGCGCGCATCTGAGCCGATCTGGACGATCGCGGTGCTCGACGCAGCGACGAACGCTGCGGCAAGCCACGTCAACGGTGCGGCGGAGTGCGGCTCCCCGTCGTCCATGCAGGCGTCATCGGCCGATCTGCACCGAAGCCTGCGCCGACTCCCTCATGCGAGTGAGTCGACACCGATTCACTCGCCCTAGGGACGGGACGACCGCCCGGCCACCCGATGAGACAGGACATCCGTTGCGGTCGCGGAGGAGTCAACAGCGATCTGAGGGGGCCAACGGTGAAGTCTGGAAGCGTGACGTTCGAGCGGTGTGTGATCGCCGCAGGAGTCGTCGTCTCCGTCGCAGCATGGTGGCGCAAGGTCGAGCCGCTCCCCGAGGAGCCGGACAACGTGCCGTTCGACGACGCAGCCCGCAGGGCGGGCGACTTCGAGCTCGAGCTGACCCGCGCGCGCCGCGCACCGCGGTCGCGCCGCTTCGCCACGAGTCTCACGTTCGCGACGCTGTTCTTCGCAGGCGCAGCGTTCACCGCCGGCGCCGGCAACGAGCTCGTCTCCTCCCACACCGACGAGCCGGCCGCGACCGCGGCGGCAGTCGATGCCGCACCGGCCGCCGAGCCGGCTGTCGCGCCTGCCGCGGAACCCGCGGCGACCGATGCGCCCGCCGCCGCCGCGCCGGAGGCCACGACGGAAGCGGCCCCGGACGCCGCAGCGACGGACGACGCGACGCCCGCAACCGCGCCGGTCCGCGCCGACTATGTCGCACCGACGCCGAGCACGACGCAGGCGCCGGCGCGCGCCAAGCCCTCAACGGCTCCCCGCAAGCACGCTGCACGCAAGCACGCCGCGACGCGCAAGACCGAAATCCGGCCGTCGCCGCTCTTCCCGGCCGCGAGCTTCGTGCCCGCGGTCCCGTTCGACCTCCAGGCGTGGGAGCACAGCAATCCCACGTCGTCGACCGGCGCGACCGCAGTCGCGATCGCGAAGCACTTCGTCGGGACGCCGTACGTCTGGGGCGGCGCGAGCCCGTCGGGCGGCTTCGACTGCTCCGGGCTGATGCAGTTCGTCTACGGGCAGCTCGGCATCTCGCTGCCGCACTACGCGGCCGCGCAGTTCGCGATCTTCCCGAAGCTCTCGCCGTCGCAGCTCCGGCCGGGCGACCTCGTGTTCTTCGAGCCGAAGATCGACGGGCCGGGCCATGTCGCGATGTACCTCGGCGGCGACGCGATCGTCGAGGCGCCGCATACCGGCGCGCTCGTGCGTGTCGGCAGCATCTCCCGCAGCGCCGCCGCGCTCGGCTTCCTCGGTGCAGTCCGGCCCTACACGGCCGTGACATCCGGCTCGAGGCTGATCGCGGCACACGATTCGGCGTCCGGCATCGGCCCGGCAGAGAGCGCGCGCTCCGTCTAGCAGCGCGAGGCCCCGGCGCGTACTGACGCGCCGGGGCCCTCCGAACCTCGATCATGCGGCTCGTGAGCCGCGCCGACCTCCGCCAGTTCGCCATCGCGGCCGTGCTCGTCGCCGCCGCAGGCCTCGCCCACTACCTCGACGTCACCGCGGTGCTCGCGTTCGCGATTGCCGCGGCCGCGATCGCGTTCCTCGCGCACCTGGTCGGTGGGGCGACCGAGCAGCTCGGGGGACGCGTCGGCTCCTCCGCCGCGGGCGTCGTGCAATCCGGGCTCGGCAACCTGCCGGAGCTCTTCATCGCGCTCTTCGCGCTCCACCACGGGCTCGTCCGTGTCGTGCAAGCGGCGCTGGTCGGCTCCGTGATCGCGAACGGCGTGCTGGTGTTGGGAATCGCGTTCCTCGTCGGTGGCATCCGTAACGGCCGGCAGCAGTTCGAGTCGTCGCGCGCGCGGATGATCGCGACGCTGGCGATGCTTGCCTCGGTGATCCTCTCGGTGCCGACGCTGGCGCACGCGTTCCACTCGCCTGCGGCGCAGCACGGCCGCACCCTGAGCCTGATCTGCGCCGGCGTGCTGATCGTCCTCTTCTTTGCGACACTGCCCTCGTTCCTGCGCGGCGGAGACGGGCCGAGCCAGGAGGCGCCCCGCTGGTCGCTGCGGCTGACGGTTCTCGTGCTCGGCGGCGCCGGCGTCGCCGCCGCGTTCACGAGCGACTGGTTCGTCGCCGCGCTGACGCCGGCGACCCACGCGCTGCACATGAGCCAGGACTTCGCCGGGCTCGTCGTCGTCGCGATCGCAGGCAACGCCGTCGAGAACGTCGTTGGTGTGCAGCTCGCCGCGCGCAACCGGCCCGACTTCGCAGTCTCGGTGATCGTCAACTCCGCGTTGCAGGTCGCGCTCCTGCTCACGCCGCTGCTCGTCTTCGTCAGCCTTTTCTTCGCGACGTCGCTGACGCTCGTCTTTCCGACGCTGCTCGCGATCTCACTGTTGCTCGCGGCGGGAATCGGCGCGCTCATCGTTTACGACGGTGAGAGCACCTGGGAGGAGGGCGCGCTCCTCATCGGCCTCTACGTCGTGATCGCGGCGAGCTTCTGGTGGGGGGCCTGACGCTGCGCGCCTTCGAGTTCCGCATCCCGACGCGCTGGCCCGACTTCGACGCGCTCGGGCACCTGAACCACGCCGTCTACCACGTGTATCTCGACGAGGCGCGCGACGATGCGCTGCGCCGCACCGTCGGCGACTTCACCGCGTGGCCGAACGTGCTCGTCCACGCCTCGATCGAGTACCGGCGCGAGATCGCGATCGGCGTCCGGGAGGTCGTGCTGCGCACGGAGATCACCGCCGTCGGCGACTCGAGCGTGCGGTTCACGCAGAGCGTTCTCGCGCCCGACGGCGAGGTCGCGGCGGAGGCGGAGGCCGTGCTCGTCGCCTGGGACCAGGAAACCCGCGGGTCGCGGGCGATTACCGCCGACGAGCGCCGGGCACTGACCGGCTAGATGAGATTCCGGCCGAATGCCCGGCTCGACCCGTCGCAGGTGGAGGACGTCCGCGGCCGCAGCGGCATGAGCGGCGGCGGCATCGCGGTCGGCGGCGGCGGGCTCGGGCTCGTCGGCCTGATCATCTACATCGCGATCCAGCTGCTCTCGAACGGCCAGGCGGGCGGCGCGCTCGGGCCGCTCGACGGCTCGACGGTCGCAACGCAGTCGCCGGGCCAGGTGCTCGGCTCCGACTGCCAGACCGGTGCCGACGCAAACACGCGCGAGGACTGCCGCATTGTCGGCTACATCAACAGCATCCAGGCCTACTGGGGCAAGACGGTTACGAACTACACGATCTCGAAGACCGTCTTCTTCACCGGCTCGACCAACACCGGCTGCGGCGCAGCGAGCACCGACGTCGGCCCGTTCTACTGCCCGGTCGACAAGAAGGTTTACATCGACCTCGGCTTCCTCGACGAGCTCGGCACGAAGTTCGGTGCGAGCACCGGCCCGCTCGCTCAGGCGTATGTGCTCGCGCACGAGTACGGCCATCACGTGCAGGACATCACCGGCATTCTCGACAAGATCGGGAGCGACCGGCAGGGCCAGAACAGCGCGTCGGTGAAGACCGAGCTGCAGGCGGACTGCTTCGCCGGGGTCTGGGCGAACCACGCGCAGCAGACCGGCTATCTGACGAAGGTGACGCCCGCCGACGTGAAGGACGCGCTGAGCGCCGCCGCGGCCGTCGGCGACGACCGTATCCAGAAGGAAACGCAGGGACGTGTGAATCCCGAGACGTGGACGCACGGCTCGTCGGCCCAGCGTGAGCAATGGTTCACGACCGGCTGGCAGACCGGCGACCCGAACCGCTGCAACACGTTCGCCTAAAAGCGGTAGCGCGTATACAGATGGTCGCCGCCGCGGCGGAGTGAGACGAGACGCGGCGCAATGCGAGCGTCCGGGAGCAGCTCGACGCCTTCGACGAGACCGAGGCGGCGGCGCGACTCAAGGCGGCCGGCCAGCACCGGCGAGACGGTGAGGAAGAGCTCGTCGACGAGACCTGCCGCGAGCAGCGCGCCGAACGTCGTCGGGCCTGCCTCGGCAAGAACCTGGTCGTGCCCGCGCGCGCGCAGCACATCGAGCGCGGCGGCGAGGTCGACCCACTCGCCGTCGTTCACGGCGACGAGGTCGGGCACGGTGCCTTCGAGCCGCTCCGCGCCTAGAACGGTCGTGAGCACGGTCGCACCCTCGGCGAGCACCCTGTGCGTGACGTCGAGCGACGCGCCGGAGGTGACGATCGCCACGGCCGGCCGCTCCGTCTTGCCGAGCTGGGCGCGCAGCTCGTCGAATGCGTCCTTCCCATTCGGGTACACGCCCTCCGGGCGCCAGCGCCCTTTCGGCGATGCGAGCAGCGTGCCGGTCCCGATCAGCACGACGTCTGCGAGCGCACGCAGGATCCCCATCAGGAACTTGTCGTCGTCGCTCTCGTCGCCGACGAGCGCATTCGAGCGCTCGAGCGTCGGGATCGAGA
Organism: Actinomycetes bacterium; assembly: GCA_031370755.1. Classification (GTDB taxonomy): domain Bacteria; phylum Actinomycetota; class Thermoleophilia; order Gaiellales; family Gaiellaceae; genus Palsa-739. Next base: position 15,085 of record JANMQZ010000218.1, read on the forward strand.
CGATGCCGTCGAGCGTCTCGACGAAGTTCGCGTACACGCATGGGCCGTCGAAGCCGAGGCCGCCGTCGTAGAACTGCTGCAGCGCCTCGGGGAGAGCGCGCTGCGCGAGATCCGGATGCTCCCAGAGGAGCTGGAGCGTCACCGCATCTCGGCGAGGAACTCGCGCCGCAGATCTGCGTCGCCGGCGTAGAGTCCGCGCCAGAAGGTCGTCACCGTCCTCGAGCCTTCCTCTTCGACTCCGCGCATCTGCGTGCAGAGGTGGGCCGCCTCGAGCCGCACGGCCACGCCGCGGGCCTGCACGAGCTCGACGAGCCTGTCGGCGATCTGCTCGCCGAGCCGCTCCTGCACCGTGAACCGCCGCGCGTAGAGACGGACGAGCCTTGTCAGCTTCGAGATGCCGAGGATCTCGTCGCCGGCGACGTAGCCGACGTACGCAACGCCGTGGAACGGCAGCGCGTGGTGCTCGCAGAGCGAGAAGAAGGAGATCGGGCCTTCGACGACCTGGCTGTGCGCGCCCTCGACGTCGGACGGGCGCTCGGCCGGAAATGCTGTGCGCAGCTTCGGGTCGCCGCAGTAGCCGGCGGTCGCCTCGAACATCGCGCGCAGGAAGCGCTTGGGCGTCTCGCGGGTGCCGGGTGTGTCGAGGTCCATGCCGAAGGCGTTGAAGATCTCGCCCACGTAGCGCTCGTAGCGCGCCCATTCCTCGGGCGCGATCGTGCGGCCCTCCTCCGGGTCCCACTGAGACGGAAACTCAACGATGCTCAAGCACTACCTCCCGATCGACGTTGACGAGCGACTCGCGCCGGACGAAGAGTGCCCCGACGAGCACGAGTTGGGCAAGTACGACGGCGACGAAGTAGAGCGGATGACCGACGACGATGCAGACGCCGAAGACTGCGAGCTGCGTCGACATGCCCAGGTTCGCGAGGATGCCGACTGTTGCGGAGTCATGGTACGCGCGGCGGGCCTCGTCACCGGCGCCCCGCAGGCGCCGCTCGACGAAGCGCTCGATCAGCCGGTCCTGCCAGCCGTACAGCAGCCCATACGCCCGGCCGAGAACGCTCCCGTCCCAGGACGCCGGGAAGCCGCGAGCAAGCCGCTCGAGGTTGAAGTTGACGCTGAGGACGACGGTGAGCGCGACGAGCCCCGCCGCGGCCGCAAACGGTGAGTCGGTCGCCCAGCCGACGGCGGCGAAGAGCGCGGCGTTCACGAGCAGGTCGCATTCCGAATCGAGATAGCGGCCGAACGCCGTCACCCGAGCCGTGAGGCGTGCGAGCTGCCCGTCCGCGTTGTCGAGCACAGTCTTCAGCTGCACGAGGAGCGCGGCGACGATGAGGTGCCCGCGCGCAAGCTCGACCGCACCTGCGACGCCTGCGGCTGTCGACGCGAGCACGACGACCGGAGGCGGCACGCGCAGCGGGGCGAGCACGAGCACGACGGCGTGCGCGACAGGGCGGAACACGTACTGGCTGAGCGCCTCTGTCCCGAGCCTCGGCTTCAGGGACTGCACGAAGCGCCTACCCAAGCAGCACAGCCTCGTCGACGGGCTGCGCCGCGCGGATGAGCTCGCGCGCTGCGTCGACCTTGCCCCACGTGTCCCAGAGGAGGACGCCGCGCGGGCGGCGCTCGTCGTCGACGTACGTGACGACGCCCTTCCGGTTCGGCTCTTCCCACGCCTCGAGCGTTGTCAGCCGCGCGTCGAGGTCGCCGACGGCCTCGTAGCCGAGGTCGAACATGTCGGAGTAGAAGAACGGCAGGTAGTCGTACGGCGCGTTCGCACCCGCCATGTTCGCGCCGACGGCGCGCCCGTGCGAGTTCGCGTGATCTTCGTGCTCGACGCGCACGCGCTTCCCGAGCGGGATGCTCGGGAAGTTCGCGACGTCGCCCGCGGCGAACACGTCGTCACGGCCGCCCGCACGCCCGAGCTCGTCGACGACGACGCCGTTGTCGACCGTAAGCCCGGCAGCTTCGGCGAGCTCGGTCGACGGAACGATGCCGAGGCCGGCGACGACGGCGTCGCCCTCGAGCGTGCGGCCCGAGCCGAGCGACACCGACAGGCCGTCGACGGAGTCGACCTTCTCGTTGCCGAGCATCTCGACGCCCTTCTCGCGGTAATAGTCGGTCACGAACGCAGCGAGATCCGCTGGGAGAATGCGCGAGATGATCGCGGCTTCGGGGAAGACAAGCGTCACCTTCGCGCCGATGCCCGTCAGCGACGACGCGAGCTCGGAGCCGATGAACCCGCCGCCGATCACGACGACGTGCGCACCGCCTTCCGCCGCCGCGCGCAGGCCGCGATAGTCATCGAGCGTCCGGAAGTAGACGACTTCCCCGTCGTTGCCGCCGAGGCGGCGCGGCGCGCCGCCCGTGGCGAGCAGCACCTTTTCGTACTCGTACTCGTCGCCGCGGTCGTCCTTCGCGCGCCGCGCGTCGAGGTCGAGCTCGACGATTCGCCGGCCCGTCTTCAGGTCGGCGCCGCCGAGCGCCGGGTCGTACCAGAGCTTCTCTTCGGCGCCGCCCGCCCAGAGCTTCTTCGAGAGCAGCGGCCGCTTGTACGGCGGATGCGGCTCCGCGCCGACGATGACGATGTCGCCGTCCGCGTCATGCGCGCGAATGCCCTCGACTGCTGCAGCAGCGGTCATGCCGCCGCCGACGATCAGGTACCGCATGGTCTGCATCGAGTTCCAGTCCTTGGTGGTCAATACATCGTAGTATGAGGTTCATGCCCGATTGGATTGAAAAGGATGGCGCCCTCGAGCGTACCGTCGAGCTCCCGTCGTTTCCCGCCGCGATCGAGCTCGTGAACCGGGTGGCGGCTGTCGCCGAGGAGGCGAACCATCACCCGGACATTGCGATCTCCTACAAGAAGGTAACGCTCCGGTGGACGACGCATTCCGCCGGCGGCATCACCGCCCTCGACCACGAGCTCGCCGAGCGCACGAACGCGCTCATCCCGCCGAACGACGGCTGACGAACACGCGGCCGAGAGCTGACTCGAGCCCGACCGAGACGGCGCCCATCAGCACGGCTCCGTCGCCGAGACTCGAGATCTCGAGTCGCGGCGCGTACGGCAGCCACGTCGAGAGCAAGGGACGGACGTCGGTGAGCAGGTCGGCATTCGCACCGATGCCGCCGCCGAGCACAACGAGGCCGACGTCGGTCACGGCGGCGATCGCAGCGATGTGCAGCGCGATGCGCCGCGCCTCCTCCCGCACCACGTCGCGGGCGACCGCGTCGCCCTCGCGGGCCGCTGCGAAGATCGTGGGGGGATCGAACGGCGCGGCGAGCACCGTCTCGTGGCCGTTGGCGAGCCGCGCGCCGAGCCCCGAGAACGCCGCTGCACACGGGTCGATCTCCTGCTCGAGGCCGACGGCGACGTAGTCGAGCTCGCCGGCGGCGCCGTGATGGCCGCGCTGGAGCTCGCCGCGTAATACGAGCCCGGCGCCGAGACCGGTGCCGACCGAGAGGAACATGAAGTCGTCGACGCCGCGGGCAACGCCGAGACGCCGCTCGCCGAGCGCGGCGAGGTTGACGTCGTTCTCGACGGTGACCGGCGAGCCGAGCCTCTCCTCGAGGTCGGCTCCGTAGCGGCGGCCGTCGAGGCCGGGGACGTTCGTCGCGAGTCGCACGGTGCCGCCGCGCTCTTCGACGACGCCCGGCACGCCGACGATCACCTGGTCGATCAGCTCGACGCCCAGGCCGGCCGCACGCGCGAGATCATCGCGGAGGCCGACGATCGCCTCGAGCGCGCTCTCGGCGTCGGGGCCGGCGAGCTCGACGTCCTGCCGCGCGCGGATCGTCCCCGTGAGGTCGGCGAGCGCACCGCGGAGAAAGCGTGCGCCGAGGTCGACGCCGAGGACGAGAGCCGCTTCCGCGACAGGCTCGAAGTAGACGGCTCCGTAGGTCGGGCCCGCCGGCCCGGCCGCCGCCTCGCGCACGAGCCCGGCGTCGAGGAGCGTGCGGAGGGCGAGCGACACGGTGGGCTTCGAGATGCCGGCGCGCCGCGCGATCTCGGCCCGGGAGATCGGCGCACCCGCCCGGATCGACTCGAGGACGGTCTCCTCGTTCAGGCGCTTCAGCAGCGGCGGTGTCGCCATTCAGGTCATTGTCGTCAAGAAGCTTTACCCATGCAAGGGCAATTGACATGCTCTACGGAAGGTCGTAGGGTCGCCTCGTAAAGGTGTCTAACGATTCGCCGTAAAGGAGGGCTGGGATGAAACGCGTGGCCCTGTTCGCCGCGCTCGTCGCCGTCGCCGTCGCCGTCGTCGTCGTCGGAGCCGCGGCCGCCGTGGCCGGCGGAGCGCGGCAGGCGTCTCCGACGAAGCTCACCGTTTGGGTCGGCTGGAGCGCCGGCCACGAGTTGACCGTCTTCAAGCAGGTGGCGGCCGAGTACGACAAGGCGCACCCCGACATCACGCTCGAGATTGTGGGCGGCATCACCGACACGAAGATCGTCGCCGCGATCCGCTCCGGCCAGGCACCGGACGTCGTCAGCTCGTTCAACTCCTACAACGTCGGCATCTACTGCGGCACCGGCGCGTGGCGCGATCTGGCCCCGTTCATGGCGAAGTCGCACATCAAGGCGTCGATGTTCCCGGCAGCGACGCTGTATTACACCCAGTACGAGGGGAAGAGGTGCGCGCTCCCGCTTCTCGCCGATACCTACGGCCTCTACTACAACAAGACGCTCTTCAAGAAGGCCGGGATCACGCAGCCGCCGAAGACGATGAGCGAGCTTGCTGCCGACGCGAAGAAGCTGACGCAGAAGAACAAGGACGGATCGTTCAAGGTCGTCGGCCTCGACCCGATGATCGGCTTCTACGAGAACGTGCCCGAGCGGTGGGTCGCCGCGTTCGGCGGCAAGTGGACGGATGCGAAGGGCAACTCGACCCTCGCGAAGTCGCCCGGCTGGGCGAAGTGGCTCCAGTGGCATAAGAGCCTCCTCGACTGGTACGGGTACAAGAACCTCGTCAAGTTCCAGGCGGGGCTCGGCGACGAGTTCTCCTCGTCGATGGCGTTCGAGATCGGCAAGCTCGGGATGGTGATGGACGGAGAGTGGCGCGTCGCCTTCATCCAGAACGAGCACCCCGAGCTGAACTACGGGACGGCTCCACTGCCGGTCGACGACGCGCATCCGGAGCTCTACGGCTCGGGGTACATCAACGGCACGATCATCGGCCTCCCGAAGAATGGCGGCCATGTCGACCAGGCGTGGGACCTCGTCAAGTACCTGACGACGAACACGCACGCGCTCGCGGTGCTCTCGAACGGGCTCCGGAACGTGCCGTCGACCTCGGCCTCGACGCACTCGAAGGAGCTGACACCCGACTCGCACTTCGCGCCGTTCCTCAAGATCTTCGCGAACCCGAAGTCGGGAACCTCTCCGATCACCGCATCGGGCCAGTCGTACATCAACCTCGTCCAGCAGTTCGTGATCAAGTACCAGGCGGGCAAGGTCAAGGATCTCGCGGCAGGGCTGCGTGACACCGACAAGCAGCTCGACGCGCAGGTGAAGCAGGCGAAGGGAGGCGGAACCCCGTAGCAGCAGCGGCCGCGACGGTTCCGCCGGAGCGCCGGCGAGCCAGGAGGCGGGCGGAGTGGAGGCGGCGGCGCCTCGTGCTCCTGCTCATGAGCCCCTGGCTCGTCGGCTTCTCCGTCTTCTTCGGCTACCCGCTCGTGATGAGCGCGTATCTGTCGCTGAACCACTACGACCTGCTCTCGCCGCCGCGCTGGGTCGGCCTCGCGAACTACCGCTACCTCTTCTCCACCGACCCGCAGGTCGGGGCGGCGATCAAGAACACGCTCTGGATGATCGCCGTGCTCGTGCCCCTCCAGGTGCTCTTCGCGCTCGGCGTCGCGCTGATGCTCGCCCGCGCCCGACGGGGCATCGGCATCTTCCGGACGATCTTCTACCTGCCGGCGCTGACACCGCCGGTCGCGGCGACGCTCGGCTTCGTCTACATCCTCAACCCCGTCACCGGGCCGGTGAACAACATCCTGAAGCACATCGGGATCGACGGCCCGCTGTGGTTCCAGGATCCATCGTGGGCGAAGCCGTCGCTCGTCATCCTCGGGCTCTGGGGCGTCGGCAACACCATGGTCATCTTCCTCGCGGCCGTCCTCGACGTGCCGGAGCACCTGTACGAGTCCGCCGAGCTCGACGGCGCAAACTGGCTGCAGCGCCTGCGCTGGGTGACGCTGCCGACGATCAGCCCCGTGATCCTCTTCGCCGTCATCCTCGGCGTCATCCAGGGGCTGCAGTACTTCACGCAGGCATACGTGGCGGGCAACATCGCGTCGGGCCAAGCCTCGCAGGCGGCCGACGTGTCGTCGGTCGGGTTCGGCTACCCGGAAAACTCGACGCTCTTCTACCCCGTGCTGCTCTATCAGCACGGCTTCTCCGACTTCCAGATGGGCTACGCCTCGGCGATGGCGATGCTGCTGCTCGCCGTCTCGTTCGCCGTGACGCTCGTGATCGTCCTCAACTCGCGGCGCTGGGTGCACCACGCAGCCGGAGCGTTGAAGTGACCGCTGCCGGCATCACGGCGCCGTTCGTGCGCCGGCGCCGGCCGGCCGCCGTGCGCCGCAGGCAGTTTCTGCTCGCAGTGGCGAATCACGCCGTGCTGATCGCCGCCGCGATCGCGTTCCTCGCCCCGATCGGGTTCATGGCGATGACGTCGCTGATGACGAGCGACCAGGCGCTGTCGTCGCGCCTCTGGCCGCACCCGTTCGCCTGGCACAACTTCGTCGACGTCTTTACGACCGCACCGATCTGGCGCTGGACGCTGAACACGCTCCAGTACTCCGTTCTCGCGACGATCGGCGTGCTCGTCTCGAGCATCCCCGTGGCGTACGCACTCGCCCGGCTGCGCTGGCGCGGCCGGAACATCATGTTCATGATCGTGCTGATCGCGCTGATGCTGCCGCCGCAGGTGTCGGTCGTGCCGCTCTACGTGATGTGGGCGAAGCTGCACCTCGTCGGCACGCTCTGGCCGGTGATCATCCCGAACTGGCTCGGCGACGCATTCTCGATCTTCCTCCTGCGCCAGTTCTTCCTGACGATCCCGGAGGAGTACCTCGATGCGGCGCGCGTCGACGGGTGCGGCGAGCTGCGCATCCTCTTCACCGTCGTCGTCCGCCTCGCGAAGCCCGCGATCGCCGCGGTCGCACTCTTCTCCTTCCTCTATACGTTCAACGACTTCTTCCTGCCACTGCTGTACACCGGTGAGAACGCGCACCACTGGGTGCTGCAGATCGGGCTCTCCGAGTTCCGCTCGCTGCACCAGGTGCAGTGGAACCTGACGATGGCCGCGACGCTGCTCGTCATGGCGCCCGTGATCGTCATCTTCTTCCTCGCGCAGAAGGCGTTCGTCGAAGGCGTCACCCTGACCGGGGTGAAGGGATGAAGCTCACCGTGATCGGCGCCGGCTCGACGTACACGCCCGAGCTCGTCTCGCACCTCTCGCAGCTCGACGTCGACGAGGTCGCGCTGCAGGACGTCGATGCGGAGCGACTCGAGGTGGTCGGCTCGCTCGCCGAGCGGATGCTCGCGCGCGCGGGCTTCGAGGGGAACGTCCTCCGGACGAGCGACCACGACGCGGCGATCGACGGCGCGTCGTTCGTCCTCTTCCAGATCCGCGTCGGCGGGCAGCAGTCGCGGCTTCAGGACGAGACCGTGCCGCTGCGCTGCGGCTGCATCGGCCAGGAGACGACCGGCGCCGGCGGCTTCGCGAAGGCGATGCGCACGGTGCCCGTGATGCTCGAGCTCGCGGAGCGCGTCGCCGAGCGCGCTGCGCCGGGTGCATGGATCGTCGATTTCACGAACCCGGTCGGGATCGTCACACGTGCGCTGCTCGACGAAGGGCACCGCGCGGTCGGGTTGTGCAACGTCGCGATCACGTTCCAGCGATTGATCGCGCGGCTGCTCGAGGTCACGCCGGAGCGCGTGCACGTGGACCAGGTCGGGTTGAATCACCTGACGTGGATTCGCGCCGTGCGAGTCGACGGCCGCGACGCCCTGCCGGACCTGCTCGCGCAGCACGGCGACGAGCTCGCGGCCGAGATCGAGCTGCCGCGGAGCGTCCTCGACGACTTGGGCGTGCTCCCGTCCTACTACCTGCACTACTTCTACGCGCACGACCGCGTGCTCGCGGAGCAGCAGGAGGGTGTGCCCCGCGCGCAGACGGTCGCGGAGATCGAGCGCGAGCTGCTTCGCCTCTACCGCGATCCGAGCCTCACCGAGAAGCCGGCGCTCCTCGAGCAGCGGGGCGGCTCGTTCTACAGCGAGGCGGCGGTCGGCCTCGTGCGCTCGCTTTCGACCGGCGACGGCGCGGTGCACGTGGTCGACGTGCGCAACAACGGCACACTTGTGGGGCTCGCCGACGATGACGTCGTCGAGGTGCCGGCGCGCGTGACGAAGGACGGCGCAGCGCCGCTCGCGCAGGCGCCGCTCGCGCCGGAGCTGCTCGGCCTCGTGCAGCACGTTGCGGCGTACGAGCGCCTGACGGCCGAGGCAGCGACGACGCGCGATCACGGCGCAGCCCGCAAGGCGCTTCTCGCACATCCGCTGATCGGCCAGGTCGAGATGGTCGATGGGCTCGTCGACGCGCTCGTCGCGGAGGCGGTGCGATGAGCACCCTGCTGCTCGCGGTCGACGGCGGCAACGCGAAGACGGATCTCGCGCTCGTCGCCGCGGACGGCAGCGTGCTCGCCCTTGTTCGCGGCCCGGGTAGCTCGCCGCATGAGCACGGCGTCGAGGGCGCGCTCGACCGCATCGAGGCACTGCTGATCGAGGCCGGGGCAGACGGCCCCGTCGCGTACGCGGAGCTGCTGCTCGCCGGTGTCGACTTCCCGGCCGAGGTCGAGACCCTGCAACGGCGCGCGCGAGAGCGTGGATGGGCGGAGCGCGTCGAGGTCGCCAACGACACGTTCGCTGTGCTCCGCGCCGGCACCGAGCGCGGCTGGGGCGTCGCCGTCGTGTGCGGCGCGGGGATCAACTGCCTCGGGCTCGCGCCCGACGGGCGACAGGTGCGCTTTCCGGCACTCGGCGCGATCACGGGCGACTGGGGCGGCGGGCAGGACGTCGGCGGCGCCGCGGTCTCGGCGGCCGCGCGCAGCCAGGACGGCCGCGGCCCGGCTACGGCGCTCGAACAGCTCGTGCCGGAGCACTTCGGGCTCACGACACCGCTGCAACTCGCTGAAGCGGTGCACACCGGTGTGATCTCGCAACGGCGCTTCGTCGAGCTCGCGCCGATCGTGCTCGCCGCTGCTGCCGTCGACGAGGTCGCAGCCGAAATCGTCGCGCGGCTCGCGGCCGAGGTCGTCTCGCTCGTCCGGGTCTCGCTCGAACGGATCGGCAAGGTCGACGAGCCGGCCGACGTCGTGCTCGGCGGCGGGCTGATGCAGGCGCGCGACCCGCGCCTGCTCGCAGGCATCGAGTCGGGGCTCGCGGACCTCGGGCTGCCGTACTCACTTTCGATCGTCGACGCGCCGCCCGTCGTCGGTGCCGCGCTCCGCGCGCTCGACACGCTCGGCGCGGGGCCCGACGCCCACGCCCGGCTGCGCAGCGCACTCAGCGCAGACGAACGTCTCACGGAGGCCGTTCATGGCTGACGTTCGCTTCGACCACGCCTCGCGCATCTACCCGGGCACGGACGCCCCCGCCGTCGACGCACTCGACCTGCACGTCGCCGACGGCGAGTTCATGGTGCTCGTCGGCCCGTCCGGCTCGGGGAAGACGACCGCGCTGCGCATGCTCGCAGGCCTCGAGGAGGTCGACGCGGGCGCGGTCTTCATCGGCGACCGCGATGTCACGGACGTCCCGCCGAAGGACCGCGACATCTCGATGGTCTTCCAGAACTACGCGCTCTACCCCTATCTCACGGTGGAGGCGAACATCGGCTTCCCGTTGCGGATCGCGGGCGTGAAGAAGGACACGCGTGCGCGCCGGGTGCGCGAGGTCGCGAGCCTGCTCGGGTTGAGCGAGTACCTGCACCGCAAGCCGGGGCAGCTCTCGGGCGGCCAGCGTCAGCGGGTCGCGATGGGCCGCGCGATCGTCCGCGTCCCGAAGGTCTTCCTCATGGACGAGCCGCTCTCGAACCTCGACGCCAAGCTGCGCGTGCAGATGCGCGCCGACATCGCGGCACTGCAGTCGGACTTCGGGATCACGACGGTCTATGTCACGCACGACCAGTCCGAGGCGATGACCCTCGGGCATCGAGTCGCGGTGCTGCGCGACGGCCGCCTGCAGCAGTGTGACGCACCGCGCGTGCTCTACGAGCAACCTGCCAACACGTTCGTCGCGGGCTTCATCGGCTCGCCGGCGATGAACCTCTTCACCGTCCCGCTCGGCGCGAACGGCGCCGTGTCCCTCGGCGGCGTCGCCCTCGCGCTGCCCGAGGCGGTGAGCTCGGCGGCTTCGGCCGGCGGCTGGGACACCATCGTCGTCGGCGTCCGGCCGGAGTCGCTCGAGCTCGCACCGGACGGGATCCCGGCGGAGGTGCAGGTCGTCGAGGAGGTCGGCGCCGACGCCTTCGTCTTCTGCACGGCCACCGTCGGCGGCGAGGAGACGAAGCTCGTCGCCCGCGCAGCCGCGAGGCAGGCCCCCGAGCGCGGCGCCCGCGTCTCGCTGCGCCCGGTGGCCGGCGAAGCGCACCTCTTCGAGCCGCTCGGCGGCTCCCGCCTGGCCTGAGCCCGCCGTGGCCGGCGGAGCCACGTCAGGCCCTGGGCTTCGAGAGCCTGCCCGTGCGGCTAGCGGGGGCGCCGGTCAGTCGTTGTCGTGGTCGCGCTCGCAGAAGTCGGGGCAGGTGCACTCGGCGGACTCTGCGGTGCAGGGGGTGTCCGCCGCGGACATGGCCGACCGCGAGGCGAGCTCGATCTGGGGTGTGAGCTCGATCTCCATTTTCGGATCCTAGATTAGACCCTGGGGCGGATGTCAAGCCTGATCTGCCCTATCTCGGATCCATAGGTGCGTGGAAGGTGTGAGGCAGACCCCCCTTTTGGGGGGCTGACGGACGCCGGGGTCGCTGCTGCAATGGGGCCATCCCCCCGACAGGGCGCCGCTCGCTGAGCGGGCCACTCGCGTCGCCGGGATCTTCTTATGAGCCGCATCCGTCTCCTACTCTCGTTCCTTTGCGTCGCCTTCGCGCTCCTCGTCGCGCTGATGAAGCCGCTCCCGAGCCGCGCCGACAACGGCGTCGCGCCGGGCATGCCGGCACCGACGAGCGCGGAGCCGGCCGGGGCGCAGCCCACCGTCAAGGCAAAACGGCGCTCGACACAGCTCGACCTCCCCTTCGGCAAGCGGGTGGTCGACTTCGCCAAGCATTTCGTCGGCACGCGCTACGTCTACGGCGGCAGCAGCCCGCGCTCGGGCTTCGACTGCTCCGGGCTCGTCCGCTACGTCTATGGCCACTTCGGGATCTCGCTGCCGCACTCGAGCTACAGCCAGTTCGACCTCGGCCGCCGCGTCGGCCGCTGGGCGCTCCGCCCCGGCGACCTCGTCTTCTTCGACGGCCTCGGCCACGAGGGGATGTACATCGGCAACGGCCGCTTCATCCACGCGCCGCACTCCGGCACCCGCGTCCGCATCGAGACGCTCGCCGGCTGGTACGGCGCGCGCTTCGTCGGCGGCCGCCGCCTCCGCTCGGCCGCCTGAACCGCGCTCCTAGACTTGGGCTGTGGCGACGATCGTCGCGCCCGCCGGTCTGACCCAAGCCGAGGCCGAGCGAAAGCTCGCGTCGCGGCCCGTCGCGCAACCGATCACGAGCCGCTCGTACAAGAGCATCGTCGTCGCGAACACCTTCACGATCTTCAACCTGATCCTGCTCGTCGCCGGCGTCGTCACGCTCGCGTTCGGCGAGTGGCAGGACGCGCTCTTCCTCGGCGTCCTCGTCGCGAACGCGGGCATCGGCATCGCGCAGGAGGTGCGCGCGAAGCGGACGCTCGACCGCCTCGCCGCACTCGTCGCGCCGACCGCCGCGGTCATCCGGGACGGGAAGCCGCGACACGTCGCGGTCGAGGAGGTCGTCGAGGGCGACGTCGTCGTGCTCGAGCCGGGCGACCAGGTCGTCGCGGACGGGACGCTGCGCCGCAGCGACGGCCTCGCGCTCGACGAGTCGATCCTGACGGGCGAGGCCGCGGCGGTGTCCCGCGGCGAGGGCGAGGAGGTGCGGTCGGGCTCGTTCGCGGTCGAGGGCGGCGGCACGTACGTCGTGACCGCGGTCGGAGAAGAGAGCTACGCGGCACGCGTTGCGGGCCAGGCGCGACAGTTCCGCCACCCGCGCTCGCCGCTCGAGCGGTCGATCAACCTGCTCCTGCTGATCCTGGTCGCCGTGCTGATCCCGCTCGGCGTCGCGCTCGTGTGGGCGCTCTACCGCCGGCACACCTCGGTGCACGACGCGGTTCCGACGACGGTCGCCGCGGTCGTCACGCTCGTCCCAGAGGGCCTGATCCTGCTCACGAGCCTCACGTACGCCGTCGCTGCGATGCGCATGGCGAGGCGCGGCGCGCTCACGCAGCAGCTGAACGCGATCGAGTCGCTCGCCTCGGTCGACACGATCTGCATCGACAAGACCGGCACGCTGACGGACGCGCACATCCAGGTGGAGTCGATCCTTCCCGCCGACGGCGTCGACGAGGGCGAGCTCACGCACGCGCTCGGACGATTCGCCGAAAGCTCGCCGACCCGGAACGCGACGCTCGCCGCGATCGCCGACTACAGCACCGTCATCGCCGAGGAGCCGCGCGCGGCTGTGCCGTTCTCGTCGCGCCGGCGCTGGAGTGCCGTGCAGCTCGGACAGACGACGTACGTGCTCGGCGCACCCGAGCTCTTCCCGCTCGGCGACCTGCAGGCGGTCGCGGACGAGGAGGCGCGGTCCGGCCGGCGCGTCGTCGCCTTCGGCATCGCCCGCAGCAGCGTCGACGAGGACGCGCCGCCCGCGATCGGGCAGCTTCTCGGCCTCGTCGTCCTCGGCGAGCGGCTGCGGAGCGACGCGCGGGAGACCGTGGCGTTCCTGCGCGCCCAGGGCGTGCGCATCGCCGTCCTATCGGGCGACAGCCCTGAGACCGTTGCGGCCGTCGCCGCCGACGCGGGCATCGACATCGGCGAGCCGGTGGACGGCAGCAACCTCCCCAGCGATGCAGCGTCGTTGCGGCGGCTCGTCGACGAGCACGCGGTGATCGGGCGCATCGCTCCGGAGGACAAGAAGCGCGTCGTCGAGGCGCTCACCGCAGACGGCCGCTACGTCGCGATGATCGGCGACGGCGTCAACGACGTGCCCGCGCTCAAGGCCGCGCGGCTCGCGATTGCGCAGGGCGGCGGCTCCCAGATGGCGCGTGCCGTGGCCGACCTCGTGCTCGTCCGCGGCGACTTCGCGAGCGTCCCGCCCCTCGTCGCAGAGGGGCGGAAGGTGCTGCGCAACCTGCAGCGCGTGGCGAAGCTCTTCGTCGCGAAGTCGGTGTTCGCAACCTTCCTCGTGCTCTCGATCGGCCTGACCCCGCAGGCCTATCCGCTCTTGCCGCGGCATCTCTCGCTCGCCGCCGGGCTCACGATCGGCATTCCCGCCTTCTTCCTCGCGCTCGGCCCGAGCGAAGGCAAGTTCCGCAGCGACCGGTTCCTGTTCGACGTCGCGCGCTTCGCGGTGCCTGCCGGAACGGCCGCCGGCCTCGGCGTTCTCGCGAGCTTCGTCTTTGCGCGCAACGTCGCGCGGCTTCCGCTCAGCGAGTCGCGCACGATCGCAACGAGCGTGATCGTGCTCGTCGGCCTCTATCTCGTCCTCGCATTGGAAGCGACGAACCGGCGGCGGACGATCGCGGTCGGCGTTCTTGCCGGGGCGATGCTCGCGCTCTACGCGCTCGTGCTCATCGCGCCGTTCGCGCGGCATTTTTTCGCGCTCGACGTGCCGGGCGTCGGCGGCATCTTCGTCATCTTCATGGGCGCCGCGCTCGCGGTCGTCGGTCTCTGGCTCACCGACGACCGGTTCGTGCCGGGCGTCGTTCGCGGTACGCCTTCGTCTTGACGCGATTGCCGCACACCGCCATCTGACACCAGACGGCCGAGCGGTTGCGCGAGCGGTCGTAGAAGAGCCAGCCGCAGACCTCGCGGCGGCACGCCTTCATCCGCGACCAGGTGCCGTTGGCCATCGCGGTGTGGACGATGCCGACGAGATCGGCGAGCGCGCCGTCGACGTTGTGCGACGCCGGCTCGAGCCTCGACTCGCCCACGTCGAAGCGAATGACGAGATGACCGCGCGCAGCCGCCTCCTCCAGCACATCGGCCGCGTGCGGATCCGCCGCGCCGCCGTTGTTCTCGAGCGCCAAGCTGCGCAGTGCCTCGCGCACCTCGAGCGCACGATGGAGGTCGGCAGTGCCGATCCGGACGCCGCGCTGCAGCCCGAGCACGTCGCGCAGCCGCTCCGGCGAGCTCAGCATCTCGCGACCGTGCTCGTGGTCGACCGTGTTCACGAACCGCTCGACGAGCGCGAGCCGTCCCGGCGCGGGCTCCGCATCGGCGAGGTAGTCGATCGAGTCGACCGGCTCCATCGGCGCGACACTAGCAACCGGCCGACGGTGGTGCCTGGCTCCGCGAAGCGGTGCCTGGCACCGCTTCGAAAAGCCCTACTTCAACTTGTCGGCCATCGCCGTCAGGAGCTTCCACGCGATCGTGGAGTTGCTCTCGACGAGCGGCCGGAAGTCCCAGGGCGTCATGCCCCAGCAGACCATGTCGGTCTTCGCGGTGATCGTGGCGGTGCGGTCGGAGCCGGTGAGGAGCGCAATCTCCCCGAAGTAGTCGCCGGCCTTGATCGCACCGCGCGCCTGCCCGTCGACCGAGACGTCGGCCTCGCCGCTCTCGACGACGAAGAACCCGGCGCCGCCGGCGCCCTCCTCGGTGACGGTATCCCCCGCCCCGAACTTCCGTTCCCGCATCGTCGAGGCGATCTGCTCGCGCTCGCGGTCGTCCAGGCCCGCGAAGAGCGGCACGTTTTTCAGGATGTCGGAGGAGGCCCGGGCCACGGCGGAGTTATACACCGAATGCCGACCGGGAGAAATCAGCCAGGATAGGACTGTGAAGCTCACCGTGATCGGCTGCTCCCCCGCCTGGCCCAACGCGGGCGGCGCCCAGTCCGGCTATCTCGTCGAGGGCGAAGGGCGCCTCCTGCTCGACTGCGGGCCGGGCGTGCTCGCGCGCCTGCGCCAGCTCGACGACGGCTGGCCGCGCGTCGATGCGGTCGCGATCACGCATTTCCACCTCGACCACTGGGGCGACCTCGTGCCCTGGATCTTCGGCGCCAGCTTCGGCCCCGGCCGCGACGTTCCGAAGCCCGAGCTGTGGCTCCCACCCGACGGCCGCGCACGGCTGATCGCCTACGGCGGCGAGATGAGCTTCGAGGAGCAGATCGACGGGGTGTTCACCGTGCGCGAGTACGAGGACGGGACGCCGTTCGAGGCCGCCGGCTTCGACGTGACCCCACTTCGGCTCGACCACTACTCCGAGAGGACCTTCGGGCTGCGCGTGTCGAACCACCGCAGCACGCTTGCCTACTCCGGCGACACGGGGCCGAGCCCGAATCTCGCGGAGCTCGCGCGGGACGCCGACCTCTTCCTGTGCGAGGCGACCCTGCGCGAGCCCGAGCCCGAAGAGCGTGGCCATCTGAGCGAGGACGAAGCCGTGTCGGCGTTCACCGAGTCGGGCGCGCGCCGCCTCGTCGTCATCCACCGGCCGGACGAGCTGTCGCTCGACCCGTCGGTCGAGCGCGCGCAGGACGGCGACGTCCTCGAGCTCTAGACCAGACCCTCCTAAAACGCAGTGAAGGCCCGCTCGCCGAGGAGGCGGTGGCCCTCGACGGACGGGTGCTCGCCGTCGTCGGTCAAGTCGTCGCGCATCCGGTGCGGCCGGCTGGGATCGGCGAGCGTGTCGTGGAAGGGAAAGAGCGGAACCTCGACGCGCTCGGCGAGCGAGCGCAGTCCCGCATTCAGCGCGTCGATGTCCTTCGCCGCGCGGCTGTCGCCGTTCGACCACGGCAGCACGTCGACGAGCGCGACGCGCAGGCCGAGCCCGCGGGCGCGCCAGACCATGCCGGTGAGGTTCTTGAGCGCTTCCTCGACGGGCCGCGACTGCACGATGTCGTTGATCCCGCCCTGGATGACGAGCGCTTCGGCGCCTGCGGCTGCCGCCTCGAGCCGCTCGGCGATCTGGTCGGTGCGCTCCCCATAGACGCCGTGGTTCCGCAGGTCGAGACTTGCGTCGGCCCGCATCGCCCACCACTCCCACTGGCTGCGCTCGTCCGGCGTCTCGATGCGTGCGCGCACCTTCTCGTCCGGGTCCCAGAGCGGCGAGCCGGCGGTGATCGAGTCACCGAGGCAGCCGACGATCATTGCGTTCCTAGCCGCGGGGGACGAGATCGACGTGGAGGTCGCAGTCGAGCGCCTCGGCGATCCGCAGCAGCGTGTCGATGCGAGGCGGGCGTCCGCCGCGCTCGAGGCGCGCGATCGCCGACTGGGTCGTGCCGCAGAGCTCGGCGAGCTCGCGCTGCGAGAGGTTCATCTCGAGGCGGCGCTCCGACACCTTCTCGGCGATGTTCGCGAAGAACCAGCCACGGTCGCCCGTGACGATTCGCTCGCGGAGCCGTTCGAGGGGTCGCTTGTCCGCGGCCTTTGCGCGTGCTGCCATTGCCTGCAGCATAGCACGATTGCTATGTCGCGGCGAGGAGCCTGTCCTGCAGGGGCTGGACGGCGTCGCCGACGCGGACGCGGCCGGGCACGGCCACCGAACCGTAGACGCCGAACGGGAGCGGCTCGTTGCGCCCCTCGCGCCGGTAGTTCGCGAGCGTGCCGAGCGTGTCGAGGTCGGTGACACCCGAGTCGGGGTCGTGCGAGGTGACGACGCAGCGACCGACGTCGCCGTTCAGAACGACCGTCGCGTCGCCGATGCGCACCTGCGTCCCGAGCCAGTCGTCCTCCTCGTGCGGGCCGACGCCGTCGATCTCGAAGAGCATCCGGAAGCGGCGGCCGTCGACGTGTTCCCCGGCGCCGGCTTCTTCGCGGAGCTTCTCGAGCGACCCGCGCGAGACGAGCGAGACGGTGCCGCCGCGGTAGCCGCGGTCGACTGCATGCTGCTCCGCGTAGAGCAAGGTCAGCGGCGTGCCGGTGAAGTCGCCGATCGCGGCCTCCCACGGCCCGAGCACGCGACGCGACGGATGGGGGTGCCGGTACATCTCGCCGGCGACCGCGTCGCCGAGCTCGACGACGCCGCCGACGATCGAGCCGTCGGGGAAGGTGAGCGTCAGCTCGTGTGTGTCCTCGTCCCACTGCTGCGCGATGCGCACCATCGGCCCGTTCCGCTTGTTGTTGTAGAGCCGCCCGTCCGCGTCGACGAGCCAGAAGCGCCGGTTGCCGCGCACGCCACCCTGCTCGAGCACGACCTCGTCCGGGTGCACGAGCCCGAGCGACTTGACCGGGGCGATCGAGATGCGGGCGACGCGGGCCTCCACGTCCGAAGCGTAGTCAGCCGAGCGGGCCGTCGACCCCCACCACGTAAGCTTTCGTCGTGCCGAGCCCGCGCGACCTCGTTCGCTACATGCGCACCGTCGGGCGCGGCAGCCCGGTCGACGAGCCGTGGTCGGTCGTCGGGCAGATCGTCGCCCAGGTCCGGGGCGACGGCACACCGGAGGACTCGCCGCTGACGCTGCAGGACGTGATGGCGAGCGCCGACTACCGCGACCTGATGACGGCGAAGATCGTCGAGGGAGAGCTCGCGCCCGACTTCGAGCTGCCGTCGCTCGACGGCGGCGGCACGGTTCGCCTCGCCGACCTGCGGGCCGAGCGGCCGGTCGCGCTCGTCTTCGGCTCGTACACGTGACCACCCTTCCGCGCCCAGGTTGGGACGCTCGAGAGACTCGCGCGCGTGTACGGCGACCGCGTGCACTTCCTCGCGGTCTACATCCGCGAGGCGCACCCGGAAGACGGGTGGATCATCGCCGAGAACCGGCGTTCCGGCCTCGCCGTGCGCGATCCGACCACCGATGAGGAACGCCGCGCAGTCGCGTCGACGTGCGCGGTCAACCTGAAGCTCGACATGCCGATGGTCGTCGACCGCGTCGACAACGCCGTCGCGTCGGCGTACGGCGGCTGGCCCGATCGCCTGTATCTCGTCCGCCGCGACGGACGCATCGCCTTCCAGGGCGGCGAAGGCCCATTCGGGTTCAAGCCGGAAGAGCTCGAGGGCGCGATCGAGCGCGAGCTCGCCTAGGCGCCTAGAAGTAGAACTGCGACCAGGCCGTCCACCAGTCGGCGGCCTTGGAGACGAGCGTGAGGGCGTCGATCTGCTCGACGCCGCGGCGGTTGCGGTACTCGACCAGGCGGTCGGCTGTCGTGAACCTGATCTCGATCTCGCACGGCTTGCCCGGGTCGTATGGCGCCACGGCCTTCAGATCCTTCAGCGCCTGCTTCGCGCCCTCCTCGATCAGCGTGCGCGCTTTCACCGGCGCGAGCGAGCGGGCGCTGTAACGGCCGATGCCGGTCTTCACCTCGACGGTGGTGAGGCCGTCACCGAGCAGTGCCGTCGCCTCGCGGCAGGTGGCTCGGTCGCCGGTCACGAGCAGCACCGGGCAGCCCCAGTTGCCGCAGAGCGCCGCGTTGATGCCGGTCTCGCCGACGAGCGTGCCGTTGAACTTGAGGCTCTGCCACGCCTGGCCGGACACGGTGTGCGACATGACGCCGTCCGGCGTGCCGGCCATCGCGTGCATGCCGACGAAGAGCGCGGCGTCGCAGCCCTGCTCGAGACACCCCGTGTACTCCGTCCACTCGCTCTGGATCACGAACTCGCAATCGGGATCGAGCTGGTCGGGAAGGAGCGAGTTGAAGTCGTACTCGCCGCCCGCGCCGTGGCAGTCCATGACCACGATCTCGGTGGCTCCGCCCGCCTTCGCGCCGCGCACGGCGGCGTTGATCTCCTCCGTGTAGAGCTTGCGTCCCTCGTGGTAGAGCGGCTGGTCGCCGCCCGTCTGGGCCCAGCGGACGATGCCGGCGACGCCTTCGATGTCGCTGATGATGTGAACCCGCACGCGGGAACCCTACTTCGGTAGCGTCACCCGCGTGCTGGTCGCCGCTCCCCCGCCGCTCGTCGACGTAATGCCTACGCGCGAGATCCGCACGGTCGCGCCCGTGAACGAGGTCGCCGTCGACGGCACGCGGGCTGCAACGCTCGTCGGCAGCGCGCAGGCGTGGGAGTACATGCTCGTCTGGTCGCCGAAGGGCGTCGTCGTGCGCGCGTCGCTCGCCTGCGACACGCAGGAGACGAACGTCGTGCTGACCGGCAACCGGTTCGCCCACGACTGCTTCCAGGGTGGCAACTTCGTGATCACGGGCACGTTGAAGCCGCTACGCGCAGGCGTCACGCTCCGCGCTGCCGCAGGCGCGCAGGTGGCGCTGGCCGCCCGCGGCGGCCTCATCGCCGGCTCGATCGGCGGCGCGGTCTGGCGCTTCGACCGTACGCAGAAGCTGCACACGTACCCGCAGTCGGTCTTCGTCCTCGCCGTCGATGGCGGCCGCATCCTCGTCGACCGCGACGCCGCGCAGCTCGACGTGCTCTCGTCGGCCGGCCGCATCGTCGGCAAGGTCAGACGGCCGCACGACGGCGGCGCGCTCATGCGCGGCGGGCGGATCGCGACGCTCACAGGTCGGCGGCTCGTGCTGAGCGACCTGCACGGGCGCACGCTGCTCACGCGCACGATCGCCGCCGGCTCACGGCTCGAGGATCTCGACGGCGGGCTCCTCGTCTACAGCGTCGAGACGCGGCTGCACCTCTTCCGGTTGAGCGACAGCCGCGACGTCAAGCTCAAGCTCCGCCGCCAGTTCGGCTACGCACACGCGCGTCTCTCGGGCCGCGCGCTCTTCTACGCCTACAACGAGCGGACCGGCAAGCTCGGTCACGCGGGCTACCTCGACGCCGCGCGCGTGCGCGCGCTCCTCGGAGGCTGAGTGGACACCGGGCTCGCAGGCAGGGGCGTCGTCGTGACCGGCGCGTCGGGTGGGATCGGCTCGGCGGTCGCGCGCGCGTTCGCGGCCGAGGGCGCACGCGTCGTCGTGCACTTCCACACCGGCCGCGAGCGAGCTGAGACGCTCGCTTCCGAGCTCACAAGCGCAACGGCGATCGGCGCCGACCTCACGGACGAGACGCAGGTCGAGGTGCTCTTCGCCGAGTCGCGCGCAGCACTCGGCGCCGTCGATGTCTGCGCCGCCGTCGCCGGCGTGTGGCCGAACGCCGACGAGCCGGTGTGGCAGCTCTCGCTCGAGCGCTGGGAGGCGACGCTGCGCGCGAACCTGACGGCAACGTTCCTTACGTCGAAGTACTTCCTGCGCGAGGTCGAGCGGACCGGGCACGGCAATCTCGTCCTCGTCGGCTCGACGGCCGGCCGCTTCGGTGAGGCGGGTCATGCCGACTACGCCGCGGCGAAGTCGGCGCTGCAAGTGGGCCTCCTGCTCAGCCTGAAGAACGAGATCGTGCGCATCGCGCCGCGCGGCCGCGTCAACGCCGTCGCGCCCGGATGGACGTACTCGCCGATGACGCGCGGCGCGCTCGATCC
>JANMQZ010000233.1:0-2758 GCA_031370755.1 Actinomycetes bacterium
CTTGAACGTGATCGGGTCGAAGGCCGAGCTCGGCGAGCGGGCCGTGGAGGGTCTCGACCAGCTCGAGGAGCTGCGCCGGCCGTGGATCGATCGCGTTCCCGTGCGGTGCGAGCAGTGCGGCGAGCCGGTAGAGCGGGTGAAGGAAGTGGGCGATGTCTGGCTCGACGCCGGCATCGTCCCGTTCTCGACGCTCGGCTGGGAAAACCCGGAGTGGATACCCGAGGGCTACGCGACCGGCGCCGCGCACGGCCTCACGAAAGCCGACCTTCCCGATCACGCGTACTGGGAGACGTGGTTCCCGGCCGACTGGGTCTCCGAGATGCGCGAGCAGATTCGCCTCTGGTTCTACTCGCAGTTCTTCATGTCCCTCGTGCTGATCGGGCGTTCGCCCTACAGGCGCGTGCTGGGCTACGAGAAGATGCTCGACGAGAAGGGCCGTGAGATGCACAGCTCGTGGGGCAACACGATCGACGCGGAGGACGCGTTCGCGCAAATGGGCGCGGACGTGATGCGCTGGCAGTACTGTGCGCAGCCCCCCGATCGCAACCTGCTCTTCGGCTTCGGCCCCGCGCACGAGATCAAGCGCAAGCTGCTCACGTTCTGGAACTCGGTCAAGTTCCTCGTCGACTATTCGAATATCGAGGGCTTCACGCCGTCGTGGGAGCGCCTGGAGCCGGCCGTCGATCTGCGTCCGCTGGACAAGTGGCTCGTCGAGCGCACGAAGCAGCTCGTCGCGGAGGCGACGGATGCGTACGAGGCCACAATGACCGTCGATGTGATCCGCGCGTTCGAGTCGTTCGTCGACGACGTCTCCAACTGGTACATCCGCCGCTCGCGCCGCCGCTTCTACTCCTTCGACGAGGCCGCGTTCGGGACGCTCTGGTACGCGCTGGTGCAATCGCTGCGCGTCGTTTCGCCGGTAATGCCGTTCCTCGCCGAGCACCTCTGGGGCAACCTCGTGCCTGACGGCCCCAGCTCGGTGCACCTCGCGCCGTGGCCCGAGCCGGCCGAACCCGACCGTGAGCTCCTGGCGGAGATCGCGGAAGTGCGGCGCGTCGTCGAGCTCGGCCGGCAGGCGCGCTCCGCGTCCCAGCTCAAGCTGCGCCAGCCGCTTCGTCGGCTCGTCGTCGCGGGGGCCTCCGCTCGCGCGCAGGCGCACACGGCAGAGATTGCGGAGGAGCTCCGCGTCAAGGACGTCGAGTTCGGCGAGGTCGAGGCGTCCGAGCTGCGCGTCAAGCCGAACCTCCCGGTGCTCGGCCCGAAGCTCGGGCCGGCGCTGCGCGACGTACGGGAGCGCCTACAGCGCGGCGAGTTCGAGGAGCTCGAGGGCGGACGTTTCCAGGTCGATGGCCACGTGCTCGAGCCGGGCGAGGTGCTCGTGGAGCGCGTCGGCCGCGAGGGCTGGGCGGTCGCGAGCGAGGACGGGGTGACGGTTGCGCTCGACAGTCGCCTCGATGACGAGCTGCTGCTCGAGGGGCGCCTGTACGACCGCGTGCACGAGGTGAACGTGCTGCGCAAGGAGACCGGCCTGCAGATCACGGACCGGATCAAGCTCTGGATTCCCGACGGGGATCTGCTCGACCGCTACTCGGACCGGCTCGCCTCCGAGACGCTCGCCGTCTCGATCGAGCGGGGAGAGCTGCGGATCGAGAAGGCCGAGCCCTAAGACTGGGCGTCGGCGAGCGCGAGCTCGCGGCGGAGCTCGACCGGCAGGCGGAACTCGACGTCTTCGTCGACGAGCCGGTACGGCTCGATCTCCGTCGTGCCGCGCGCGCGGAACCAGTCGCAGACGCGGTCGACGAGCTTCTCCGGTGCGGACGCACCGGACGTGACGCCGACGACGTCGACGTGTTCGACCCAGGCTTCGTCGATCTCGGTCTCGTCGTCGATCAGGTACGACGCAACGCCGTTCGCGCGGGCCACTTCGACGAGGCGGTTCGAGTTCGACGAGTTGCGCGAGCCGATCACGAGCAACAACTGGATCTCGCCGAGCATCTCCTTGACTGCCCACTGCCGGTTGGACGTTGCGTAACAGATGTCTTCCTTCTTCGGCGCGTGGATGTCCGGGAAGCGGCGGCGAAGCGCGGTGATGATCTCGCCGGTTTCGTCCACCGACAACGTCGTCTGGGTGACGTAGGCGAGGCGAGTTCCTGCCGGGAAGGTCAACTGCTCCGCGTCGGCGATGGATTCGACGAGCACAATCGACTCGGGGGCCTCGCCCATCGTTCCGACGACCTCCTCGTGCACTTCGTGGCCGATCAGCAGGACGGTGTAGCCCGAGGCCGCGTAGCGGCGCGCCTGCACGTGCACCTTGGTGACGAGCGGGCACGTTGCGTCGATCGTGTTCAGCGCGCGCGCCGCGGATCGCTCGTGGACGGAGGGCGCGACGCCATGCGCCGAAAAGACGATCGTCGAGCCCTCCGGGGCTTCAGCCTCGTCCTCGACGAAAACCGCGCCGCGCGCCTCCAGGTCGCGGACGACGTGCGCGTTGTGCACGATCTGCTTGCGGACGTAGATCGGCGCGCCGTAGTGCTCGAGGGCGAGTTCGACCGTCTCGACGGCACGCTCGACGCCGGCGCAGTAGCCGCGCGGCGACGCAAGGAGGACGCGCTTGACCACGAGTCCATGCTAGCCCGACACCCGCCCCGCCCAGGAGTTGGAAAAGCCCGCGGCTCGGGGGGGTCGTTGCCGCGGGCTCATCCAAGTTGCTCACCGCGGGCAAGGCCAGGTACGCGCGCCGCGGTTTGCATCGCCCAGT
>JANMQZ010000029.1:0-2530 GCA_031370755.1 Actinomycetes bacterium
GGATCTTGTCGGCGAGCAGTTCGATGAAGCCGGGCTCGTCATGCCAGCTGTCGACGAAGCGCAGGTCGGCGCGGTCGCCGAGCGCCTGCTCGAGCTGGTCGCGATAGCCTTTGATCGAGAGGGCGGAGTAGTGCGGCGCAAGCACGAGGCCGACGATCGTCTCCGCGCCCGACGCGAGCGCGACCTCGGCTGCGTCGGCGATGCGCGGCGGCCAGTGCTTCATGCCGGTGAACACCGGTAGCCCGAGCTCCGCCTCGAGCGCGGCGCGCGTCCGCTCGGTGATCGCGTTCAACGGGGACGAGTCCTCGATGCCGAGTCTGCGGTACCGCTCGACGAGATCGGCGAGGTTCTCCGGCGCGATCGGCCGGCCGCCCCGGATGTCGGCGTAGTACGCGGGGACGTCGGCGAGCCGCTCGGGGGAGCCGTACGCCATCAGGACGACCGCGTCGCTAGACATGCGCGCGCACCGTCCGCTCCTGCACGAGCGCGGCCAGCTGCGCGAGCACGCCGGGATCCGTCTGCGGGAGCACGCCGTGGCCGAGGTTGAAGATGTGGCCGCGGCGGTCGTGCGCACGGTCGAGCACGTCGAGCGCGGCCGCCTCGATGCGCTCCCACGGGCCAAGGAGAATCGCCGGGTCGAGGTTGCCCTGCACCGCGGACGCGAGCTCCCAGCCGAGCTCGAGCGGGACGCGCCAGTCGAGGCCGATCACGTCGCCGCCGGCGCGCGCGAGCGCGCGCAGCAGCTCCTCGGTTGCACCGGTGCCGAAATGGATCGTCGGCACGCCGACGGCGGCGAAGATGCGTGCGGAGTGCGGTGCGACGAACTCCTCGTAGTCGGCGGGCGAAAGCGCGCCGACCCACGAGTCGAAGACCTGGATCGCGTCGGCGCCGGCATCGACCTGCGCGGCGACATAGCGCGCGAACTGCTCCGAGAGCTTCTCCAGCAGCGCATGCCACGTCTCGGGGTCGCTGTACATGAGCGCCTTCGTGCGCGCGAAGTCACGCGACGGCTTCCCTTCGACGAGGTAGCCGGCGACCGTGAAGGGCGCGCCGCAGAAGCCGACGAGCGCTTTCTCCTCGTCGAGCTCGGCGCGGATGAGGCGCACCGCGTCGAGAATGCGCTCGTCCGGCTCGGTGATGCTCAGGCGGTCGACGTCGGCGCGCGAGGCGATCGGGCGCTCGACGACAGGGCCGACGC
The DNA here is from genome assembly GCA_031370755.1 of Actinomycetes bacterium. Lineage (GTDB taxonomy): Bacteria > Actinomycetota > Thermoleophilia > Gaiellales > Gaiellaceae > Palsa-739. The sequence continues at coordinate 1,199 of JANMQZ010000029.1, forward strand.
CCTCGACGAGCTCGACGCCGATGCCCATGCCGAGCACCGGCGACACGATGTCGGCGAAGAGGACAGCAGCGTCGACGCCGTGGCGGCGCACCGGCTGAAGCGTCACCTTCGCGCACAGCTCGGGCGTGCCTGCGACCTCGAAGAACGAGTGCCGCTCGCGAATCACGCGGTATTCCGGAAGTGAACGGCCGGCCTGGCGCATGAACCACACAGGCGTTCGCTCGACTTGTTCGCCGCGCGCCGCGCGGATCAGAAGCGGGTCGGTCACGCGCCTAGACTAGCCCCGGCATGAATGCCTCCGGCCCCCTCGTCGCGCGCTGGCTCACCGTCGAGCACGCGCCGATCGAGGCGGGCATGCTCACGCGCATGACCGTGGAGGTCGAGAACGCCGGTAGCGCGCCGTGGCGGACGCGGGGCGCCGAGGACGGACTCTTCCTCTCCTACCACTGGCTCGACGAGCGCGGGAACCCGATCGTCTGGGACGGCCTCCGGACGGCGCTCGGCGAGGTCGTCGGGCCCGGCGCGCGTGTGCGGCGCGAGCTCACCGTGCGCGCACCGATTCCGCCCGGCCGCAACCGGTTCGCCGTCGACCTCGTCCAGGAGCACCGCTTCTGGCTCGCCGAGCTCGGCAACCCGCCGTACGAGGAGGACGCCGAGGTGGCGCCGCGCGATGCGAGCGGGGCACGGGTCTACGGCGCCGAGCCGGACGAGGAGTGGCTCGAGCGCGCACGGGAGCTCCACCGCGAGGGCTATTCGGCCGTCGGCGGCGCAATCGACGCGAAGGGGCTCGAGGATTACGCAGCCGGCGGCGGGCGTCACCCGCGCTTCCCACATCCGCTCGTCTGCCCGTCGCTCCTGCCGCCGCTCGAGCCGAACACCGAGGTCGACGGGCTGCCGGCCTACACGCCGGAGGGCGACGAGCCGTACATGTTCGACGGGAGGCTCGCGCTCAAGCTTCGCCGTCGCTGAGGCAGCAACCAGGTTGCGCTCCGCGCAACCTGGTTGCATGGAATGTCCTACACCTCGATCGCGATTTGGTCGTCGACGCGCGTAAACACAAACGCACCGAGCAGCAGCGCGACGACGCACGCGACCGCGAGGTAGAGCGCATCACCCCAGAACGGCAACGTGCCGGCGAAGAGCGGCGCGCGTACGGCCTCGATCGACGGCGCGAGCGGATTCGCCCAGTGGATGAACTGCACGATCGTGTGATGCTTGTCGAGCGGCGAGCCGGTGAGCGCGTAGAGGATCGGCGTCAAGAAGAACAACGGCACGAGCAGCGCGGCGACGATGAACTCGACGTCGCGGAAGAGGACGTTGAGCGATGCGAGC
>JANMQZ010000305.1:0-1588 GCA_031370755.1 Actinomycetes bacterium
GCGCCGCCGCCGGGGAGCGAGCCGAGGCCGGCGTCCTTCAGCACGCGCAGCACCTCGTCGTGCGTGCAGCCCTCGAGCTTCGACATGTGGTGGATCTCGGAGGCCGTGTAGAACTTGAGATGCACGTCGGGCAGCGCCGTCTTCAGCTTGCGTAGCACCTCGGCGTAGAACTCGAGATCGACGTGCGGGTTCTCGCCGTTCACGCAATGGATCTCGGTGAAGCGCGCGACCTCGTACTGCGCGACGGCGTCCTCCACGAGCTCGTCGGCGGTGAAGGTGTACGCGTCCTCCTGCTTCTGCGTCTTCGCGAACGCGCAGAACTTGCACTTCACGCGGCAGACGTTGGTCTGGTTCAAATAGAGGTTCTGGACGAAGAACACCTCGTCGCCGCCACCGCGCACGCGCCGCGCGAGATCGGCGAGCTCGCCGAGGGCGAGGAGGTCATCGCCCTCCATCAGGGTCAGCCCGTCCTCGAAGTCCAGGCGCTCGCCTGCTTCGACCTTCTCGCGGATTAGCGCGAGCGTGTCGGTCGTGTCGAGGACTGCCACTGGCTCCCCTGCTCCCCTCTATCTCTCTCGGTTGACGACCGCGTGCGTCAGCGACTCGAGCTCCTCGCGGTGCAACTCCCCGTTCAGGCATGCCCGCGCTCTCGAAGCGTAGTCCAGGGCAACCTCACGGGAGCGTTCGAGCGCACCGGTCGCGGCAACGCGCACGAGCGCGCCCTCCATCGGGCCTCCGCCGGCCAGCGCGGCACGGACGACGTCGTCCTCGACGGCCGCAAGCAGGAGCGGCAGCGTCGGCGTCCCGTCGCGAAGGTCGGTGCCGGCGATCTTCCCCGTCTCGATCGTCGAGCCGGCACAGTCCAGGACGTCGTCGGCGATCTGGAAGGCGACGCCGAGCGCGACGCCGTACTCCCCCGAGCCGCCGCCGAGGCTGCAGGCCGCCTCGAAAAGCGCGCCCGTCTTCAGCGCGCAACGCTCGATGTACGCCTCGACCGTGGTCGACGGGTCGTGGGTCTGGGAGCGCTGGAGGGCTTCGCCGCGCGCGAGCCGCAACGTTGCGTCGGCCAGCGTGGCGACCGCCTCGGCGTCGCCGGTCGCGGTCAGCTCTGCGAACGCCCGCGCAAAGAGGTAGTCGCCCGTCGCGCGCGCGGCATCGGCACCGTAGACCGACCACGCTGCCGCCTTGCCGCGGCGGAAGTGCGCGCGGTCGATCAGGTCGTCGTGGACGAGCGTCGCCATGTGCACAAGCTCGACGGCAACGCCCGCGGCGAGCGAGGGCTCCCGCCCAGGAGGAGTCGAGAGGAAGACGAGCAGCGGACGGAGCCGCTTGCCGCCGGCGGCGAGCGCCTCGTTGCCGACGGCCGCGACGAGGCCGGGGTGGCTGGCGACGCTGCGCGCGAGCCGCTCCTCGAGTGTGTCGAGGTACTCCTCGAGCCCGTCAGCCGCGCGAATCGCTTCGAGCGCGCTACTCATAGGTGGCCCGCCCGGTCGTGCTGATGGATGCGCGGGTCGCGAGCACCAAGCGCTGCAAGGACGCAGGGAGCGCCCGTAGCGGTTGCTACGGGCGCGACCGAGGACGCGGCAGC
>JANMQZ010000017.1:0-17079 GCA_031370755.1 Actinomycetes bacterium
CGAGCTTCGTGATGCGATCGCACGGCTTGACGAGCGCGATGCCGAGTTGCTCGCACTTCGCTACGGCGCTGACCTCACCGCTCGTGAGATCGGTGAGGTCCTGGACATGAAGACGAATGCGGTCGAAGTTGCACTCCATCGCGCGTTGGCGAGACTCCGCGAGCGCCTCGAGTCCTTGCAAGCCGACGACGAGGGCTCCACGCCTTCAGAGAGCGTTGCACCGAGTTCGCGAACCCTCACATCGCCCGACTGAACCCGTTTCGGCCGCCCGTCCTCGAACGCGGCCGTTGTGCCGCAGGTCAGGGTGCTTCCAGGACGAGGACCCAATCCTCGTTTCCGGGACCGTCTGCGTTGTTGCCGGGCGTCGTGAATTGGCGGTTACCGGTACTGGCGAAGGGGGAGCCTGAGATCTGCGTGAACGTGCCGGCCGCCGGGTCGTACCACCGCGCTGTCACCGGACCATTGAGGCTGCTCATGTTGACCGTGATCGTGCGCGCGGTTGGTACGTACGCCATCGCCAAGGTTCCATCCGGTGTTCGCGCCGCTGTCACGTAGTCGCTGGCTCCGAACGTGCCGAGACCGCCGATCACCACGGTGTGCGCCTGATCCGGAACGAGGTTGTACCAGCGCCGCGGCCCGAACAGGGACATCAGATATCCGACCTGGATGGCACCGGGCGTGTCGAGCTGACTCTTCCAACCGTCGACGCAGTTCCCTGCGGCGTCGCGCTGAGCGCAGATGAACCCCCACGTGTAGTGGTTCCCGTAGAGCTGGCCCGTGGCCCCGCTCAAGATCGACCAGTACTCCTGGCGTCGCAGGGTCAGTGGGCTCCCGTACGGGACTGAGGGGGTGTTCTGCTCGAACTCGTACGTTCCCTCGACCAGGAACGTCGGGAGGAAGTTGGAGCGGTTGTAGTCCCTGAGCACTTGCTGGTACGCGGGGGAGTAGGTGTAGGAGGCGTTGAGACTGATGATCGGCGCCCACGTGTTGTCGTCCAGCGAGCCACTGACCAGGTAGTTCAGCTCAACGGTGTGGATGTGTCGCGTGTCGACATCTCTGATGCCGAGGGCCACCGCTGTCACGTAGGGGTCGTACGTCGGACCCCAGCTCTGGTAGTCGTTGCCATGCATCCAGATGATGTTCGGGAAGTTCTTGTACCGCGCTCCCAGAAAGCGCCCATAGGCGCGAAGCTTGTCGACGCCGTTGGCAGCCATCGTGTTGAGCCAGCCTCCGGTTTCGGCCGGGTCCAGGATCACGAGCAGCCCGTACTGCTCAGCCAGCCGGATGATTCGATCGGCATGCGCAAAGTACGCCTCGTTCGGTGTGGAGAAGTCGCCGGGGGTCGTGAACGGGGGTATGCCGTCCCAGGTGGTGCCATCTGCTTTGCATCCCGTATACGTCCTGCAGAGCAAATTGATCCAGACGGTGTTGAATCCGTGGGCCTTTCGATCGGCGAAGAAGTATTCAGCGTCGGTCTCGGTGAGGTCGCCGATCATCGCCTGCGGCGAGTCGCCGGCGATCAAAAACGGGGTCCCGGATTGATCGACGAGATAGCGGCCCGTCGGGCCCATCGAGACGAATCCCGGGGCCGGGTGCGTTATTGCGGAAGCAGTGTTCGAGAATGGTCCTGGATTGGCGGCTGAGTCGACTGCTCGCAGCTGGTAGCTGTAGGCGGCGCTTGTGGCGAGTGGTGCGTCGTTGTAGCTGGTGGCCGTCCCGGCGGGTCGTGCGAGTAGGGAGAAGTCGGTGCAACCCACACCCTGGCAGCGGTACAGCTGGTAGCCCGTGACTCCGACGTTGTCGCTTGCCGGTCCCCAGCTGAGATCGATCTCGGCCGAACCTGACGCGGACGCGGCCACCGTCCCCGGCGCCGTCGGCGGAGTCGTATCCGGGGTGCTGCCGGTGCCGTTGAGGGTGGCGTCGGTGTGGCCGCTGGCGGTGTTGTTGTAGGTGCGGAGGACGGCGGTGCGGGCGCCGGCGGCGGTGGGTTTGAAGCGTGCGAGTGCGGTGCAGCTTTGGCTTGGTGTGAGTGTCGGGTTGCTGGTGCAGGTGCCGCCGGCGATCGAGAAGTCGCTTGGGTTGGCGCTGGCGGCGATGCTGATCACGACGCTGGCGATCGTCAGGTTGCCGGGGCCGTTGTTGGTCAGCGTGAAGGTGGTCGCGGCGCTGGTGTTGCCGACGGCCAGCGTCCCGAAGTCGACGCTGGCGGGCAGAAGCGTTGCTGCTGGGGGTGTCGTGGACGTCGCCGTACGCGTCGCCGCGCCAGCCGGCGAGCTGAAGGCGACCGCGACCACGATTGCAGAACCGAGCCGCGCCCCCCAGAGACGCACTCCACCCATACCCGAAGGATCCGGCGGAGCGGCGGCAGGGGGTACTCCCCGGGTGGCTAGTTTCGTCGCCCGGAGTCGACCAAAGTCCAGGGGAAAGTGGCTCTCCGCCGACGAGGCCGTCCCGATCCGAGCGAGCCTTCACACTGCGGCGGCGCGGCGGGCTGTAAGGGTTTGCGCCCCGCCGCCGGTATTGCAGTTGGAAGCTCCGATTTCTGACGACACCAGGGGAGGGCACGGCAATGTTCAAGAGAGGCGACGGACTGGAGCGCGAGCTTCGCGCCATGCGGCCCGCACCGAGTGACGAGCTCGTTGCGAAGATCGAAGCGCGCGTCCGCGAAGCCCGGCCGGCGTACCGCCGCACCTCGTTCCGGCTCGCGGTCCCCGTCGCGCTCACCGCGGCGATGGTCGCGGCACTCGCAGCCGTCGGCGGCGTCGGCTACGCGGCGTCGAGCGTCAAGGACGCTGCGACAGCGGTCGCGCACGTGTTTGTGCCTGCGAAGCAGTCACGGCCGATCGTCGTGCAAGGGCTCAGCGCCGGCGGCGACCAGTACAAGCCGGGATATGGCTGGGGCGACGACAACCACAACCACGATGGACCTCCCGGCCTGAAGAAGCCGGGCGGACAGTTCGCACCGCCGCTGACCACGACGGTCAAGGGCAAGACGGCGTTCGTCTCGACCTCGTTCACGATCGACGAGCAGGCGCACCTCTTCATCTCGGTGGTCGACACGAAGTCGAAGAAGAACCTCATCGTCAGCCAGACGCAGTCGAAGGTCGGTCAGGGCCTCAAGGGCAAGCAGACGAAGACGGTGCAGTACCTCGTCCTCGTCCCGCGGAAGATCCCCCTGCAGCTCGCCCTGCCGGCGAACCTCGTGCTGCCGGGTCACACGTACGCGATCCAGGTGATCGCCCGCGACCCGAGTGGCCAGAAGACGAAGCTGCTCATCCCCTTCAAGGGCTAGCAGCAGCGAGCGAATCGTTTCGACGGCCGGGCATTGCGCCCGGCCGTCGGTCGTTCTACGCCCCGCCCTTTGCCACGAAGCCTGCGAGCCCGCGCTCCGAGATGCTGAAGCCGGGCGAATCGATCACGTCACCATGCAGCGGTGACCATGAGCCACCGGGCCGCGCCGCGACCGACACCTTCGAGAATCGAAACTTGTAGGCGTTGCACGCGCCGACGCCGCCGTTCCACGACTCCGTCGTCGCTACAGGACGCCACGTGCCGTGGCTTCCCGGCAGATGGATGCGCTTCGACACGCTCGTGCCGTTCACCCAGACGCGCCACCAGCCCGACTGATGCTTCGACTCGAGCACCGACACGCGATAGCTGCGGCCGAGCGGCAGGTGCCCCTTCAGCATCACGTACTTCGGGGCGACGCCGGGGAGGGCGAGCTCGTAGTAGAGCGCGGCTCCCTTCTCCGGCTCGGCGCTGATGCCGGCTTGCAGCCACTCGTTCGAGCCGTTCGGGCCCTGACCCTCGCCGCCGACACCGACCCACGCCGCGATGTGGCCGCCGCGAACCGTCGGCACGCCGAGCGGCGTGATTGTCGCGCCCACGCCGTAGCGGGAGTGGAGGCTGAGCACGCCGGCATACGAGTAGCTGCTCGCGCCGCACGCCGAAGCTGCCCGGCCGCCGGAGGGAGCGACGAGAGCGCATGCAGCCGCGAGGGTGGCGCAGGCCACCAGAAGAAATGAGCGAGACATAGGAGTGGGTGCCGCGTGGCCTCGGGGGAGAGGGCCTGCACCATGTATCGGGTCACGTACCGAGCCTCTTGATCGCCCGGTTCCCTCGAATGAGGGGTCGGCCGGGGTCGCTGCGCTACGCTCGGCCCACCATGGAACCGAGCCGCGACGCGATCCTCATCGCCCTCTCGGGCGTCATCGACCCCGAGCTCCGGCTGCCCGTGACCGAGCTCGACATGGTCAGGGACATCGAGGTCTCCGACGGGATCGTCTCCCTCACGATCGTCCTCACGATCGCCGGCTGCCCGCTCCGCGACTCCTTCGAGCAGCAGGTCGAGGCGGCCTTCGCCGACGTCGACGGCATCCGCGGGTTCGTCCTCAACTTCGGCGTCATGACGCCCGAGGAGCGCCAGGCGCTCACGACGAAGCTTCGCGGCGGCGCGACCGAGCGCGACGCCGTCATCCGCCTGCCGCGCGACTGCCGCGTCATCGCGATCGCCTCAGGCAAGGGCGGCGTCGGCAAGTCGTCGCTCACCGCCAACCTGGCCGTCGCCTTCTCACAGCAGGGGAAGCGCGTGGGCGTGCTCGACGCCGACATCTACGGCCACTCGATCCCGCACATCCTCGGCATCCACCAGAAGCCGGTCGCCGTCGACGAGATGATCGTGCCGCCGGTCAAGGGCGATCTGAAGCTCATGTCGATCGGCTTCTTCCTTGACGACAACGAGCCCGTGATGTGGCGCGGCCCGATGCTGCACCGCGCGCTCGAGCAGTTCCTCACCGACGTGCACTGGGGCGACATCGACGTGCTCGTCGTCGACATGCCACCCGGCACCGGCGACATCTCGATCTCCCTCGGGCAGCTGCTGCCCCGCGCCGAGGTCGTCGTCGTCACGACGCCGCAGAAGCTTGCGCAGGACGTCGCGTCGCGCGCGGCTTCGATGGCGCGCAAGACGAACATGCGCCTCCTCGGCGTGATCGAGAACATGACCGGCGAGATGTTCGGCCACGGCGGTGGCGAGGCGCTCGCCGCGCAGCTCGACGTGCCGCTGCTCGGCCAGGTGCCGCTCGACGCGCTGCTGCGCGAGCAGGGCGACGCCGGCGTCCCAATCGTTGCCGCGTTCCCCGAGTCGGAGACCGCGCAGGCGATCGTCGCGATCGCCGACGCGATCCTCGCCCGGCGCGAGGCGGGCTCGATCGTGAAGTCGCTGCCGCTCGTTTCGTAGAGATGGCAGGCCCACTTACCGACGCCATCGAGGAGATCTACCGGCTCGCACGACGCGGCGACCACCGCGCGCTCCGTCTGCACCTGCACGACGACGCGACCTGGCATCCCGCGAAGGACGACGCGTGGAAGCTGTGCGAGAACGCGGACGAAGTGGTGCGCACGATGCTCTGGCGCGCCGACGCGAACCGCCTTCGCCCCGGCGAGATGGTCGTGCTCGGCGACCGCGTGCTCGTGCAGATGCGCGGCAAGCGCCTCGAGCGGCTCGGCGCGCGCGGCTTCATCCCGCGCCTCTTCCAGATCGTCGTCATCCGCGACGGCAAGATCGTGAGCATCCGGGACTACGGCCGCCGCGCCGATGCCCACGCCGCCGCCGGCCTGAAGGCGTAAGCCCTTGCCGGGGGCCGCAGCCTTCTTCGACCTCGACCGCACGCTGCTGCGCCGCTCGTCGGCGCTCGCACTCGCGCCTGCGTTTCGCGCCGCGGGCCTGATCTCGCGCCGCCAGCTTGCGAAGGCGGCGGCCTGGCAGCTCCTCTTCATGGCGCGCGGCGCCGGGCACAGTGCGGTCAAGCGCGCCGCCGAAGACGGGCTCTCCGTCCTGCGCGGCTTCACGCCCGGCGAGCTGCAAGACCTCGTCGCCGAGTCGATGGAGCGCGTACTGCGGCCGCTCGTCTACGCCGAGTCACTCGACCTCGTCGAGCTGCACCGTCGTCGCGGCGAGCCGGTGTACATCGTCTCGGCGACGCTCCAGGAGATCGTGCAGGCGATCTCCGACGACCTCGGCTTCGATGGCGCGCTCGGCACCGTCTGCGAGGTCGTCGACGGCAGGTACACGGGACGCGCGATCCGCGCTCTTCACGCCGAGGGCAAGGCGCGCTGCCTGCGCGAGCTCGACTACGACCTCGCCGTGTCGACCGCCTACTCCGACAGCCACACCGACCTGCCGTTCCTCGAGGCGGTCGGCCATCCCGTTGCCGTCAACCCGGACCGCGCGCTGCGCCGCATCGCCGGCGAGCGCGGCTGGCCCGTGCTGGAGTTCGGGCGACGTGCAGCGTGACGAGGGACTGACCCGGCTCGCGGCGCTCGGCTTCTCGGCCGGTGACGCCGAGATCCTCTGGCGCCACTTCGACGACGCGGAGCAGCGCGGGAAGCCGAGCCACGGGCACTCGCGCATCCCGTGGCTCGAGACGCTCGAGGGCTACGACGCGAGCGCCGAGCCGCAGCTCACCGTCGACGAGCCGGGCTTCCAGCGCTGGCACGGCAACGGCGCTGTCGGCTACCTCGTGCTCAGCCGCGCCGTCGACCGGCAGCTCGCTCAGCCGGCGGAGCACGTGCGCCTCGTCGTCTGCGACCGCACTTTCCCGACCGGGATGCTCGGCCACTACGTGCGGCGGATCGCCGAGGCCGGCCTCCTCGCCGTCCTGACCGCGACGTCGCCCGCGCGGCTCGGGCCGCCCGGTGGGCCGAAGCTCACCGGCACGAACCCGCTGGCGTTCGGCATTCCGAGTTCGGACGGCGAGGCGGTCGTCGTCGACGTGTCGATGGGCGCCGTCACCTGGGGCGACGTGCTCGCCGGGGTCGCGGCGGGGGAGGAGCTCGTCCCGTTCGGCGGCGACCAGTGGTACAAGGCGTTCGCGCTCGCCGTCGGCCTCCAGCTCCTCGTCGACTCGCTCGTCGGCGAGCCGGGCCACGGCGCGGTGCTGCTCGTCGCGCGGCCCGAGTCCGATCCGGTGCCGCACATGCGCGCGCACGGGGCTCCCCTGCCCGGGTCGGGCGCGAGGTTGTCCTAGCGAAGCTGCATTGCCCGCGCGACGGCTGCGGCGACGTCGATGACGCCGAAGCCGAGGTCGGGTGTCCACACGCCGTGCCCGGATGCCGTGTCCTTCAGGATCTGCGCGACCTGACGCGCCGTTAGCGACGGCTTCGCGCCCCAGACGAGCGCGGCGGCGGCCGCAACTTGCGGAGCCGCGAACGACGTCCCACTGGCGAATCCGTAGAGCCCGGACAGACCCGGCACCGTCGCGCGGGGGTACAAAGCCGGTGACGAGCTCGCCGATACTGCGCCGAAAACGCTCTCGCCGGGCGCGGCCAGAGAGACCCACGAGCCTGCGCTCGAAAACGCGGCGCGTGTCCCGGTCTGCGTCGAGGCGGCGACGACGAGGCCGAGGCCGCCCTGGCCCTTCGAGCCGACGGGTTGCAGGAGCGCCGCCGGATACTCGACGGGATTGCCCTTGCCGTAGTCATTGCCGGCAGCAGCGACGAGCAGGGCTCCGCGCTGGGCCGCATACCGGATCGCGGCCCGCTCGACGGGCGAGGTCGTCACCCCGGAGAGACTGAGGTTGATGATCCGGGCGCCATGGTCGACGGCGTACCGAATCGCGCTCGCTTCGCTCGCGGCGCTGATCGAGCCGCCGGCATCGGCCGCCTTGATGATCAAGAGCCGAGCGACGCCGCCGAGCGAGCCGGTGGCGATCGAGGCCACGAATGTTCCGTGACCATTCGCATCGGTGATCGTCGCGGAGCGGGTCTCCGTGTCGTAGGCGGTGGGCCGCCTCATCGCGAGACCGGGGGTGGAGATGTCCGCGCCAGTGTCGATGACGGCGATTTCGATGGTGGAGGCGCTCAGGCGAGCCGTGTCGGGCACGCGATCCGCACCGGTAGCTCGGTCCTGCCAGCCATAGCTGCCGGTCGCAGACGCCGGAACGTCGGCTGACCGCACGGCAAAGCGCCCAGGGCCGGAGGGCCCGGGCGTAGCGAACCAAACCGCAACAAAAACCGCAGCTAGGCCCGCCGCTGCTGCCGCAGATGCAGCGCGTGCCGACGTCATATACCGCTTTCGGACTCTAGGACGCCCGCTGCCCGGCGGCAATCCCTCGAATGACCTGTTTTCGGCTTCGCCTAGGCCGGGAAGCGGGGATCGCCGCGAAGCGAGGCGAGATCCTCGTCGGTGCGGGCGTGCTCGCGGAGCCGCTCGGAGCCGTCGGTTGCGACTTTCAGCTCCTCCAGGGCGCGGTTGCGGTTGCCCGCCAGAGCCTCGACGCAGGCAAGCTGGTAGTGCATCACCGGCGCGTCCTTCTCCTTCAGGCCATCCTCGAGAAGGGCCCGTGCAGTGCTGTAGTCGCCGGCGCGCATCGCCGGGAGGGCGGGGAAGAAGTACTCCCAGGCCGAGGCCTCGTGCCTCCCGGGAACGCCGCCGATTGCGACCACCGTCGTTCCGGCTTCAAGCGCGATTGCGTGGCGCCTCTGCCTCACGTCGTCGAGGTAGACCATCGTCCCGGCGGGCGCGTCGACCTCCTCGCCTTCGACCGTGAAGACGGCATGGCCCGTGTGCACGAAGTAGATCTCCTCGTGCCCGAGCTGCTCCTCCGTGTGTGCCTCGACGACCTCGTCGCCCGCATTCACGGCCGTGTAGGCGTTGATCCCGAATGCGGTGACGCCGAGCGGCTTGCGCACAGGCTTCCAGACGAGCGAGCCGAGCACCGGAATACCCTCGATGTCCTCCAGTCGCAGGACTTTCACGCGAGCGAGTCTAGAACCGCCGGTTCGGCCAGTGTCGTCCGAGGCGATCCGGGGCGAGAATCCGCGCAACGGGCTTGGGTTGAAGGCACACCAACGAGCGGTTCCGGCTCCGGTGCCGAACGCCAACCGCTGACCGACTGGCCCGGGACGCTTGGCCGCCGGCTGCGAAAGTCGCCGGCGGCTGAGTGTCACACCCCGTGACGAGCCCGAACCAAAGCGTCGGCTCGGCTTCTCTCGAGTTGCCGCTGCCAGTAGATGATGGCGATCCTGTTCGCCTCCAGCAGCGAGACGTCCTCGCGAGCGCCTCGCAGGCGCCTGCGCTCGTCGATCAGGCTGTCGAGAATCGCTCGCGCCCGACCGTCCGGGGACGCCGCTGCAGCCGCCGCGTTCACTTCGTCGAGGGCCAGACGATCGCTGCGGAGGCTGCCGCGTAGGCGGCGATCGATCCGGCGACGATCAGCTTGATGCGCGGAGCGGGAACACCCGTTCGTTCCTTGCTCATCGGCCCTCCTTTGCGTATGTTGTCGCTCCGGAGCGCTGCGGCGGCTACTGGCCTTGTGGTTGGTTCTCGGTTCGCCGGCGCGAGGCAGAAGAAAAGGCCGAACCGACCATGGGTGCCGCATGGAGCCCGAAGGCTCACCCACAATCTGAACGGCCCTTGGCTGCGATTGTTTCGCATATGGGCCGCCCTATCAAGTTATCCACTTATCCACATGGGATAGTCCACAGGGCCTGCGAACTGCGTAGCCCGGAGTCGGCCGGCAACGACCGGCTGCGGCCAGCCGCGCTGCCGGCCTGACTCAGGTGAGGCTCTGAGCCGTTGGCCCACAACCCTGGGCGAACCTACGGGTAGGGAGCGATGGCTGCAACTGGCCAGCCGGACGGTGTCTGGTGGACAGATGTCAGGCGGAGGCGCCTCGCAGCGCCGCGAGCACGACTGGATCGATCACGCCCTCGCCGTCGACGCGGACTTCGAGATTCGCGACGCCGGCCCACGCGTCGAGCGACGCGAAGCCGAGCGCAGCCAGCCGCTCGTCGATCTCGTTGCGGAGCTCGCCCGCAAGCGGTAGCCAATCCTCGCGAGGGGTCGTGCCGAACAGCTGGTCGTGCAGCGCATACAGGCGGCGCAGCTCGTCGATCGGCTGCAGATGGTCATCGACGCGCAGGTCGATGACGACGTCCGACATGCGCGCGTAGCCGCCGTCGCGCTCGACGATCAGCAGCGACGCCGACTGCTGGCCGCGCCGGTCGCCGCCCGCGAGCTGCGCGGCGGCGAGGCAGTCGATCAGGCGCTCCGCGAGCGGCTTGCTCGCGGTCGCCTCGAACGTCTCGGCGAGCCCGTCGACCGTCTCCGCGCCGGCGAGGATGTTCCCCTGCGCCGCGTAGCCCGCACCGGTGCGGTGCCCCGCCCAGTCGAGGCACGCCGTGCCGGTGTACGAGGCGGAGCCGCCGTGACGGTCGACGACGCCGACCTGGCGTTCGTCGCGGCCGTCGTCGGCGTCGGTGAGGGCGCGAACGACCTCGGCCGCGGGAACGTCGTCGCGCAGCAGCGCGAGCCCGTCGGGCCCGTAGCGCGGGTTCGCGTACGCCTGCGTCGCGACGGCGCCTACGTGCGGCTCAGCCCACGGCACGACTGACCCGACCGCGAGGAACTTCGACTGCACGGCGACGCCCCATTGCGACGCGTCGAGGTCGCAAGCGGCGATCGAGTACGTCGCGACGATCACCCGTAGGTCAGCTCGGTGAGGTCGAGCGCGAGCAGGTCGGGCCGGTCGGCGGGAATGAGCGCGCATGCGACCTCCGGCCGCGCGAGCGCCGCTTTGATCTCCGCGGCCGACGATGCGCGCACAACGACCGGCGTGCCGGCCTCGAATGCATCGCGCATGCGCTGTGCGTCGCTCGCGTCGTCGAGCACGAGCGCGTCGCCCAGGTCGAGCTCGCCCTCGGCCGCGAGCTCGGGAACGCGCCGTCCTGTCGCGCCGAACCAGCGTTCTCTCACACCGTCACCGTGTCGCCCGGCTCGAGCTGCTCGATCGTCACGTCCGCCGGGACGAGCGCCCGCAACGCGTCCGGGGTGCCGGTCAGGACGCTGAACGTCCCCCAGTGGCAGGGGACGATGCGCTTCACGCCGAGCAGTTCGACCGCGACGGCTGCTTCCTTCGGGCCCATCGTGAAGTAGTCGCCGATCGGAATCACGGCGAGGTCGGGCTCGTGGATGCGGCTGATCAGCTGCATGTCGCCGAAGGCGCACGTGTCGCCCGCGAAGTAGACCGTCTTGCCGCCGGCACGGACGATCAACCCGGAGGGCTCGCCGACGTAGGAGCCGTCCGGTCCCGAGCCCGTGTGGAACGCGATCGTCGGCGTGAACGAGACGCCGTCGACGGCGACGGTGCCGCCTTTGTTCGGGCCGCGCGTCTGCGACTGGTCGACGCCGTTGCGGCCGAGCCACGCGGCGAGCTCGACGTGTGCGACGACTGTCGCGCCGTGTTTCTGCGTGAGCTCGACCGTGTCACCGACGTGGTCACCGTGGCCGTGCGTGAGCGCGACGATGTCGACGCGCTCCGGCGTCTTCTCGGCTTCGGGGCACGTCGGGCTGCCACTCAGGAACGGGTCGACGTAGATTCGCTTTCCGCCTGCCGTGTCGAGACGGAAGGCGGAGTGGCCGAGCCACGTCAGGGTCGTGTCGGACATAAGTCTCCTCTTGAGCCGGATTCCGACGAGCGTAACGCGGGAGGACCATTCGCGGCCGGGGCGAACCTCCTTCGCAGATGGGCTCTCGGCTGCTTCCGCTCCTGCTCGCGCTCGCCGCGCTCGTCGCCGACATCACGAGCCACGACCGGCTCGCCTCCGATGCCGTGCTTCTCGCCGTCGTCGGTGCGGCCGCCGCCGCGTTCGTCGGCGTCGCCGGCCTGCTCGAGGGCAAGGGCTCGGTCGCGCACGCGGTGACGACGGTGCTCGCCCTCATGCTGCTCCTCGTGGGCTCGGTCGTCCGTGCCGGCGCCCCCGTCGGCGGGCACGTGCCGACGCTCGCCGTCTCGACGCTGGTCCTGGCGGCGATCGTCTACGCGGTGCCGCTTCTCGGCTGGCTCCTCGAGCCGCTGGTGCCCCGCCCGAAGCCGGCGCGCGAGATGCGCCCGGCGATTCGCTAGCAGCGCTTCTCGCCGAGGCGGATGTTCACGACCGGGCGGGCGGCCTCGAGCGCCTGAAAGCACTGTTCGCACGACCCCGAGAGAGTGCCCATGGCGTGGTCGATCAGCCGGTTCCGCTTCAGGTTCCCGATCGGCGCGAGGGCGACGTCGTTCAGGAACCGGTCGGTCGCGACGTTGATCGCGTGGTTGCCCTGGAGCGTGTCCTTCGTCGGCGTCCGGGCGGCCTTGCGCATGGTCTCGATGTCCGCCTGGAGGCTCGCGAGAGCCCGTGTCGCCTTCGGGCAGGCCGTCTCCGGCGGCGCTGCGGCTTGCTTGCCGGAGCCGCAGGCGGCGAGGCAGAGAACGGCGCAGGCGAGGAGTGCGAGGCCCCGAAGCACGACACCAGCATAGACACGACGACGGTGTCTTGTCCGAGACGATCCAACGACTGCAACCTGACTGAAGTCAGGTTGCTTCCCTTCCAGGACCCGGCCGCTTCGGCGTCTTGCGACGCCGATCGATGACGGTGACGATTCCTACGTGGCCGACGGAGGACTTACGCCTGAAGATGTCCGGGCTATCATTTTGGCGATCATGCGCATCGAGGAAAAGCTCGACGCGCTCTTCCCGGAGGAGGACGACGAGGATGGCGAAGAGGAAGATCTCGCCTGAGGTGCGCGCCAAGCTCGAGGAGATCCGCGGCGACCTTCGTGCGCTTCGCGAGCTGCTGCAGTCGAAGCTCGACGCGGCGCAGCGGCCCTAACAGCAACCAGGCTTCAGCCTGGTTGCTGTCGTTGCACTGTCCTCCAGCGCAGCAACTCGCCCAGCAGGCGATGCCCGTCAGCGAGCACCGGCTCGCCGTGCGAGACGAGCACCTGCTCGACCGGCAGCTCGAGCAGCGGTCGCAGCGATGCTTTGAGATCCTCGTGCGACTTCGCGCCGAGCCAGCGCTCGGGACAGAGGCGGAGCGGCTCGTCGGTTGGGCGCGGCTTCGCGCCTGCGCCGAGCAGCACGTCGCCGACGACGACGGCGCGCTCCGACGGCAGCCAGTAGACGACCTCGCCCGCCCGCGCTGTAGCGAACGCGCGAATGCCGCCGGGCAGGCCGCCCGCCGCGACGTCGTCGGTCACCTCGATCCCCCGGTTGCCGAGGGGCCGCGCGGCGCGGCGCGAGGACCACACGTGCTTCGCGCCGACCGCCTTCGTGCTTCGGTCGTGCCAGTAGATGGTCACGAGCACGTGATCGGGTGCGCGGAGGTCGGCCGGCGGGTCGAGCGGATCGATGAAGACGAGCCCGTCGTCAGTGTCGACGGCGACCGAGCCGACGTCCTCCTCCCAGTGGGATTGGTAGGCGGTCCAGCGTCGCAGCACTAAAACGGCAGCGCCGATGCGGCGTGCTTCGCGTAGTCGATCAGCGGCCCCACAGCGACGAGCGAGCCGACGGAGACGACGAGGCACATTCCGACCGCGATGTGCAGCATCGGCTCGCGCGCCGGCGAGCCGCCCGTCGCCGTCGCGACCTGCAGCTCCGCACTCGGCCGCATGTACATCGCACGCACGATCGCGAGGTAGTACCAGAGCGAGACGAGCGTCGCGAGCACGCCGACGATCACGAGCCACACCCAGCCGTGGTCGTAGGCGGCGGACAGCACGTAGAACTTGGCGACGAAGCCGCCGCCGACCGGCAGGCCCGCGAAGCCGAAGAGGAAAAGCCACATCGCGAGCCCGAGGAACGGCCGCTCCCAGCCGAAGCCTGCGAGGTTGTCGAGCGTGACGGGCACGCCGAGCTCTCGCTCGCGCGCGGCGAGCACCGCAAACGAGCCGAACGCCATCGCCGCGTAGACGATCAGGTAGTACATGAGCGCGCGGCCGCCGAGCGCGCTGCCGGCGGAGAGGCCGATGAGCAGGAAGCCGGCGTGCGAGATCGACGAGTACGCGAGCATCCGCTTCACGTTCCGCTGCACGAGCGCGGCGAGGTTGCCGATCACGAGCGACGCGACCGCGATCCCGGCGAAGGCCCACGTCCACAGATGCTCTTCCTGCGGGAACGCCGTCCGCAGCAGCCGGAACGCGAGCACGAATGCGGCCACTTTCGTGGCGGCCGACATGAACGCGGTCACCGTCGTCGGGGCGCCTTCGTAGACGTCGGGCGTCCACATGTGGAACGGCGCGGCGGACATCTTGAACCCCAGCCCGGCGATGATCATCGCGAGCCCGAGCACGAGCAGCATGTCCCCAGAGAGATTCTGCGTGCCGACGGCCGCGGCGATGCCCGTGAAGTCGATGCGATTCGTCGCGCCGTAGACGAGCGCGCAGCCGAAGAGGAGCGCCGCCGAGCCGAACGAGCCGACAATCAGGTACTTGAGCCCGGCCTCCAGCGAGCCTTCGGTGTCGTAGTCGATGGCGCACATGACGTAGAGGGCGATCGAGAACCACTCGAGCGAGAGGAACATCACCATCAGGTTCGCGGAGCCGACGAAGAAGCACATGCCGGCGGCGGAGGCGAGCAGCAGCGAAAAGAACTCGGCGATGTGCTCGTCGTTCCGCTTCGCAATGTGCTCCCAGCCGACGAGCGAGGTCGCGAGCCCGATCGCGCAGAGGATCACCTGTGCGAGCGCCGTCCAGCGGTCGCGCTCGAACGCGAGCGAGATGACCGCATGGCCGTCGGCGCTCGACACGTAGAGCCAGACCGACGTGACAAGGCCGCCGACGAACCCGAGCGACGAGACGATCGCGGAAAACGGCCGGCGGATCGAAGCCGGCACGAGCACGGCGGCGAGCAGCGCGACGAAAGACGCACCGAGCAGCACGAGGATCGTCGAGATCGAGAACCAGTCGACGTGCGGCGTCGAGATCACTTGAACTGCTCCTGCACTTGCTGCGTCGGCGCGTCGCCCGCAAACGAGTGGTGGGAGATGCCGGCCGGCCAGGCGGAGAGAGCGAGCAGCGCGCCGACGAGCGGCACGATCAGCGCGAGCTCACCGGTGCGCAGGTCGAGCGCGTCGTCGGTCACCGTCGAGCCGCAAGCTTCGTGTAGCACGGCCGAGATCGCCCGCAACATGTACATCGCCGCGAGCACGATGCCGCTTGCGCCGATCGCGGCCCACCACCAGGCGCGCTGGAAGGCGCCGGCGAGGATCAGGAACTCGCCCGCGAACGCTGCCGAGCCCGGCACCGCGAGCGAGATGACCCCGACCGTCATCAAAAGCGTCGCGAGGGCGGGGCGGCCCTTCGCCATCCCGCCGAGAAGCGCAAACTGATCGGTGGTCGTCCGGCGCTCGACCGTGCCGGCGATGAGGAAGAGCGCCACCGACATGAGCCCGTGCGCGACCATCTGCAACACCGCGCCGTCGTAGCCGAGGTTCGTGCCGGAGAAGAGGCCGAGCGCGATCAGGCCCGACTGGGCGAGTGACGAGTACGCAATCACCCCGCGCATTGTCGGCGAACGGAACGCGAGGACTGAGCCGTACACGAGCGTGGCCGCCGAGAGCACGAGGAACGTCGTCCGGTAGTACGACGTCGCGTCGGGGAACTTCGTGATCGCGATCCGCAGCATCCCGTACGTGCCCGCCTTGGCGATCACGCCCGAGAGCACGGCCGTCACCTCCGGCGGCGCCTCGCGATACGTGTCGGGCAGCCAACCGTGGAACGGGAAGAGCGGCGCCTTGATCACGAACGCGAACATGAAGCCGAGGAAGATCCAGCGGCTGACGCTCGGCGGCGCGTCGACGAGGTCGAACGTCCCCGCCTTCAGGCCGTAGACGATCAGCGCCGCGAGCATCAGGAGCGAGCCCGCCATCGTGTAGATGAGGAACTTCACCGTCGCACCCAGCCGGCCCGGGCCGCCCCAGACGCCGACGAGGATGTAGAGCGGGATCAGCATCGCCTCGAAGAACGCATAGAAGAGGAGCAGGTCCTGCGCGACGAAGACGCCGACGGTTGCGCCGGTGAGGAAGAGCATCAGCCCGAAGTACGCGCGCGAGCGGTCGCGGCCGACCCAGAAGCCGTAGCCGATCGCGGCTGCCATCGCGACGACGGTGAGCCCGACGAGCCAGAGCGAGAACGCGTACTCGCCGACGTGGTACGAGACGCCGAGATCCTCGATCCACGGCGTTCGCTGCGAGAACTGGAGGCCCGAGCGGCCGAAGTCGAAGTGCGTCAGCTGCTCGATCCAGATGCCGACCTCGAGCAGCGAGACGAGCACCGCGAGCGCCCCGGTCGCGTAGCGCGAGAGCGGCAGCACCCAGACGAGAACGGCCGCACCGATCGGGAGGCAGATGAGGAGCGTGGTGAAGTCGGAAACCGTCATCGCACCAGCAGGAAGACGATTGCGAGGACGGCCATGCCGGTGCCGAGGAAGAAGACGTACGTGCGCAGCAGCCCGGTCTGGAGCCGGCTGACGCCGCGGCCCGTGTCGAAGACGGTCTCGCCGAGGTCGGGGCCGGCCGTGAGGATGACGGGCTCCTCGAAGTCGCGGCGGAGCCACGACGCGAACGCGGCAGCGGGCCGGTAGAAGAGCGCGTCGTACGCCTCGTCGAAGTAGAGCTTGTGCTCGAGCGCGCGCTGCACGCGCGCGAACCGCGGCACGGCGATGCGGCCGGTGCCGTACATCGCCCACGCGACCGCCATCCCGGCGAGGCCGAGCGCGACGGCGAGGACCGAGGAGAGCGCCTCCTGCCAGTTCGACGGCTCCGCGGCCGCGAGTGTCGGCGCAACCGGCGCGAGCCAGTCCGTGAGCGGGTGCCAGAACGGTGCGAACTGGATCCAGCCGCCGATGAGCGCGAGCACCGCGAGGATCGCTACGGGCACGAGCATCGTCCGCGGCCCCACACCGTGATGCGACTCAGGTGCCTGGCTCAGCGCAGCGGTGCCTGGCACCGCTTTCGAACTGCCGAAGACGATGAAGTAGAGCCGGAACGTGTAGAGCCCCGTCAGGAACGCGCCGATGAGCGCGACGACCCAGAAGATGACGCCGTACCAACCGGCGTGCAGCGCAGCGGCGATGATCGAGTCCTTGGAGAAGAAGCCGCCGAACGGCGGGATCCCGACGAGGGCGAGCGCGCCCGCGAGGAACGCCCAGCGCGTCCACGGCATCAGCTTGCCGATGCCGCCCATCTTGCGGATGTCCTGCTCGTCCGCGAGCGCGTGGATGACGAGGCCGGCCGCCATGAAGAGGAGCGCCTTGAAGAACGCGT
>JANMQZ010000062.1:0-1832 GCA_031370755.1 Actinomycetes bacterium
CGATCCTCTTCGCGGCCGGCCTCGCCGACGACCTCTTCCACCTCCCGCCGCTCGCGAAGCTCGGGGCGCAGGGCGCCGCCGCCGCGCTCGTGCTTGTCGCGGGCGTGCGCGTGGAGATCGTCGGCAACCCCGTCGCCGCCACCGTGATCGGCGTCGCCTGGCTGATCGGGATGACGAACGCGTTCAATCTGCTCGACAACATGGATGGGCTCGCAGCGACGCTCGCCGCGATCGCCTGCGCGTTCTTCGCGATCGACGCGTACACGGTGCACCCGAGCCACCTCGTCGCGCTGCTCTCCCTCGGCATCTGCTTCGCCTGCGTCGGCTTCCTGCCGTACAACCTCCGCCTCCGCCGGCCCGCCGCGGTCTTCATGGGCGACAGCGGCGCCCAGGTGCTCGGCTTCGCGCTCGCGTCGCTCGGCCTCGCGTCGAGCTGGACGGTTGCCGGATCGACGGTCGCGACGCTGCTTCTGCCCGTGCTCGTCCTCGCGGTGCCGATCCTCGACACGACGCTCGTCACCATCGTGCGCCTGCTCGAAGGGCGACCGGTCACGCGCGGTGGCCGCGACCATACGTCGCACCGGCTTGTGTACCAGGGTCTGTCGGACAAGCGCGCGGTCGTGCTGCTCGGCGTCGTATCCGCAGCGCTCGGGCTCACGAGCCTCGGCTACAAGGTGCTCGACGACACGCGTATAACTCTCGCCGGCGTGCTGATCACGTTTGCGTTCCTCCTCCAGTTCGGGAGCTATCTCGCCGACATCAATCGCGCGCCGGTCGAGTCCGACGCGACGTCGTTCCTGCGGTCGCTCTTCGTGCATCGCCGGCGCCTCGTCGAGGTGGTCGTCGACTTTGCATTGATCGCCGCGTCGTTCACCGTCGCCTACATCATCCGCATCGAGGGGAAGGGCAGCATCTGGGACCGCCACCTCTACAACCTCGCCCTCCCGGTAGTCCTCGTGGCGCGCTACATCTTCTTCGTCGGCTTCGGGCTCTACCGCGGCGTGTGGCGCTACGCAGGTGCGCGCGACGCGGCGAGCATCTTCGCTGCCGTCGTACTCTCCGAATGCGCGGCGTTCGCCTTCCTCGCAGCGACGATCGATTGGCGCGAGTTCCCGCGCGGGGTCTTCGTGATCGACGCTCTCATCTCCGTGCTGCTCATCGGCGGCTCTCGCTTCTGGGAGCGCGGCGTCGCACACGCCCTCGGCTCGCTCGTCGGCCGCGGCACGCAAGATCGGACCCTGATCGTCGGCGCCGGCAGAAGCGGTCGCAGCCTGCTGCGCGAGTTGCGTGAAACGCCGGGCGTCCGCGTGGTGGGCTTCGTCGACGACGATCCCACGTTCCACCGCCGCCGCATCCAGGGAGTGCCCGTCGTCTCGAGCCTCGACGACATCGGGTGGACGCTTGGCCGCCTCTCCCCCGACACGGTGCTCGTCACCATCCCCGAGGCCGATCGCGAGCGGCTCGACGGCGTCGTCGAAGCGTGCAAGCGCGCCGACATCCAGTGCAGGTTCGTGCGCCGGCACATCGACCTCGATCCGAGCGCTGTCCTCGGAGTCACCGCCGAGTGAGCGCGGTCGAGACACCGCGGCGCGTCGAAGAGACGCGGCCGCGCCTCACGGTCGCGGACCGACTGCTCGTGGCCGTGCCGCTTGCGAGCATCTATCTGTGGCTTTCGATCGTCTACTGCGTCGAGGCGTGGAAGCGCACGACGCCGTGGCTCTTCACGGACGAGCTCGAGATGACCCAGATCTCGCGGGCGATCGCAGCATCGGGGCACGCGGCCCGGCGCGGCGAGCCGTACCAGTTCCGGTCGCTCTACACGTACATGATCG
>JANMQZ010000077.1:0-2766 GCA_031370755.1 Actinomycetes bacterium
CGCCAGCGAGGCTGCGAGGCCGAGCTGCTGCTGACGCGCTCGGGAGGCGGCGCGCTGACGTTCGCCGAGGCGCGTTCGCGGCCGTTCGAGGTGATCATGTCCGGCCCCGTCGGCGGTGCGATGGGAGCCGGCCAGCTCGCGGACGAGCTCGGCGACGCTTCGGTGATCGCCGCGGATGTCGGCGGGACGAGTTTCGACACCTGCCTCGTCACGGACGGCCAGCCGAGCCTGCTCTTCCAGGGCGAGATCCTCGGCCTGCCGATTCAGGCGCCTTGGGTGGACATGCGCTCGATCGGCGCCGGCGGAGGGTCGATCAGCTGGGTCGACGAAGGCGGTCTGCTCCGCGTCGGGCCGCAGAGCGCGGGCTCGAATCCAGGCCCGGCGGCCTACGACCGCGGCGGCGAGAGCCCTGCTGTGACCGACGCGGCGGTCGTGCTCGGGCTCCTCGCGGACGCAACGCTGGCAGGCAACCTGTCGCTCGACCGCGACCGCGCAGTCGCAGCGTTCGAGCCGCTCGCCGAGCGTCTGGGCCTGCCGGTGGAGCAACTGGCGCGCGGGACCATGGTGATCGCGAGTGCGATGATGGCCGGGACGATCAAGACGATCACGCTCGAACGCGGCGTCGATCCTCGCGAATGCACGCTGATGATGTTCGGCGGCGCAGGCGGACTCTTCGCGACGTTGCTCGCGAGCGAGCTCGGCGTGCGTCGGGTGGTCGTGCCGCCGCATCCGGGTAACTTCTCGGCGCTCGGATTGCTCGGCGCCGACCTGGTCAAGAGCCACGCGCGCACGCGGCTCCTGCACCTCGACGGCGATGGCCTGGTGGAGGCATCACGCACGCTGCAGGAGTTGTTCGCCGAGTTCGACGGCTCGGCCGACACGGTGCAAGAGGTCGCACTCGACCTGCGCTACGCAGGCCAGGAGCACACGTTGACGCTTCCGGTCGAGTGGAACAAGTCGGCCGTGGTGACAGAACCCGCCGCTCTCGCGGCATCCTTCACGAAGTCCTACGACGCAACCTTCGGGCACACGATGCAGGAGCCGGTCGAGCTGGTGACGATGCGCGCGACGCTGCGCGACGTCGTCGTGCCGCCGGTGGTTCGGCCGCCGGAGGCTGCCGGTGGTGGCGCATCAAACGGGAGCCTCGTCGACGCGTACTCGTTCGCCGAGGGCGAGTGGGCGCCGTTCGCCGTGGTGCCGCGTGACAAGCTCGCCGTCGGCGCAACACTCGCGGGCCCGGCGATCGTTGTCGAGCCCACATCCACGACGTACCTCGACACGGGCTTTGCCGCGACCGCGCACGAGTCGGGCGCGCTCATCATCGAACGGGAGGCCACATGACCGAGACGGCGACACGCAACGCTGTGACGACGCCCGCGGCGCGGCCGCTGCCCCCTGCGCCGCCGGAGGCCGACCCGATCCTGACGGAGGTGATCCGCCAGAGCCTGAACGCCGCGGCGTTACAGATGCGCCAAGCGTTCGTGCGCACGTCGTTCTCGCCGATCATCTACGAGGTCTACGACTTCGCGTGCGCGATCTACGATGCCGAGTACCGGCTGCTCTCGCAGGCCCTCGGCCTGCAGCACTTCATGGGCAGGCTCAGCTTCTGCGTCGCGCTCGCGGTCGAGGCCGTCGGCGGCGAGGAGGCGCTCGAGCCGGGCGACATCCTCCTCTACAACGTCCCCTACGGCACTGGAGCGCACGCGCAGGACGCGGCGATCGTGATGCCGGTCTACCACGGCGGCAAGATCGTCGGCTACACGGCGATCAAGGCGCACTGGCTGGACATCGGCGGCAAGGATCCGTACTCGACCGACACCGTCGACGTGTTCCAGGAAGGGACGATTTTCCCGGGGGTGAAGCTCTGCCGTGCCGGAGTGATGGTCGACGACATCATGCGCATGGTCACGGCGAACTCCCGAGTTCCGCACCTCGTCGCGGGGGACCTGCAGGCCGAGATCGTCGGTGTTCGCACGGGCGCCGCCGCATTGGCTGAGCTGATCGAGAAGTACGGTGCAGACGTCTTTTGGGCGTCCGTTGCTCGGATGTTCGCGCACGGCGAGAGCGTCGTCCGTTCGTACTTCCGGGAGATCCCGGACGGCGTCTACACGGCGTCGGGCGAGCTCGACGACAACGGCGTGGAGACGGATCGAATCCCGTTCGAGATCTCGATGACCGTCGACGGGTCGGACGTGACGGTCGACTTCTCGAAGTCGCCGGGAATGCAGGCGGGCCCCGTGAACTGCCCACTGCCGGGGACAATCGCGGCAACGCGCGTGGCCGTGATGATGCTTGCGGGCGGCGGCGAGGCGCCCAACGAAGGACATTTCGCCGCGGTCAACGTGATCACCCGTCCCGGGACGATGTTCCATCCGGAAGCGCCGGCGCCGTGCTTCCTCTATGGGTGGCCGGCGATTCAGGCGATCGAGGTCATCTTCCGTGCGATCGCAGACGCGCGGCCGAAAGGCGTTCCGGCCGGAAGCGGCGGTTGCGTCTGCTCGCTCGTCTGGTGGGGGGAACGCGAGGAGACGGGCGAGCCCTGGGCGGACGGTGCGCCGTATCCGATCGGGCTCGGTGCCCATCCCGACGGAGACGGCGGCAACACGCTCATGCACATCGCGCAGACCGCCGCGCGCACCTCTCCCGCAGAGGTCTTCGAGGCGCGCTACCCGCTGCGGATCTTGCAATCGGACTTCGGGCAAGACTCCGGCGGCGCCGGACGGCACCGCGGCGGCCTCGGGCTCAACATGGACTTCCTCGCGCTCG
>JANMQZ010000098.1:0-10546 GCA_031370755.1 Actinomycetes bacterium
GCCAAGGCCCCGCTGGGCCTGCCGGGCCTGCCGGGCCCGCGGGCGCGACGGGACCGGCCGGAGCAGCCGGACCGGCCGGACCGGCGGGGCCAGCAGGCCCGGCCGGGGGCACCGGACCCGCAGGGGCAACCGGGCCGGCAGGAAACACCGGACCGGCCGGAGCAACGGGGCCGGCAGGGCCGGCGGGGCCGACGGGACCCGCGGGACCGCCCGGAGCCGGCGGTGACGGCTTCGTCAGCCCGCTTGCCGCTTCAGCTGTCACGATCAACTTCGGCGACTTCGCACGCCACATCGTCGGATCGCTCGATCTGCCGGCGACGGGCTCGTACGTGATCAACGCGAAGGGCACCGCCTTCTACAGCGACTTCGCGTTTGCGAGCGGCGACAACGTCTCCTGCTGGCTCGTTTCGGGAGGCTTCTTCGCCGACTCGACGACGGTGACGCTGACGTCGAGCCACCAGTACCTCCTGCCGTCCGGCCCGCTTCAGGTCGTCGGCGCGACGTTCGCCAACTTCGCGCTGACGACGGCGATCGGAGGCGGCGGCACGATCACGGTGCAGTGCAATCGCGGGAACGGAGGCAGCGGCCAGATCGTGATCGAGGACGTGAAGATCACAGCTGTCCAGGTCGCAGCGGTTCACACGTAGCCGAGAGAGCGCGGGGCCGCCCTACGGGGCGGTCCCGCAGCAGACCTGTCCCGGTGTCAGACACTCGGGCGTGTCCGGTCGAGCCAAACGCCTGCATGCTGGGCGATTTCCGCAGGACGGCCATCCTCCGAGAGGGCATGCCCTGGTAGCAAAGACCGCCGCTGAGCCGTTCTTGACATAGCAGGTTTGCTATACCCTCCAGGCGGGAATGCAATGGACATGACACTCGCCCGGAAGCCCGCGCAGGTCCTGACGGCGATCGAGCTCGCGGCTGCCGGCCTCTCCGGGATCGCGCTGATCCTGATGCTGGCGGCAACGCCGCCCTTCGAGTGCGGGGACAACTATGCGAGCCCCGCGACGCCGCTCAGGAGCGGCACCGTCGCAGGCGCCTGTCTCGCCGTCGCCGTGATCGGGCTGCTCGTCGGCGCCGGGATCGGATTCGCAACGCCGCGCGACGCGGCCGACCGTCCATGGGTCAAGCACGCGATCGGTGCCGCCGTCCTCGCCCTGCTGCTCGCCGGCGGTGCCGTGTTCACCGACATGGCGCGCTGGACCTGCTGGCCCTGAGTCAGGCGACGCGGGCGAGCGCCGCGAGGACGTCCTCGCCGTAGCGCTCGAGCTTCGCGGGGCCGACACCCGGAACGGACGCGAGCTCTGCGAGCGTGCGCGGCTTGCGCTCCGCGATCTCCGCGAGCGTCGCATTGTGGAAGACGACGTACGCCGGCACCTCGTCGGCCTTTGCGCGCTCGAGACGCCACTCGCGCAGGGCGTCGAAGCCAGGCGGCGCGTCTTCGAGCACGACCTTGCGGACAACCGGGCTGCTCGCCTGCACGCCGAGCTCCTTCAGGAACCGGCTCGGCTTGCCTTCCCAGGTGACGAGGAGGTGCCGCTTCGCCCGCGTCAGCCCGACGTAGAGCAGGCGCCGCTCGTCGTCGAGATCGGCGCGGCGATTCGGCAGCTCGCCCTCCTCGAGCCGCGGGATGTGCACGGCCTCGAACTCGAGACCTTTCGCGCGATGCAGCGTCAACAGGTGCACGCCGCGCCCCGCAGTCGCACCGAAGCGCTCGTGCAGCGACGCGACAAACGCGCCGATGTCGCCGTCGAACTGCTCAGCCAGCCGCACGAGGCGCGCGAGGTCCGCCTGCCGCGTCTGCTCGCGCTCGCCGAGCTTCTCCGGCGGCGACACGAGCCAGCCCTGTGCGAGCGCGGCCTGGCGGACGACGGGCCCTGCCGCAACCTCGCCGCGCGGCAGCACCTTGAGCAGGCGCCGCGCCGCATCGCGCGCGAGCAGCGAGGCGCCCTGGAACGGGATGCCCGCGTCGTGCAGCGACTCCTCGAAGTCGGCGGCGCGCGCGTTCGTCCGCACGAGCAGCGCCTGCTCCTCGTAGGCCACACCCTGGCCGGCAAGCTCCGCGATCCGCGCTGCAACGTCGACACCCGCGCGCACCACGGGCTCCGGCCCGTCGGCGCGTGTCGCGCGCAGCGTCTTCTCGGCGCCGCCGAGCTGCGGCACGAGCCGGTTGGCAAGACCGAGCACCTGTGGCGTCGAGCGGTAGTTCTGCTCGAGCCGCACCACCTTCGCGTACGGGAACCGGCGCGGCAGCGCCAGCAGCCATTGCGCGCTCGCACCGGTGAAGCCGTAGATCGACTGATAGTCGTCGCCGACCGCACAGAGCTCGTCGCGCTCGCCGAGCCAGAGCTCGAGCAGCGTCTGCTGGAGCAGGTTCACATCCTGGTACTCGTCGACCGTGAAGGCGCTCCACCGCTCGCGCACGAGCGCCAGCGCGGCGCCGTCGTCCTCGAGCATGCGGATCGTGCGCTCGAGCAGGTCCTCGAAGTCGAGCGCGCCCGCTTCCTCCTTGCGGCGCTCGTACTCGCGGAACACGCGATGCGCCAGGTCGGCCGGGATCGGCGGCTCGTGCCCGTCGAGGCCGCCGAGGTATGTCTGTGGCGTCAGCCGGCGATTCTTCGCCCACTCGACCTCGGTGGCGAGATCGCCCGCGGGCCGAAACTTGTACGGCGGCGGCAGCCGGTTCCCGATCTGGCGGAGCAGCAGGGCCTTCGTCGAGAGGATGCGTCCCGGATCGCCCACGAACCGCCGCAGCAGGGCGAGCGCCGCCGAGTGGAACGTCGACGCGCGCACCCCCTCGATGCCGAGTGCCGCAAGCCGTGCTCGCAGCTCGCCGGCCGCCTTGTCGGTGAACGTGACCGCAACGAGGTCGGCCGGCGCGAACGCGCCGCTCGCCACCTGCCAGGCGATCCGCCGCGTGATCGTCGTCGTCTTGCCGGTACCCGCTCCCGCGAGGATGCAGACCGGCCCGCGCGTCGCCTCGACAGCAGCACGCTGCTCGTCGTTCAACTCGGCGAAGATCTGCTCGGCGTCCACGGATCGCCCACCGTACCCGGACGGTCGGCCGACTTCGTTACGAGAGGGTGCAGAATCCAGCCATGGACGCGGAGCCCATCCCGAAGCGTCATCCGCTGCGCCTCGCCGGCCTGATCGCGGCCGGCGCGATCCTCGTCCTCGCCCTCGCCGCGGCGATCCTCTTCTTCTGGCTCGGGACGTACGCGCCGCTCAATGCCGTCGACTCGGGCACGTTCGCACCAGGCCCTGGGCTCGGCGCGGACATCGAGCCGGTGACGGGCTCGGGCGGCCGGCCGGTGTTCATTCCCGCCTATCGCGCCGGACGGCCGTTCGACACGGCATTCACGCTTCACAACACGGGGCGGTTCGCCGTCGAGGTGACCGGCCTCGGCGACGGGAAGAGCTCTCCCGAGCTCCAGGCCGAGGAGCTGCTCGGTACGGATGCGCCGACGGCGAACGCCGAGCCGGGCCACCTCCATCCGTTCGAGCGCCTGCGCCTCGACCGTGGGGACACGGCGGTCGTCGTCGTGCGGTGGCGGCTCAACTGCACGAAGAGCACGGCGGAGGTCTACGCGGCCTCGGTGCCGCTCCGCTACACCTACCTGACGATGTTCACGCGGACGGAGCGGGTCGAGCTTCCGTTTGCGGTGACGCTGCGCTGCTCGGGAGGCCCTCCGGCGTCACCGTAGCGGGCGCCTCGAGCTTCGGCTCGCGCACGATCGACCCGAGCTTCGCGACGACCTCGAGCGTGTCGCCGTCGTCGGCGAGCCGCTCGAGCTCGGCAAGTTGCTGCGCGAGCCACGCCGGGTCGATCGGCGGCCGGCTCAGCCGCATGATCTTCGGGTGCGTCGTGTCGCCGACGGCCTCGTTGTCGCCCCACAGCTGCTCGTGCAGCTTCTCACCGGGCCGCGAACCGACGTACTTGATCGAGACGTCGCTCGGCCCAAGCAGCGCGTCGCCCGGCAGGCGCGGCTCCTTGCCCGAGAGCCGGATCATGTTCGAGGCGAGCTCGACGATCTTCACCGGGTCGCCCATGTCGAGCACGAACACCTGGCCGCGACCGCCGATCGCCCCGGCCTGCACGACGAGCGACACGGCCTCCGGAATCGTCATGAAGTACCGAGTCATCTCGGGGTGCGTCACGGTCACGGGGCCGCCCCGCTCGATCTGCCGCCTGAACGTCGGGATCACCGACCCGGAGGAGTTCAGCACGTTGCCGAAGCGCACGGCGACGAAGCGGGTCTCGATGTCGCGCCGGTGGCCGAGCGACTCGACGATCCACTCGCAAATCGCTTTCGACTGACCCATCACCGTCTGCGGGTTCACGGCCTTGTCGGTCGAGATCAGAACGAAGCGCTCGACGCCGAACTCGGCTGAGAGCTCGGTGATGACGCGTGTGGCCACGACGTTGTTGCGCACCGACGCGAGCGGATGCGTGTTCATGAGCGGCACGTGCTTGTACGCAGCCGCGTGAAAGACGATCGACGGCCGGTACTTCTCGAACACCTCGCGCCGCATTGCCTTGGCGTCCTTGACGTCGATGAGCTTCGGCACCGCGGGTGTGAAGTCGCGCTCGTCGACGAGCTCGCGCTCAATTTCGAACAGCGGCGTCTCGGCGCTGTCGACGAGAATCAGCCTCGCTGGGCCGATGCGTGCAATCTGGCGGCAGAGCTCGGAGCCGATGGAGCCGCCCGCTCCTGTCACGAGCACGGTCTGGCCCTCGAGATAGGCGGCGATCTGCTCGAAGTCGACGTCGACCTGCTCGCGGCCGAGCACGTCCTCCACCTGCACGGGGCGCATCTGGCCGGTCAGGTTCAGGTCGCCGGAGATCAGCTCGTAGAGGCCCGGCAGCGTCTTCACCGGCACCTTCGCGGCCTGCGCAGCATCGACGACGCGGCGCCGTACCTCGCCCGACGCGGACGGGATCGCGATCAGCACCTCGTCCGGCTGATGCTCCCGGACGATGCGGCCGATCTCCTCGGTCGTCCCAAGGACGCGCACGCCCTGGATCCGCGAGTGCCGCTTTGCGGGGTCGTCGTCGACGAAGCCGATCGGCGTGTAGCGGAGCATGCGCGAGCGCTGCATCTCCTGTGCGACGAGCCGGCCCGCGTCACCAGCGCCCACCACGAGGACTTCCTTCCCGCGCGCGACAAGGTCCCCGCTCCGCGGCCGCTCGATCACCGTGCGAGCAAGCAGGCGAACACCGGCGACGAACGCAAGCGTCAAGAGCAGGTCCATGACGGCGATCGAGCGCGGCAGGCGGACGTTGTGCACCGGCGCGACGAGATACACCGTCACGTACGCCAGGAGCGACGCGACGACGACGCCGCGCGCG
Source organism: Actinomycetes bacterium (assembly GCA_031370755.1). GTDB lineage: Bacteria > Actinomycetota > Thermoleophilia > Gaiellales > Gaiellaceae > Palsa-739. Next base: position 5,348 of record JANMQZ010000098.1, read on the forward strand.
GCGCCCCACATGTCGTGCACGGAGACGTAGCGCCACCAGCGGCGATGGAAGCCGAACGCGAGAAAGACGACGATCTTGATCGCGACGACGAGCAGGATGGTGCGTCGCAGCAGCGTGTCGTAGTACGGCGGCAGGCCCTGGTCGAAGCGGAGCTGGAACGCGAGGAACCACGAGAGCGCGACGATGCCCGCGTCGACCAAGAGCTGGAGGACGCGATGCCGTGCGAAGCCGCTCATGGCGTTACGCGCCGGCGCCGACGCCGACCGCAGAGCGGACGACGTCCACGACACGTTCCTGCGACTCCGCCGGCATGTCCGGCCAGAGCGGGACGGAGAAGTTCTCCGTCGCCACACGCTCTGTCTCGGCGAGCGAGCCGGGCTCGTAGCCGAGGAACTTCAGCGCGGGCTGCAGGTGCAACGGTGTCGTGTAGTACGTCGCCGTGCCGATGCCCGCCTCGACGAGGGCCGCGCGGATGCGGTCCCGCTCGGGCGAGCGGCAGACAAAGAGGTGATAGATGTGCCCCGGCTCGTCCTGCGGCAGGTCGACGAGATCGCCGAGGCCGAGCTCGGCATACCGGGCGGCCGCTTCGCGGCGCCCACGGTTCCACTCGTCGAGCTGCGTCAGGAACAAACGGAGAAACGACGCCTGGAGCTCGTCGAGGCGCGAGTTGTAACCGACGAAGTCGAACTCCGTCTTGTCGCGCGAGCCGTGGAACGCAAGCATGCGCACGCGCTCGGCGAGCGCTTCGTCACTCGTCGCAACGAGACCGCCGTCGCCGAGGCAGAAGAGGTTCTTCGTCGGGAAGAAGCTGTACGTCGAGACGAGACCCTGCTGCGCCACACCCGGCGCGCCGAAGGCCTGCGCCGCGTCTTCGATCACCGGGACGCCGAGCTGCATGAGCTCTTCCATCGGCGCCGGTCGGCCGAAGAGGTGCACCGGCATGATCGCGCGCGTCCGGTCGGTGATCTTCGCCGCGACGTCCTCGGGATCGAGGTTGAGCGTGACGGGATCGACGTCCGCGAAGACCGGCGTCGCGCCGCGCTGGGCGATCGACTCGGCGGTCGCGTAGAAGGTGAACGCCGGGCAGATGACCTCGTCGCCCGGGCCGATCTCGAGCGCGTCGAGGACGATCACGAGCGCGTCGGTGCCGTTCGCCACGCCGATCGTCTGCTTGACGCCAAGATAGGCGGCCGCTTCCTCCTGGAAGGCGTAGTAGTTCGGCCCGCGAATGAACTGGCCGCTGTCGAGAACCTCGCGGAAGCGGGCCTCGAGCTCGGGCTTCAGCGGGGCGTACTGGGCGTGGACGTCAATGAGCGGGATCGTCACGGTCACGGCGATTCACTGTAGCGGCCTTCCTTAATCGATAGATGAGATACGCCGCGAGCGCGAGAACGCCTGCCACGACGGCGTACTCGGCGTAGCGGAAGTCGTGGTGGAAGCGCTCGTAGCTCGAGCCCAGGCCGTAGCCCGCCCCGGCGATCGCGAAGGCCCACACCGCCGAGCCGATCAGGGTCAGCACGGTGTAGGGCGCGAAGCGCATCTCGAAGACGCCGGCCGGGATCGAGACGAACGAGCGTACGACCGGCGTGACGCGGCCGATGAGGACGCCGAGATTCCCCCACCGCTCGAACCAGCGCTCGGCACGGTCGAGATTGGCCGGGGTGACATGCAGCCAGCGCCCGCGGCGCTCGAGCAGCGGACGCCCGCCACGAAGCCCGATCCACCAGCCGACGATCGAGCCGACGAGGTAGCCGAGCGTGCCCGCGAGCGCCATGACGACGAAGGCCGCCGCGCCGAAGCCGACCTTCGCGCCGAAGACCGACACGTGATGAGCCGACGCGAACACTCCGGCCGCGACGGCGCCGGCGTAGAGCATGACGAGCTCGCTCGCCGCCGGGAAGACGGCGTCGATCAGCATCAGCACGAAGACCGCGTACGCGCCGTGCGAGGCGACCTGCGAGGTGAGGCTCGAGGAGAGGCTCGCGAGCACGAGCGGAGTCTACGAGCGGCGCGTCGTGATCGGTGCGAGAAGCGTCGCCTTGCCGATCGCGTTCGACGCGACGACGCGCACGCGGTAGCCGGCGGCGACGCGGCCCGTCCAGGACGCCGTCTGCGGCCCGGTGTCGAGTTTCTTCGAGACGAGCGTGGCGAGGACGATGCCGTTCTGCTTCTCGACCGTGACGGTGACGGTAGCCGGATGCGCGAGCGAGAAGCTCGCGCTCAGGCCGGTCCCGCTCCGTGCGACCTGAAGCGAGGCAAGCGTCTGGTTCAGCGCGAAGGTGCGGTCAGCGGTCGTCGTGCGCCCCGTGTCGTCGAGCCCGGTGACGACGAAGCGCCAGTCGCCCTCCACTCCTCCGGCGCCATTCCACTGCAGCGTGTGCACGCCCGGCTGCTCCGCATCCTGCGCCAGCGAGACCGTCGCGCCGTTGGGGCCGACGACCGCAGCGCTCACCTGCGATGCGTGCACAAGCTTGTAGGTGAACGTCTGCACGTCGTCGATGCCGTCCCCGTTCGGAGAGAGCGTCGTCGACGACGGCGGTGCCGCGTAGACACCGTTGTAGGAAAAGAAGAGCGCATCGGAGATCGACTGCTCGACATCGGCCGTCGGTCGCGTCAGGAGTGTTCCGTCGAACGCCATCGACGCCGACGGGCCCGTACCGAGCCCCATTGCGGTCCGGACGCCGAGGCGTGCGAGCGCAACCGCGAGCTCGTAGTTCGTCATGCCGGCGCTGTACGCCGAGCTTCCGCCTTCGACCGTGGCGAGCAGGATCCGCCCGTCGCTGAGCTGGCCGACCGCGGCACGGGCGCTACGGCGGTTCAGGACCGGGTCGCCGAACGACTCGCGCGCCCGGAAGACCGGCTTCCCCGCCGCGACGAGGAGCGGCCCGCCGCCGATCGCGCTCTGCATGCCGCTCCAGTTCGGGGTGAGCGTCGGCCGAATCTCGACCGCCGCGCCCACCGGGGCCTCGGCGGCCAGGTGCGGCGCCTGGTTGCCGCGCGAAACGAGCACCGCTCCACCGGGCGGAATCGGAACCGGGCCGTGGTCGAGCACCTGCGTCACGGTGCCCGTGAGCACGCGGTTCGGCGTCAGCGGCGGCAGCGCCGACAAGACGTCGATCACGACACCGCTCTCGGACGGCGTCGCGGGCCCCCACGACGACGTGTAGAGCGTCGTGTGACCCTTCACCGCCGGCGCGTTCAGGTCGAGCTGCCGCCGCTGGCCGTTGCCGTGCCACGTGCCGTCGAAGCGCACACCCGCCACCGTGAGCGTGCCGTCGGGAGCGATGCCGAGACTCGAACGCGCGCTTGCGGGAGCCGACTCGAGCACACCGCCGCGCATGAGGATGCCCGTGGGCTTCCCTGGGTTCGCCGCGAAGAAGTCGCCGTTGACGCCGACGACGGTCGACGTTGCGGAGGCGTCCTTCTCCATATCGGTCAGCGTCTGCGTGGCGACGATCGCGTTGTTCGACAACGCCGGCGCGAGCGTGTAGAGCGTGCCGTCCGGCCGTGGCGTGATGACGACGTCGAGAACGACCGGACCGTGCGGCGTGAACTCGACCTGGCGCTGGTACGAGACCCCCGGCATGAGCAGCGACTGCGCCGTCACCTGCGCCCCGGCGGGGACTGCGGCGAGTCCGGCGAGTGCGGCGGCGATGAGAAGCTTGCGAAGCACGACCCCGGCTCAGGGTAGCCGCCTGGGAGAATCCCGGCGTGGGCACTCTCGTCGAGATCGACGACGGCTTCGACTTCCGCGTCCTCGCCGTCGACGGCCGCTGGATCTTCCGCTTTGCGCGCCGCCCAGGCGTCGTCGCCGCGCTCGAAGCCGAGATCGCGTTTCTGCCCGTGATCGCGCCGTTGCTTCCGGTTGCCGTTCCGCGCTTCGAGTACATCTCGAGCGAGCCCGCCTTCGTCGTCTACGAGCTCATCGAAGGCGAGCCACTCACCGCGGAGGACTCCGACGGGGTGCGCGCATTTCTCGATGCGCTGCACGCCCTCGACGTGACGACCCTGCCCATCGTGCCGGTCGACTGGATCGACGCCTACCACGCACAGTGCGCGAAGTTCGAAGAGCTCGTCTTTCCGTTGCTCGACGACAACCTGCGTATCAAGGCGCGAGCGCTCTTCGAAGAAGTGGAGTCCCTCACCGGGTTCGAGCCCACGCTCGTCCACTCCGATCTCCTCCCGGAGCACATGCTCGTGCGCGCGGGTCGGCTCGTGGGCGTAATCGACTGGGGCGATACGCAGATCGGCGATCCAGCGCTCGACTACACCTGGCTGCTGCACGGCCCGTTCCCGCACTGGGAGGTCGACGACGAGCTGCGCCGCCGGGCGTTCTTCTACCACCGGCTCGCCCCGTTCTATTCGGTGCACTACGGCGTGTTCACGAAGCGGCCCGACTACGTAGAGCGCGCGCTCGTGAGGCTCAGTTCCAGACTTTGACCGGGCGGTACAGCGTGTCGCGCTGCACGGGGATCTTTCCCATGCTCCGGATCAGGTGCACGAACTCCTCGGTCGACGCGCGGTACGTCGTGCCCGCGGCGCTGACGACGTTCTCCTCGATCATCACCGAGCCGAGGTCGTCGGCGCCGAAGCCGAGCGCGACCTGGCCGATCTTCTTGCCCTGCGTGACCCACGACGAGCCGATGTGCGGCATGTTGTCGAGGAAGATCCGCGACACCGCCTGCGTGAGCAGGTAGTCGAACGACGTCGGCCGCGCCTCCGGCGGCACGAGCGCACCGAGGCGGTTGCCGTCGTCCTGGTACATCCACGAGAAGAAGGCGCGGAAGCCGCCGGTCTCGTCCTGCACCTCGCGCACGCGGCGCATGTGCTCGACGCGCTCCTCGATCGTCTCGACGTGGCCGTACATCATCGTCGCCGTCGTCGAGATGCCGAGACGGTGGGCGTGCCGCATCACGTTGAGCCATTCGGAGCTCTTCGTCTTCTTCGGCGCGATGATGTCGCGCACACGATCGACGAGGACTTCGCCGCCGCCGCCGGGGATCGAGTCGAGCCCGGCGTCGCGCAGCCGTGTCAGCGTCTCCGGAATCGTCAGCTTCGACCGGCGCGAGATGTGCTGGATCTCGGGCGGCGAGAGCGCGTGCAGATGGATCTGGTACTTCGCCTTGATCGACCGGAAGAGATCCTCGTAGTACTCGATGCCGAGATCGGGATGATGGCCGCCCTGCATCAGCAGCCCCG
>JANMQZ010000152.1:0-7829 GCA_031370755.1 Actinomycetes bacterium
GTCGGCGCGGGCCCGGGCGACCCGGAGCTGATCACAGTGCGCGGGCTCGCGCGCGTGCGCGGGTGCGAGGTGCTCGTCTACGACCGGCTCGTCGCGCAGGAGATCGTCGCGGAGGCGCCGATCGGCTCGCTGCGCATCTCGCGCGACGGGCTGACCCAGGACGACATAAACGGCTTGCTCGTCGCGCACGGACGGCGCGGGCGCCGCGTCGTGCGCCTGAAGGGCGGCGACCCGTTCGTCTTCGGCCGGGGCGGGGAGGAGGCGCTGGCGCTCGTGCGCGCGCGTGTGCCGTTCGAGCTCGTCCCGGGTGTCTCGTCGATCGCCGCCGTGCCCGAGTCGGTGGGGATCCCGGTGACGCACCGCGGCGTCTCCCAGGCGGTGACGGCGTTCGCCGCGAACGACGTCGAGGCGCTCGACGTCCGCGGGCTCGCCGGCGTCCCCGGCACGCTCGTCGCGTTCATGGGCGGCGCGGTCGTCGGGCGGCTCGCCGAGCGGCTGATCGCCGAGGGGAAGCCCGCGTCGACCCCTGCCGCCGTCGTCTCGAGAGGGACGACGGAGGACGAGCAGGTGATCGTCGCGCCGCTCGGTGCGATCGGTGCCGCAGCCGCCGATGCCCCGACGCCGGCGCTCGTCGTGATCGGCGAGGTGGTTGCGGTCCGCGAAGCGCTCGGCGCTTTGCGACGATCCGCCGCGTGACGGACTTTCGCCGGGTCGACGCCCTCCCGCCGTATGCGTTCGCCGAGGTCGAGCGGCTGAAGCTCGAGCTGCGGCGTGCGGGCGAGGACGTGATCGACCTCGGCTTCGGCAACCCGGACGTGCCGCCACCCGAGGTCGCGGTCGAGAAGCTGCGCGAGGCCGCGCTGCTTCCCCGCAACCACCGCTACTCGTCGAGCCGCGGTCTGCCGAAGCTGCGCGAGGCGATGTGCGACCTCTACCGCGACCGGTACGCGGTCGAGCTCGATCCGGAGACCGAGGCGACGATGACGCTCGGCGCGAAGGAGGGGCTCGTGCACCTGCTCTGGGTGCTGCTCGGCCCCGGCGACGTCGCGCTCGTGCCGAGCCCGAGCTATCCGATTCATCTCTTCGCGCCGGGCTTTGCGGGGGCGGCGGTTGCGCGCGTCTCGGTGGGGCCGGGCATCGACTTCGCGGCCGGCGTCGAGGAGGCGTGGCTCGCGTCGCAGCCGCGGCCGCGCGTGCTGCTCTGCTCGTTCCCGCACAACCCGACGACGGCATGCGCAAGCCTCGGCGAGCTGCAGCGCCTCGTCGACTTCGCGCGCGAGCGCGAGCTCGTGCTCGTGCACGATTTCGCGTACGCCGACCTTGCGTACGACGGCTACCGGCCACCCTCGATCTTCGAGTGCGAGGGCGCGCGTGAGGTTGCGGTCGAGCACTACTCGCTCACGAAGGGCTTCTCGCTCGCCGGCTGGCGGGTGGCGTTCCTGCTCGGCCGCGCCGACGTGGTCGGCGCGCTCGCGCGCCTCAAGTCGTACCTCGACTACGGCAGCTTTCAGCCGCTGCAGATCGCCGCGACGATCGCGCTGCGCGACGCGCGCGAGCGGCCGGCCGAGGTGGCCGAGATCTACGGCGGGCGGCGCAACGCGCTCTGCGACGGTCTCACCCGGATCGGCTGGGATGTTCCGCGCCCGCAGGCGACGATGTTCGTCTGGGCACGGATCCCGAGTGACGAGCCGGCGCAGGACTTCGCGCTGCGGCTGTTGCGGGAGGCGCACGTCGCGGTCAGTCCCGGCAGCGGGTTCGGCCCGGATGGCGAGGGATACGTGCGCTTCGCGCTCGTCGAGAACGAGCAGCGGATCGCGCAGGCGGTACGCGGCATTCGACGCGCGCTGGGCTGACTGGTACCGTTCGTCGAGAAGTCAGGCGATGCAGCCTCCGGAGCCTTGGGCCCCGGGGGCTTTTTTTGTGGACCGGAAGGAGGCGCGATGCTCGGCGAGACGGCTGCACCGCTCCGCGTGCTGATCGCGGAGGACGAGACGATCATCCGCATGGACCTGCGCGGGCTCCTCGAGAAGAACGGCTTCATGGTCGTCGCGGATGCCGCCGACGGCGCGCAGGCCGTCGAGCTCGCGCGCGCGACGAGCCCCGACGTCGCGATCCTCGACCTGCGCATGCCGGAGCTCGACGGCATCGAGGCGGCGCGCCGCATCTACGCGGAGCGTCCGATGCCCATCGTGATGCTGACCGCGTTCTCCGACCGCACGAACATCGAGGAGGCAATCGGCGCCGGCGTCTTCAGCTACCTCGTGAAGCCGTTCCGCGAGACCGACATCGTCCCGGCCGTTCGCACGGCCGTCGCGCGCCACACCGAGCTGCTCGCCGCGCGCCGGACGGCGGGAGAGACCCCGGTGAAGGCGATCTTCATGGGCCTGCCGTCGCAGAGCGGGAACCCCTGGAACGTGAAGGTCATGCAGCGGGAGGACGGCTCGCTCGACGTGCGCGCGGCCGACTGAGTCGAACGACAACCGTCAACGAACGGTCAGGACGACGTTGCCGACCTTTTGCTGCGTCTCCACGTACCGGTGCGCCTCGATCACGTCGTCGAGCGGATACGCCCGGTCGATCACGGGCCGGTACTCGCCGGCCTCGAGCAGACGCTTCAGAAGGACGACGTCCTCCTTGAGCATGCGGGGAGGCAGCTCGAACATCACCTTCTTGTCGCCGATCTTCTTGTGCAGCAGCCAGAGGGCGACGTTCCGCATCCCGTCGGTCGGCAGGTAGACGCCGCCCGACTTCAGCGAGCCCTTGCAGCGCTGGAACGAGTGCTTGCCGACGGCGTCGAAGATGATGTCGTAGGTCTCACCGTTCTTCGTGAAGTCCTCCTGCAGGTAGTCGATCACCTCGTCGGCGCCGAGCGAGCGAACGAGCTCGACGTTCGGCGTGTTGCACACAGCGGTGACGTGCGCGCCGAAGTGCTTCGCCAGCTGAACCCCTGCCGTCCCGATCGAGCCGGATGCGCCGTAGACGAGGATCCGCTTCCCCTCGAGCCGGCCCGCCGGCCGCAGGCAGTTCAGCGTCAGGAGCACGCCGTCGCCGATCGCGCCCGCGTCCTCGAAGCTCATCCCGGCCGGCATCTGCGTGAGCGGGAACCGCTCCGGAACGCAGATGTACTCCGCGTGCGCGCCCGTGCGGAGCGCGAGGTAGGGGAGAGCCCCGAACACCTGGTCGCCGACCGCCAACTCCGTCACGGCTGCGCCGACCGCTTCGACCTCACCCGCGAGCTCGTGCCCGAGGATCTTCCGCTTAGGCCGCCGGAGCCCCGACTGGAACCGGCTGACGAACGGGTCGCCCGCGCGAAGGTGGGCGTCGGAGCGAGTCACCCCCGTCGCGCGGATCCGGACGAGGATCTCGTCGGCCGCCGGCACCGGCTTCGGGACGTCCTCGATCCGCAGAACGTTCGGCGGTCCGTACCGGTCGTAGACAACGGCCTTCATGGGATCGAGCCTACGCCACGTGCTCGGACGCGCTGAGCAAATCGAAAGTTTTGGTCGACAGGACCAGAACTAGCTGCTATAGTAAGAGTCATGAAGACAAAAACTAGGGATGCGGGAGTCCCCGTGGACTACGACCCGGCGCAGTTTCCGCCGTTCGCGGTCACGGTCGACGTCGTGATCCTGACCATGTCCGAAGGCATGCTGCACGTGCTGCTCGTCTGCCGCGGCGAGGCGCCGTACGAGGGCATGTGGGCGATTCCCGGCGGCTTCAAGCGGCCCGCCGAGACGCTGGACGAGGCAGCGAAGCGGGAGCTGCGCGAGGAGACCGGCGTCGACGCCGCGGGCCCGCTCACGCAGTTCGGCGCGTACGGGGACCCCGGGCGCGATCCGCGCATGAACGTCGTCACGGTCGCGTACCTCGCGGTCGTGCGCGACGTGGGAACCGTCGTCGGCGGCTCGGATGCCGCGGCGGCGGCGCTCATCCCCGTGACCGACATTCTCAACGGGAAGATCGACCTCGCGTTCGACCATCTGCAGATCGTGCGCGACGCGATCGAGCGCGCGCGCATCGAGCTCGAGGTCACGGGCGTCGCCACGGCGTTCGTCGGGGCGACGTTCACGCTCGCCGAGCTGCGCGCCGTGTACGAGGCCGTCTGGGGCGTGCAACTCGACGCCGCGAACTTCCGGCGGAGCATCGTCGCCGAGGACGGCTGGGTGATCCCGACCGGGCGCCGGACACGGCCAGGCCCGGCCGGCGGCAGGCCAGCGGAGCTCTACCGCGCAGGGCGCGCGTGGAGCCGCGGCGGACCAATCCACCGAACCGACGAGAGGAAGTGAGCCCGATGCGGGCAGTGGTTCACGAGCGGTACGGCAAGCCCGAGGTGCTGCGACTCGCAGACGTCGAGCGGCCCGTTCCCAAGGAGGACGAGGTACTCGTCCGGATCCACGCGGCGTCGGTCACCAGGACCGACTGCGGGCTACGCAGCGCGAAGCCGTTCATGACCCGCTTCTTCACCGGTCTCCGCCGGCCAAAGCGGAGGATCCTCGGGATGGAGTTCGCCGGTGAGGTCGAGGCGATCGGAGCTGCCGTCGGCGAGTTCGCGGCCGGCGACCGCGTCTTCGGCGTCAAGGGCTTCGGGACAAACGCGGAGTTCGTCTGCGTACGGGAGACCGCGCCCGTAGTGCATATGCCGGCCGGCCTGACCTTCGAGGAGGCCGCAGCGGTTTGCGACGGTGTGTGCATGGCGCTGTCGTGCCTGCGCAAAGCCGACCTGCGCAAGCGGCCGAGCGTCCTCGTCTACGGCGCGTCCGGGTCCATCGGAACGGCGGCGGTGCAACTCCTCAAGCACTTCGAGATCGACGTCACAGCGGTGTGCAACACGAGGACCGTCGAGCTCGTGCGCTCGCTCGGCGCCGACGAGGTCATCGACTACGAGCAGAGCGACTTCACGAAGAACGGCAAGACCTACGACGTCATCCTCGACGCGGTCGGCAAGCACTCGTTCAGGCGGTCACGGCGCTCGCTGAAGCCCGGTGGGACCTTCATCACTACCGACCTCGGGTTCATGTGGCACGCCCCGCTCCTGGCGTTGCTGACGCGGTGGATCGGTGACAAGCGCTCGACGATCGGCATCGCTCGCTACAAGAAGGAGGACGTCATGCTCGTCAAGCAGCTCATCGAGGCGGGGGAGTACAGGGCGGTCATCGACCGGCGCTATCCGCTCGCGGACGTCGTCGAGGCGACGAGGTATGTCGAGACCGGGCAGAAGACGGGCAACGTCGTCCTCGTCGTGGACGGCTCAGCATGAGGGCGGCGGTCCGGGACAGCTACGGCTCCGCCGACGTCATCGAGCTGCGCGAGCTCGAGAAGCCGGTCGCGGCCGACGACGAGGTGCTCGTGCGGGTGCGCGCAGCGTCGCTCAACATGGCGGACTGGTACACGCTCGCCGGTATCCCGTTGCTCGCACGCCCGTCGTTCGGGCTCCGCAAGCCGAGGAGCAACCGCCTCGGAACCGACTTCGCAGGCGAGGTGGAAGCGGTCGGCAAGGACATCACGCAGTTCCGGCCGGGAGACGAGGTATTCGGCGCGCGAACCGGCGCCCTGGCCGAGTACGTCTCCGTTCCGGAGGGTCGCGCACTGGTGCCGAAGCCGGCCAACGTGTCGTTCGAGCAGGCGGCGTCGGTGCCCGTCGCCGCGCTCACGGCGCTCCAGGGTCTTCGCGACCGGGGCCGGATCGAGGCCGGGCAGCGCGTCTTGATCAACGGCGCATCCGGCGGCGTCGGGACGTTCGCCGTGCAGATCGCGAAGTCGTTCGGAGCCGAGGTGACCGCCGTGTGCAGCACGAGGAACGTCGACCTCGCGCGCTCGCTCGGCGCCGACCACGTCGTCGACTACACCAGCGAGGACTTCACGCGCAGCGACCGGCGCTACGACCTGCTCTTCGACGTTGCGGGGAGCAGGTCCTGGTCGGAGTGCAAGCGCGTCCTCGAGCCGAAGGCGACGCTCGTCATGGTCGGCGCTCCGAAAGGCGGCCGCCTGCTCGGGCCGCTGGGCCGCCTCGCGAGGATGCGCGTGGCCGGAACGTTTGGCGGCCAGACGGTCGTCTTCTTCATCGCGAAGTTCAACAAGGCGGACATGCTCGTTCTGCGCGATCTCCTCGAGTCCGGAGCGATGACGCCGGCGATCGACAGGCGGTTCGCATTCGGCGACGTCGCCGACGCCTACCGTGCCATCGGCGAGGGCCACGCGCAGGGAAAGATCGTCGTCAGCCTCTGACCGTGCGGGGCGACCACACGTACGGCGTCGTCGTCGTCACGGCGACGAACCCGAGTCGCTCGAGGATCGGCCGGCTGTCCGCGGACGCGTCGACCTGCACGAAGTGGTGTCCGCGCTCGCGCGCGAGGTTCGCGCGGTAGGCGACGACGGCCTTGTAGATCCCCTGACCGCGCCACGCGTGGAGCGTGCCGCCGCCCCACAGCGTGGCGAAGTCCGTTCCCTGCTCGAAGCGGACCCAGCCGGCGCAGACGACCTCGGTGCCGGCCTCGACGACGACGATGCTGATCCCGTCCGGGTATGCGGACTGCTCCTTCTCGAGTCCCTCCGCGAGCCAGGCGCGGCTGCCGCCGTCGGCCCAGACCGCTTCCTCCATCGCTGCGATGCGATCGAAGTCGGCCCGCTCGACGACCTCGCGCAGCGACGCGCCGTCGGGAAGCAACGGGTCACCGGCGATTGCGTCGACCGGCGCGATCACGACCGTCTCGACCTCCTCGGGAACGAAGCCCGCCGCGCGCAGCCGCTCCGGAAGGTCGGCCGGCAGATCGTGACCGTGCAGCTTCCATTCGAATCGCTCGTCCCGCTCGGCGAACACCTCGACCTGGCGCGCGATCAGCTCGTCGAGTTGCGCTCCGTCGATTCCCGCGAGGTCGCGGTAGCCGACGAAGTCGCGGCCCGTGAAGCCGACGAAGCGCACGACCGGCCCGTCCCGCTCGACCCGGACGCCTTCGGGGAGACGCTCGGGGACGCGATCGCGAAGCTGCGTGTCGTACGCCGCCAGGAGCTCGGAGACCTCGGGCACCGGGGGACTGTAGACAGCTGCCGTGCAGGCACGATGAGGCGTGATGTTCGACGAGCCCGAAGACGTCGATTTCGAGCAGGAGGCGCAGGCGGCGCTCGACGGCCTGCCGGCGGAGCTCCGCGACGCGATGTCGAACGTCTCGGTCGTCGTCGAGGACGAGCCGCCGCCCGGACAGCCGCTCCTCGGCCTCTACCAGGGCGTCCCGTTGACGAGACGCGGCACGTATTACGGCGGCGTGCTGCCCGACAAGATCACGATCTACCGCGGTCCGCTACTCCGGCTCTACGGCGGCGATTCCGACGTCCTGCGCGAGCGGATCCGCCACGTCGTGCTGCACGAGGTCGCGCACCACTTCGGGATCAGCGACCAGCGGCTGCTCGACATGGGCGCCTACTAGGCGCGCTGCAGCGGCGGCCCGATGCGCCCGCCGCGGCGCGAGCGGCCCGCGGCGCGCAGCGCGCGCGCGTATGCAGCGGCCGGCGTGGCGCCGCTCGCCATGACCTCGCCGGTCGACCGCATCTCCGGGCCACGCACGGCCGCTCCCGCGTAGCGGTCGCTCGGGAAGATCGCCTCCTTCGCCCAGGCGCGGGTTGGCTCGACGCGCTCGGGCAGGGCGAGCGCCGCGAGCGGCTCGCCGAGCAGCAGGCGGCACGCGTGCTCGACGAGCGGGACGCCTGTCGCCTTCGCGACGAACGGCACCGTGCGCGACGCGCGCGGGTTCGCCTCGAGCACGTAGAGCTCGTCGCCGACGAGCGCAAGCTGGAGGTTGAGCAGGCCGCGCGCGCCGAGACCGCGCGCGATCTCC
>JANMQZ010000051.1:0-3647 GCA_031370755.1 Actinomycetes bacterium
CTCGAGGCGACCGGGCGCTTCCTCGTGCGCAAGGACGCCGCGAAGCATCTCCAGGCGGGCGCGAAGAAGGTCATCATTTCGGCGCCTGCGAAGGAGCCGGACGCAACCGTCGTGCTCGGCGTCAACTTCGAGACCTACGACCCCGACGTGCACGACGTCATCTCGAACGCTTCCTGCACGACGAACTGCCTCGCACCGGTTGCGAAAGTGCTGCACGAGACCGTCGGGATCCGGCACGGCCTGATGACGACGATCCACGCCTACACGGCGGACCAGCGGCTGATCGACCTGCCGCACAAGGACTTGCGCCGCGCGCGGGCCGCCGCGGTGAACCTCATCCCGACGTCCACCGGCGCCGCGAAGGCGCTCGGGCTCGTCATCCCTGAGCTGCAGGGAAAGCTAAACGGCTTCGCGGTTCGCGCGCCGATCCCGACCGGCTCGCTCGTCGACCTGACGATCGAGGCGCAGCGGTCGACAAGCGCAGAGGAGATCAACGCTGCCTTCGCGGAGCGCGCGGACTCGGGCGGGCTGACGGGCATCCTCACCTACAGCGAGGAGCCGCTCGTCTCCTCCGACATCGTCAGGTCGTCCTACTCGTCGATCTTCGACGCACCGCTGACGAACGTCGTCGACGGGACACTCGTGAAGGTGATCGCCTGGTACGACAACGAATGGGGTTACGCGAACCGCCTCGTCGAGCTGGCGCAGCTGGTCCTCGCACCCGTGCCCGTAGGAGGGAGAAACTGATGGCCGTCGCTGCAATCAGACCGAAAGAGTTCCACTTCCCCGTCTCCACCGAATGGATCGGCGAGCGCCGCGTCGCGGTTCACGTCGAGGGCAAGCAGACGGTCGAGATCACGCCGCCGCCCGAGTTCCGCGGCACGGATCCGACGACGTGGAGCCCGGAGGACCTGTTCGTCGCGGCGGCGGCCTCGTGTCTCGCGGTGACGTTCACCGGTCTCGCCGCACGCGGCGGGCTCGCGTACTCGAGCCTCGCAGTCGACGGTGACGGCGTGGCCGGCACGCGGAGCGATCGCCGGTTTGCATTCACGCGCCTGCTGTTGCTCTTCGAGGTGGCGGTAGCGCCAGGCGACGAGGCCAAGGCCCGTGAGCTCGCGGAGCAAGCCGAGGCGGCGTGTCTCGTCTCCGCGTCTCTCGACCTTCCGGTCGAGGTGCGTATCGAGGTGCGCACGGCTATGCCTAGTGCCGTGGAAGCCGCAGCCGTTTCAGCGCCAGCGCGTTAACAGCGACGAGCACGCTCGAGCCCGACATCGAGATCGCCGCGATCTCGGGGCGCAACGTGAGCCCGAACGGCTCGAACACACCGGCGGCGATCGGCAGCGCAAGCGAGTTGTAGCCGATCGCCCAGCCGAGGTTCTGGCGCATCTTGCGGACCGTGCCGCGACCGATCTGCACGGCCGTGGCGACGTCGAGCGGGTCGGAGCGCATCAGGACAACGTCGGCGGTTTCGATCGCGACGTCGGTACCGGCGCCGATCGCGATCCCGACGTCCGCCTGTGCGAGGGCCGGCGCGTCGTTGACGCCATCGCCGACCATCGCGACCTTGCGTCCCTGCGCCTGCAGCTCTTTTACTTTCTGCGCTTTGTCCTCCGGGAGTACCTCGGCGATCACTTCATCGACGCCGAGCTGGCGGGCGATCCGCTCCGCCGTCTGGCGGTTGTCGCCGGTGAGCATGACGGGCCGGATGCCGATCTCCTTGAGCGCAGCGACTGCTGCGGCGGCGGTCTCGCGTGGTGCGTCGGCGATCGCGACGAGGCCGACGGCGCGCCCGTCGCGGGCAATATGCACAACGGTACGGCCCTCGTCCGCAAGCTCGGCGGCGCGCGCCGCGAGGCCGTCGAGCGCGACGTGCTCGCGCTCGAGCAGCCGGGCGTTGCCGAGAGCTACGCGCTGGCCCTCGACGGTGGCGATCGCGCCGTGGCCGGCGACGGCCTCGAACGCCTCGGCTCGCGGCGGCTCGAGCCCGCGCTCCTTCGCGGCCCGAACGACCGCCTCGGCGAGCGGGTGCTCGCTCTCACGCTCGACGGCCGCTGAGAGCCGCAGCAGCTCGTTCTCATCGATGCCGTCCGCGGTGACGACGGCGACGACCTCCGGCTCGCCCTTGGTCAGCGTCCCCGTCTTGTCGAGCACGACCGTGTCGAGCGATGCGACCTGCTCGAGCGCGACCGCATTCTTGAACAGGATCCCACGCTTCGCGCCGAGACCCGTGCCGACCATGATCGCCGTCGGGGTCGCAAGGCCGAGCGCGTCGGGGCAGGTAATGACGACAACCGTGATTGCGAACAGCAGTGCCCCCGTGACCGACTTGCCGAGACCGAGCCAGACGAGAAAGGTGCCGAGGCCGCCGAGCAGCGCGACGAGCACGAGCCAGAAGGCGGCGCGGTCGGCGAGCCGCTGCGCCGGCGCCTTCGAGTTCTGCGCCTCCTGCACGAGCTTGACGATCTGCGCGAGTGCCGTGTCGGAGCCCACGGCGGTCGCCCGCGCGCGAAGCGTCCCCTGTTTGTTGATCGTCGCACCGATCAGCTTGTCGCCAGGGCCCTTGGAGACCGGCATGCTCTCGCCGGTCACCATCGACTCGTCGACCGAGGACTCTCCTTCGACGACCTCGGCGTCGACCGCGATCTTCGAGCCCGGGCGAATGAGCAGCAGGTCGCCGACGATGACCTCTGCGGTCGGAAGCTCGACTTCCCGCCCGTCGCGGATCACGACCGCCTTCGGGGGAGCGAGATCGAGCAGCGCACGGATCGCGTCGTTGGCGCCGCCGCGGGCGCGCATCTCGAACCAGTGGCCGAGCAGCACGAACGCAGCGAGGAACGCGAACGCTTCGTAGAAGACGTCGCCTTCGATGAAGAAGGTCGCCGCGACCGAGTAGACGAAGCCGGTGCCGATCGCGACTGCGACGAGCACCATCATGTCGAGCGTCTTCGCGCGCAAGGCGTGATACGCGCCGATGAAGAAGATCTGGGAGGAATAGAAGACGACCGGCAGCGACAGCAGCAGCTGCCAGAGCTCCATCCGCAGACCGAACGGCGTCGGCGGAGTCGATCCGAAGATGCCCTCGCCCATCGGCGACCAGATCGCGATCGGTATTGCGAACACGAGCGCAACGAGGAAACGGTTGTGCATGTCGCGCACCATCTCGGCCATGGACGTGCCGGCGTGGCCGCCGTGCCCGTGGCCGCCTGCGTGGTCGGCGCGCTCGACCGCGGCGTGAGTGTGCTCCTGCGCCGTGTGTTCGTCCGCGAGTGGGTCGCAGATGTGACCGGGAACGGAACGGCCGGCGCAGTGGAAGCCGCACTCCTCGATCCACCGTTTGAGCGTCGCGACGTCGGTGTGGGCCGGGTCGTACGCCACTGTCGCTGTCTGCGCCACCGGATTCGCCTCGACCGCGAGCACCCCCTCTTGCGCGGCCAGATGGCGTTCGACGACCGCTTTCTCGGAGGCATAGTGCAGCCCGCCGACGTGCAGGACGGTCGACTCGCTCCGTCGCTCGGTCGCAGTCGTCATCAGCGGGTACGAGCGAAGCGCTGGACGGCGGCCAGCAGTTCCTCGGTCTTCTCCTTCGCGTCATCGGCGTCGCCGGAGGTCAGAGCCCGGGAGACGCAGTGGCGAACGTGGTCTTCGAG
>JANMQZ010000232.1:0-8061 GCA_031370755.1 Actinomycetes bacterium
GTGACGTTCGATGTGCCGATCGCGATGCACCAGGGCATCAACTTCATGATCGCCGACATGGCGACGGAGATCGAGGCTGCTCGCCTGCTCACCTGGCAGGCGGCGAGGATGCTCGATCAAGGCTACGGCCGCAAGGCGACGCTCTACTCCTCGTTCGCCATGCGCTTCGCCGCCGACACGGCGATGAAGGTGGCGACCGACGCGGTGCAGGTCTTCGGCGGCTACGGCTACATCAAGGAGTACCCGGTCGAGAAGCTCATGCGCGACGCGAAGCTCTTCCAGATCTACGAGGGCACGAGCCAGATCCAGCGCCTCGTGATCGCCAAAGAGATCTTCATGCCGAAGGACTGACGGTTCGAAAGCGGTGCCAGGCACCCGCTTCGCGGGAGGCAGGCACCAAGAGCCGTGGTGCCTGGCTCGCGCAGCGTGCCTGGCACCGCTTTAGGCTCCGCGCATGGCAATCGAGATCGACCTCTCCGGGCGCGTCGCGCTCGTCACCGGCGCTTCGCGCGGGCTCGGGCGCGCCGACGCGCTGACGCTCGCCCGTGCGGGGGCCGACGTCGTCGTCGCCGACCTGCTCGTCGAGTCGGAGCTTTCCGAGGAGACCGACCGCTACGGCGCGCTCGCGACCGTCGCGCGGCAGCAGGGACTCGTGCACACGGAGGAGACGGTCGAGGAGATCCGCCGCATGGGGCGGAAGGCGATCGCCGTCCGCTGCGACGTGACCGACCGCGCGCAGGTCGACGCTGCGGTCGAGCGCGCCGTCGGTGAGCTCGGCTCCGTCGACATCCTCGTCAACAACGCCGGCACCCTCGACCACGCGGCGCAGTTCCAGCACCAGTCGCCAGAGCTCTGGGAGCGCGACCTGCGGGTCAACCTGACCGGCGCCTTCAACTGCGCCCAGGCGGCCTGGCCGCACATGCGGGAGCGCGGCTGGGGGCGGATCGTGAACATGGCCTCCGTCGCGGGGACGCTCGGCGGCTTCGGCCAGGCGAGCTACTCGACGACGAAGGCCGGCCTGCTCGGCCTGACCCGCACGCTGGCGATGGAGGGCGCGCGGCACGGCATCACGTGCAACGCGATCGTGCCCGGCGTCATCGGCACCGAGGC
The DNA here is from genome assembly GCA_031370755.1 of Actinomycetes bacterium. Lineage (GTDB taxonomy): Bacteria > Actinomycetota > Thermoleophilia > Gaiellales > Gaiellaceae > Palsa-739. The sequence continues at coordinate 1,111 of JANMQZ010000232.1, forward strand.
CTTCAACATGGCGAACGCCGCCATGAACGAACGGATCGTCGCGCGGACGGCTCTCAAGCGGCCGGGCGAGCCGCAGGAGATCGCGAACACGATCGCCTTCCTCTGCTCCGACCTCGCCTCGTACATCACCGGGATCGAGCTGAACGTCTCCGGCGGCGTCGAGCTCTTCGTCTTCTAGAACCCTCGCTACTCTGAAGCGCGTGCGCCGGCGTCTGCTTTTTCTGCTGCTCTCCGTCGTCGCGACGGCGATCGTCCTCGGGCTCGTCTTCGCGGGCTCGCCGACGACCCTCGCCAAGGGCGTGACGATCGACGGCGTGGACGTCGGGGGCCTCCATGCCTCCGCCGCCCGCGCCCTCCTCGAGAAGCGCTCGGCCGCCCTCGCGAACCACCCCGTGATCTTCGTTGCGGGTGCGCAGCGCTTTGCGATCCGGCCTGTGGAGCTCGGCATCTCCCCGGACTGGAAGGCGGCCGTCGGCGCCGCGCAGCGCCAGGGTGACGGCTTCGGCCCGATCCGCGGCTTCCGCCGCCTCGACGTCCAGGTCTTCGGCGCCGACGTGACCCCGCCGACGCGCGTCCTGAACGGCGCGCTCGAGTACAAGCTCGGGCTGCTCGCAGGGAAGATCAACCGCGCGCCGCGTGACGCCGCGGTCGTCCGCCGGGGGCTGAACATCGTCGTCGTGCCGGCGCAGGCCGGGCTCGTGCTCGATCGTCACGCCGCCGAGGTCACACTCGTCCGCGCGCTCGCTTCGATCGACCGCACGTCGGCTCGCGTCAACCTGCCGTTGCGCGTGCAGCAGCCGCGTGTCCGCGCGGCAGCGCTCGCCCCCGCCGCACGCCAGGCCCGCACCGCGCTGTCCGCGCCGGTGCGCCTCCAGCTCGGCAAGACGCGCTGGCTGCTCCAGCCGCGGCGGATCGCACAGCTCCTCCGGCTGCCCGCCGGCGGCCGGACCGCTCTCACGATCGGCGGCCCCGCCGCCGACGCGTGGGTGGTCAGCCTCGGACGCCGTGTCGAGAAGCCCGCGCAGGATGCGACCTTCGCCGTCCATAGCGGGCGTGTCAGCATCGTGCCGGCGAAGCCGGGCATCCGCCTCGACGCCGTCGGTACCGCAACCGCCCTGCTTCAGGCGGCGCTGAAGCAACGGCCTGCCCTGCGCATCGCACGACTGCCGGTGCTGGAGTCGGAAGCCAAGTTCTCGACCGACGCGGCGCGCGCGATGCACATCACGGCGCCGGTCTCGAACTACACGACGCTCTACGGCGGCATCCCGAACCGCATTCACAACGTCGAGCTCGTCGCGCACCTGGTCGACGGCACGCTGATCGCGCCCGGCGCGACGTTCTCGTTCAACCAGACGACCGGCGACCGCAACGCGGCCAAGGGCTTCCTCGAGGCGCCGGTGATCGTGAACGGAGAGCTCACCACCGGGCTCGGCGGCGGCGTCTGCCAGGTGTCGACCACCGTGTTCAACGCGGCGTTCGAGGCCGGCCTCAAGATCGTCGAGCGCACGAACCATGCGCTCTACATCAGCCATTACCCGCAGGGCCGCGACGCGACGGTCGACTACCCGACAGTCGATCTGAAGTTCGTGAACGACACCGGCAACTGGCTTCTTCTCCGCACGTTCGTCAGCTCGTCGTCGCTCACCGTCGGGCTCTACGGGACGCCGGTGCAGCGCAAGGTCGTCAGCAGCACGAGCCCGCTCGTCTCGCACGGGAAGCCGCCCGTGAAGAAGACTGTCGATCCGACGCTGAAGCCGGGCGAGAAGATCGTCGACGATCCGGGCGTGCCGGCGATGTCGACGAGCGTCACCCGCGATGTCTACGCCGAGGACGGCAAGCTCCTGTACCACGACACGTGGTACTCGTCGTACCGCGCCGAGCCGAAGCTCGTGCGCCTCGGCCCGGCGAAGCACAAGCCGAAGAAGCCGGCTACGACGACGACGCAGACCGAGACTCAACCGACGCAATAGCGTCCTTGAGCCACTCCGGAACTCTCGTCGGCGCGAGCGTTCCAGCGTCGACGCACGCATGACTGGTGTAGCCGTCCGCCATCAGCACGCCGTCGTCCCGAACGATCGCGTACTCGTAGCGGAACCGCGCACCGCGCACGTCGACGCAGCGCGTGTGCACCGAGAGCAAGTCGTCGAACTTCGCCGGCGTCACGTAGCGGCAGTGCGACTCGAGCACGAGCGCCTCGATGCCGTGGTCGCGCAGCGCCTGGTAACCGCCCGCGTACGTGCGCAGGTACTCGACGCGCGCTACTTCGAACCAGACGAGGTACGCCGCGTTGTGCGCGATCCCCTGCGCGTCGGTGTCCGCGAAGCGGACGCGCACGTCGGTCGAGAACGTGAACCCCTCCATCATGAACACGGTATCGGGGACAGACTAAAGTCTGTCCCCGATGCGATATTGGACGCATGAGCGTCGAGCGGCTCGCGGAACTGATGCAGGCGCGGCGTCCGTGCGTCGTACTCACCGGCGCAGGCATCAGCACCGAGTCCGGCATCCCCGACTTCCGCTCGCCGAGCGGGATCTGGGCGCAGTACGACCCGATGGAGTACGCGACGATCGACGCGTTCCTCGCCGACCCTGCGAAGGTGTGGGACTTCTACGGCAAGCGGCTCGCAATGCTCGGCAGCGCCGAGCCGAACGACGGCCACCGCGCGCTCGCCGAGCTCGAGGAGCGCGCCTGGGTGAGGGCGGTGATCACCCAGAACATCGACCGGTTGCACGAGCGCGCCGGTTCGCGTGCGCTCGTCGAGGTGCACGGGTCGATCCGCACGTCGAGCTGTCTCGACTGCGGCACTGTCGTGCCCTTTGCAGAGGTCGCGGCGCTCTTGCCGGTGCCGGCATGCCCGAGCTGCGGGCGCGCGCTCAAGCCTGACGTCGTCATGTTCGGCGAGCTCCTGCCGGAGGCCGCAATCGCGCGGGCGATGCAGCTGGCCGCCGAGGCAGGCCTCTTGCTCGTCGTCGGCTCGTCGCTCGAGGTTTACCCGGTCGCCGGCCTGCCGCTCGAGACGATCGCAGCGGGCGGCACCGTGGCAATCGTCAACCGCGGCGGGACGCCGCTCGACTCGCGTGCCGCAGTAACGGTTGACGCGGGCGCAGGCGAGACGCTGCGCGCACTCGCCGAGTTACTACCCGAGCGCCCGTAACGACGCCGCGAAGATGCCCTGCCGGAAGCGGCTCTTCACGGGCGACGTTGCGAGCGGGAAGACGGGCACGACCCGGTCGCCGGCGAACGAGACCGAGAAGTAGTCGCCGACCATCCGGCCGCCCTCGGCGCGCGAGACCCAGGTCGTCGAGAACGGTTGTGCGTCGAGCTGTTGTGTCGACCACGTCTTGCCCGCGTCGCGCGACTGCGCGAACCCGATCCCGAGCAGGCACGCCTTGGTCGCGTTGCTTCCGCGGCACGAGCCGGCGTGGAAGTAGGCGTAGACGAGCCCGAGCCGCCCCGGGTGCGCGGGATCCGCCGCGAGCCCGGGGATGAAGAACGACTCGGTCGAGGACGCCGGCGCGAGCGGGATCCGCGCCGGCGCGCTCCACGTGAGCCCGTCCGCCGAGGTCGAGAGCACCATGTCGTTCCGCGCGCACGATGCGCGGAAGCGGCAGTCGTGCCACACCGCGTAGATCGTCCCGTTCGAGTCGATGTCGAGCGACGGCAGCGCGATCGCCCGCATCGGGTCGTTGTCGGCGGCCTGGAGGTCTGAGACGACGATGCGCGCAAACGTCGCGCCGCCGTCGGTCGAGCGCAGCGCGACCATCGAGCCCGAGAGCGCCGACTGGCCGCGGTAGTCGCCCGCGACGACGACGAGCGTGCCGTCCGGTCGGATCACCGGCTGCGTGCCGACGAGAATCGAGCCCGCGCGCACCGGTGTCGACCACGTGACGCCGCCGTCGGTCGAGAACTGGCTGACGGTCTGGCTCTTCGTGTCGTCGGTGTATTCGAGGTAGCAGCGACCGCGGAACGGGCTCGCCGCCCCGTTGTCGCAGACGATCCACTCCTTGTCCAGGATCGTCCCGTCGGAGGCGTCGATCGGCGCCGACCAGCTCTTGCCGTCGGTCGAGCGCGAGACCCAGATGTGCGGCGACTGCTCGCCCTCGAGCGCCAGTGTCGTGACGAGCCACACACCGTGGACCGCATCGAACGCGACAGAGGGGTCAGAGCCCGCTGTCTCCGGCCCGGGCGGTGTCGCGTTCCCGGTGATGCCGGGCAGAGAGCTCCGTTGCCATGTGCGCCCGGCGTCGGTCGACACCGCTGTACCGATGTTCGCGGCGGCCCCGCCCTGACGCCGCCCGACCTGGAACACGGCGACCACGGTCGATCCCGACGATGCGCTGTCAGGCTCGACCGCGGTCTCGTGCTGGCTGTCGTCGTTCACATACGGGTCGACGGAGAGCCGTCGCGAGACGATCTCGCAGTTCGAGGCGACGCGATCGCCCGCATCCGCGCTGACGATGTCGATGCCAACGCCGCAGTCGACGCGGTCGACACCGCCGAACGCGACCTGCATGCGGTCCGCACCGCCGCCGGCGAGCACGCGATCCGCAGCCTGCGTGCCGACGATCAGCTCGCCGCGCTTCGTGCCCTGGATCGTCGCCGCCGTGGCCGTCGAGGCCAGCGCGAGGAGCAGTAGGACGGGAAGAAGTCGGCGCACGGTGGCCGCCCAGAGTACCCTCGCCGCGTGAACGTGCACGACGTCGACGTGCTCGTGGTCGGAAGCGGCTTCGGCGGTAGCGTCGCCGCGCTTCGCTTGACCGAGAAGGGCTACCGCGTCGCCGTGCTCGAAGCGGGCCGCCGCTTCGCGCCCGAGGACTTCGCGCGCACGAACTGGAATCTCCGGCGCTACCTCTTCATGCCGCGGCTCGGCCTGCGCGGGATCCAGCGCCTGACCGTCCTCGACGACCTCGTCGTTCTCTCCGGCGCGGGAGTGGGCGGCGGCTCTCTCGTGTACGCGAATGTGCTCGTCGAGCCGCTCGGGCCGTTCTATGACGATCCGCAATGGGCGGGCATCGCGGATTGGCGCGCCGAGCTCGCACCTTTCTACGATGTCGCGCGCGGCATGCTCGGCGCGACTGAGACGCCGTTCGACTCCGCGGCCGAGCCGGTGATCAAGGAGGTCGCGCGGAGAATGGGTGCCGCCGAGACGTTCGAGCGCACGACGGTCGCGGTCGACTTCGACGTCTGCGTTCGCTGCGGCGGGTGCATGGTCGGGTGCCGCTACGGCGCGAAGAACACGCTTGACCGCAACTACCTCCGACAGGCGGAGGCGGGCGGCGCCGTCGTGCACGCGGGCCGCGAGGCCACGCTCCTCCGCCGCGTCGCCGGCGGCTGGGAGGTCGAGACCGAGCGTGCCGGCAGCTGGGCACGCAAGCGGCCGGAGCAGTTCCGCGCGCAGCAGGTCGTGCTCGCGGCGGGCGTGCTCGGCACCCTGAAGCTCCTCCTGCGCTCCGGCGTCGGCGGGCCGAACGTCGGCGAGCTCGTGCGCTCGAACTCGGAGGTGATCGTCGGCGCAGGCGCGCGCGACACGCGCGTCGACTACTCGGAGGGGATCGCGATCGGCTCGTCGTTCCAGCCGAGCCCGCAGACGCGCATCGAGCCCGTCCGCTATCCGAAGGGCTCGAGCCTGATGGGGCTCTTCTCGACCGTGCTCGTCGACGGCGGCGGCCGTATGCCGCGGCCGGTCCGCTGGCTCGCGACGCTCGGGCGGCATCCGCTCCGCGCGCTGCAGGCGCACGTGCCGTACCGGTGGGCGGAGCGCACGGTGATCCTCCTCGTCATGCAGGCGCACGACAACGCGCTCCGTGTGCGCTGGAACGGGCGTCGGCTGCGGAGCGAGCGGGCCGGGCGCGAGCCGGTGCCGGCGTGGATCCCCGAGGCGAACAAGGCGGCCCGCGAGGCGGCCGATGTGCTGGGCGGTCTGCCCGGCTCGGCGCTGAACGAGGTCCTGCTGAACCGCCCGTTCACGGCGCACATCCTCGGCGGCGCTCCGATCGGCGCGACGCCCGCGGACGGCGTCGTCGACGCCTGGCACCGGGTGTGGAGTGAGCCCGGCCTGCACGTCGTCGACGGCAGCACGGTCAGCGCGAATCTCGGGTCGAACCCGTCGCTCACGATCGCGGCCCAGGCCGAGCGTGCGTTCTCATTCTGGCCCGCCCTCGGCGAGCCCGATGTTCGGCCGCCCTTGGGGGCGAGCTACGCGGCGGTGCGGCCGACCGGGCGCTCGGACAGCACCTTCGAGCACCCGGCGCAGACCTCGCGGGCGAGCTCGTAGGGCACGCCGGCACGCTGCACGACGACGTGGGTGCTGACCGCCCGATGCCGGTGAGGCAGCCGCAGGATGCGAAGAGGCAGGGTCATTTCCATTCTCAGAGTAATAAGACGTCCGTCGGATGGGAATGTCAGAAAGGGTGATTAGTCGTATCGGTGTGGTGACCGCTCTGGCGGCCCTCGTCGCGGCCGCGGGCTGCGCGGGCGGGGGAGAGCACGGCGTCGCCGGAGCGCGGAAGACGCTCGTCCACCGCTGCGCCGCCGGCGCCGTGCGGGCGGTCGGCTCGGCCGATATCGCCTGGGCTGCGGTCGTCGAACGGCCCCTGACGGCGTTCCGCTCGCCCGGCCGCGGGGCGATCGCGCGCTTCGGTCTCGTGAACGTGAACGGCGCGCCGAATGTCCTCGGCATCCTCGGCGAACGGGTCGACACGCGCTGCCGCGCAACGTGGCTGCACGTCGCGCTGCCGGTGCGCCCGAACGGCAGCACGGGCTGGGTCCGCGCGCGCAACGTGCAGCGGGCGTCCGTGCACACGCGCATCACCGTCGATCTCTCCGAGCGTCGCGTCCGCCTCTACCGGAGCGGGAAGCTCGTGCTGAGCTCGCGCGCGGCCGTCGGCTCGAGCGCGACGCCGACGCCGCTCGGCCGGTACTACGTGAACCAGCGGCTGATCCCGGATGAC
>JANMQZ010000234.1:0-2724 GCA_031370755.1 Actinomycetes bacterium
CCGTGTACTCCTTGCCGGTGAAGGCGTTGAACTCGCCCCCGATCGCGTCGATCTCGCCGGCGATGTCGCGCGCGGTCGGGCGCCGGTCGGTGCCCTTGAAGAACATGTGCTCCGCGAAGTGCGCGATCCCGTTCGTGTCGGCGGTCTCGTAGCGCGAGCCGGCGGCGAGCATCACCATGCACGTCACTGACTGCGCTTCCGGCAGGTTCGCCGTGAGGATCCGCAGTCCGTTGTCGAGGGTGTGACGTTCGTAGGTGCTCACTCGCTCAGTCTCCTTTTCCAGCGCTCCGGGATCTCCCGACTCTCGTTTCGCCCATAGTCGTAGCCGACGAGGACGCTCTTCGCCTCCGCGACGAGTCGGCCGCTCGCCCGGAGCTCGTACTCGAGCTCGAAGCTCTTCGTGCCGAGCCGCGACGGCCGGACACCAACCTCGATGACCTCTCCGCTGCGAACCGGCGAGCGAAAGTCGATCTCGGTGCGCGCGAGGATCACGTCCCCGAGCGCGTGCTCGTCCGTCTCGCCGAACCACGCGAGCCGCGCCTGCTCGAGGTACGTCGAGAAGACGGCGTTGTTCACGTGACCCATGCCGTCGAGATCGCGGAAGCGCACGGTCTCGCGGTGGACGAAGGGGAAGCCATCCATTGTCACGGCGCACCGACGCGGCCGTCGTGCACCCGGCGCCACTCGTACTCGCTCGGCTCGGTGGCGAGGTGCACCGGCACGACGCCCGCCCACACCGGCAGGTCGCGATCTTCTGGGTCGTCCTCCTCGGCGCCCGTCCGCACCTTCGCCGACGCTTCGTCGAGCGGCAGCGAGAGAATCGAGGTGGCCTTCAGCTCCTTCGCGGTTGGCTGCCGCGCCTCGTCCCAGCGTCCGGGCGCGAGCTGCTCCGTGAGCGCGCGCAGCGCCGCGCGCTTGTCGTCGTCGCCGACGAGCGTCGCGGTGCCGAAGACGACGACCGAGCGGTAGTTGACGGAGTGGTTGAAGACGGAGCGCGCGAGCACGAGCCCGTCGAAGAGCGTGACCGTTGCGCACATCGGCATGCCGGAGGCGGCGTGGCGGAGCATCCGGCTCGCCGCGGAGCCGTGTACGTAGAGCCGGTCGCCGACGCGCGCGTGCAGCGTCGGGATCACGTACGGCTGCCCGTCGACCTGGAAGCCGAGATGACAGAGGAGCGCCTCGTCGAGGATCGCGTCGATCGTCTCGCGGTCGTAGGCGCCACGGTGCGGCTCCCGCTTCACGCGGATCCGGTCAGGCGGCCGCAAGGATCTCCGCTTCCTTGTCCGCCGTGAGCGTCGGCCGGTCGCCGGGGACGCTCCGGTCCCAGGCGAGCGTGTCCAGGACGGTCTCCTCGAGCGGCCGGAAGCGCAAGCCCGCCTCGACCGCACGGCTGATGTCCGCGCTGGCCATGCCTGCATAGTCGGTTCCGGGCAGCCAGAGCGGCAGCTCCGTCCACGGCTGCACGCCGGCGTCGAGTACGCGCTGCTCGTCCGTCCAGACGACGTCCGCGTCCGAGCCGATCGCCGTGCGGGCGCGGTCGAGCAACGCGTCGAACGTGAGCCGCTCGGCGGGGCCGGTCGCGTTGAAGACGCCGCCCGGGCCGTCGAGCGCGAGCCGCACGAGCCACGCGGCGAGATCGCGCGCGTCGACGAACTGCACCGGCGCGTCCGGATCGCCGGGCCCGAGCACCTCGCCGCCCGCCGCGATGCGTCGCGGCCAGTACGTGAAGCGGTCGGTCGGGTCGTACGGTCCGACGATCAGCCCTGCGCGGATGCGGGCGCAACGGTCGCCGAACGCCTCCTCGACGACGCGCTCGCACGCTGCCTTCAGAGCGCCGTAGTTCTCCAGGATCTCCTCGGTGTCGGGATCCTCGAGCTCGGCCACCGGCGTCGCCTCGGTGATCGGGCCGCTGAAGTCGCCGTAGACGGAGATGCTCGAGACGAAGACGTAGCGCGCGACCGCGTCGCGCAGTAGCTCCGCCGACTGCCGCACGATGCGCGGCACGTAGCCGCTCGTGTCGACGACGCCGTCCCACGTGCGCCCGGCGAGCGCGTCGAGCTTCCCGTCGCGGTCGCCCTCCAGGTGCTCGACCTCGGGGAAGAGCTCGGGATTCGTCTGCCCGCGCGTGAAGATCGCCACCTCGTGCCCGCTTGCCAGCGCGGCGTCGACCGCATGGCGGCCGAGGAACTTCGTGCCTCCCAGGACGAGCAGCTTCACCCGGGGTACCGCTCGATAGCGCGGCCGATGGCCTCGACGCCGAACGCGAGCGCGTCGACTGGGACACGCTCGTCGGCGTTGTGCACGAGCGGATACATCTCGAAGTCCTCGGGGAGCCGCAGCGGCAGCCACCCATACGTCTGCAGGCCCGCACGGCTGAGGTGGCGCGCGTCGGTGACGCCCGCCTGCAGCATCGGCACGGGGATGCCGCCCGGATCGAGCTCGCGCAGGATGTGCGCGAGCGGCTCGTAGAAGCTGAGGTCGGGATCGGGCGGCCCGGGATCGTGGCGGGTGACCTCGAACTCGACGTCCTTCCCGACGAGTTCGTGCAGCTCTGCGATCAGATCCTCGGGTGTGAAGCCGGGCAGCAGCCGTCCGTCCAGCTCCAGCTCGACCTCACTCGGGATCACGTTGATCTTGTCGCCGCCGCGGACGATCGTCGGGCTGACGGTGTTGCGGATCACGCGGCCGAGCTGCCGGCCGCGCTGCCCGAGCGCGCGCGCCGCG
>JANMQZ010000283.1:0-4171 GCA_031370755.1 Actinomycetes bacterium
ATTGCGTTCACCGGCTCGACGGACGTCGGCAAGCTCATTCAGCGCCGGCTCGCGGGCAGCGGCAAGAAGCTCACGCTCGAGCTCGGCGGCAAGGCGGCGAACATCGTCTTCGACGACAGCGCGCTCGACCAGGCGGTCGAGGGAATTGTCAACGGCATCTACTTCAACCAGGGTCACGTGTGCTGCGCCGGCTCGCGCTTGCAGGTGCAGGAGTCGATCTACGAGCCGCTCGTCGAGAAACTGAAGCGACGGCTCGAGACGCTCCGTGTCGGCGACCCGCTCGACAAGAACACCGACGTCGGCGCGATCAACTCGCGGATGCAGCTCGAGAAGATCGAGGAGCTCGTGCAGGCCGGCAAGGACGAGGGCGCGGAGATCTACCAGCCGCCGTGCCGCCTGCCGGAGAAGGGCTACTGGTTCGTGCCGACCGTCTTCACGAACGTCGCGCAGAGCTACCGCATCGCACAGGAAGAGATTTTCGGCCCGGTGCTGAGCGTGCTCACGTTCCGCACGCCTGAGGAGGCGGTCGAGAAGGCGAACAACACGCCGTACGGCCTGAGCGCAGGCGTCTGGACGGAGAAGGGCTCGCGCATCCTCTGGATGGCGCAGCAGATGCGCGCCGGCGTCGTGTGGGCGAACACGTTCAACCGCTTCGACCCGACGTCGCCGTTCGGCGGCTACAAGGAGTCGGGCTTCGGACGCGAGGGCGGGCTGCACGGGCTCGAGCCGTACCTGAGGTTCGACGAGTGACGCGGCTGCCCGTCAAGAAGACGTACAAGCTCTTCATCGGCGGCGCGTTCCCGCGTAGCGAGTCGGGACGCACGTACGAGGCTGAAGGGCAGAACGTCGCCCGCGGCTCGCGCAAGGACGCGCGCGACGCCGTGCAGGCTGCGCGCAAGGCGCAGCCGGGCTGGGCGAAGGCGACCGCGTACAACCGCGGCCAGGTGCTCTACCGCGTCGCCGAGATGGTCGAGGCGCGCGCCTCCGAGTTCGCCGAGCTTTGCAGCGGCCGCGACGAGGTCGAGCGCTCGATCGATCGCATCGTCTGGTACGCCGGCTGGGCCGACAAGCTGCCGCAGGTGCTTGGCGGCTCGAACCCGGTCGCCGGCCCGTACTTCAACTTCACGGTGCCCGAGCCGACGGGCGTCGTCGCCGTGCTCGCCCCCGACGAGCCGTCGCTGCTCGGCCTCGTCTCGCGGCTCATGCCGCCGCTCGTCGGCGGCAACGCCGTCGTCGCGGTCACATCGGAGACGCATCCGCTCGCGGCGATCGAGCTCGCCGAGGCGATCGCGACGAGCGATGTGCCCGGCGGCGTGATCAACATCCTCACCGGCACCCGCGCCGACATGGCGCCGACGCTCGCCTCGCACATGGACGTCAACGCGATCGATCTTTGTGGCGCGAACGGGTTCTCAACGGAGCTCGAGGAGCTCGCCGCCGAGAACGTGAAGCGCATCGTCCGCGGCCGTGCCGACGTGCAGAGCCCATGGGAGATCTCGAGCTTCCTGGAGCTCAAGACCGTGTGGCACCCGATCGGCCAGTAACCTAGGCCTCGGGGATGGCGGAGCGCAGTTTCAGTCACGCGATCGCGGAGGGCGACGGGATTTCCGTCATCGCCGCGGTCGAGGACGCCGACGCCGCCCGAGCTGCCGAGGAACAGCGGGCCGAGGCGCTCGTCGTCACGCGCGACCCGGCCGCGGTGCGGGCGGGGACGTCGCTGCCGATCCTCTGGCGCGCGGACGTGCCGCTCCACCTCGCTGCGGGCGCGGCCGACGCGTATCTGCTCGTCTTCGACGCGCTCGACGACGACGACGGCAGGCTCGAGGAGCTGCACCGCGTGGCGCTCGAGCTCGGGCTCGACTGTGCCGTCGAGGTGCGCGACGAGGAGGAGGTCGAGAAGGCGCTCGACCGCGTCGACCCGGAGATCTTCGTACTCTCGCCGGCCGACGCAGAACGCGACGAGACGCCGCTCGAGGTCGTGCTCGACCTGCTGGCGGCAGTCCCGGCGGGCAAGCTCGCGATCGCCGATCTGCGGCTGACGACGCCCGACGAGGTGCAGGAGCTCGAGCGCGCAGGCTGCGACGCCGTCATCGTTCACAGCCACGACGTCTCGCCTCTCACGGGCGAGCCCTGGCCCGAGGTCTAGCTCCCCGGCAAAACGGCGGTACCCTTCGGTCCATGAGGGCTCTGCTCGTCGCGGCTTTGGCCGCACTCGTGCTCGTTCCCGCGTCGTCGAGCGCGCCGGCCAAGGGCGGCTGCCCGGCGGCCTGGCGTAGCGGGTGGCAGGCGCTCGCGAACAAGATCCAGGCGCCTGTCTACTGCCCCACGTGGATGCCGAACCCGCTCGACGCGAAGATCGGCGGCCAGTACATCGACATCAACTCGGTGAACAAGGACAAGAGCTACCTGATCAGCTTCCTCGAGCACGGCGACGCCGGCAGCGGCGACGTCCACGTCAACTTCCGCGGCTATCCAGGTCACACGACGATCCCGCGCTGCACGACCGTCATCCCGAACGGCGCGAAGACGATCCGCGGCAAGACCGCGTGCTTCGCGGATGCGTCGGGCGTGCGCACCGCGCCGGGGATCAAGGCGACGGTGTATCGCGTCAACCAGGACGCCGACCAGTGGCACATCCTGCTGGCGTGGAAGCACAAGGGCTCGCTGTATACCGTGAGTGAGCACGTGATCAAGCCGTACGACAGCTCGACGGTCGTGCTGAAGAACCTCGAGCGCCTCCTGCGCAGCCTCGTCCTCGTTCAGCCACAAGGCTGATGCGCCTCACGCGGCGATCGTTTCTCGGGGGCGCGGCGGCCGCCGCAGTCGGGGGCGCCGGCATCTACGAGCTCGTCGATCGGCTGACACCTGCGCCGCGTCGCCCCGCCGCCGGGCCGATGCCCGCGGAGCAGCACGTCTTCGACCTCCGCTCCGTGCAGAGCGAAGGCATCGAAGTGCTCGTGCCGCCACTGCACAGCGAGATCGTCACGGCGACGATCAAGATCGACGATCTCCGCGCGGCACAGCACGACCTCGAGTCGACGCTGCAAGACCTCGACGCGCAGTACTCGCCGGATCCCTCGGGGCTCGGCGTCACGATCGCGTGGGGGCTGCCGTACTTCGACGGGCGCGTCCCCAAGCAGGCAAAGGCGCACATGCCGTTCGACCAGCGCGCCGGGAAGTCCGTGCTGCTCCCGAGCCGCCGCTTCCCGAGCGACTCCGACGCGACGATCCTCGAGCGCAACGACGTCGCCGTGCTGCTGCGTAGCGACAATCGCGAGTACATCGACGCTGCGCGCGGGGCCATCTTCGACGACCTCGGCCTCTTCACGGCGACGAGCATCCGACGCGGCTTCGCGGGCGGCGGCTTCGACGGCAAGCAGAGTCTGCCGAAGAAGATGGCGATGGCCGCCGGCGTCCCTGGCGCCGATCTGATCCCCGACACGTCTGAGCTCTTTCTCGGCTTCACGTCGACGCAGAAAGCGGGGCTCGGCCCGCGGCTGATCGCGAACCACGAGACGCTCGGCTACGTCGACCTGATCGACGGCTACTTCCGCGGCGGCACGCACATGCACCTCTCGCACATCAGCGAGGACCTCGAGGCGTGGTACCTCAACTTCGACTTCGACGAGCGCGTGCTCACCTCGTTCCGCACCGGCCTGACGAACGTCAAGCAGGGGGCGCAGACGGTTCCGCAGGGCCCGAAGGACGTGTCGACCCGCAAGGAGCTCGATGACGGCTACAAGCAGACGGGCCGCTTCGGGCACAGCGCGTCGATCCAGGTGACGTCGCGCCTCGCGCAGGACGTGATCGGCCCCGACGGCACCGTCTACCCGAAGGGCACCGCGATCCCGCAGCGCGCCGACTTCAACACGCTCGACAATCCGTTCGCGTTCTCGTCGCAGCCCGAGCGCGATCAGATGAGCAGTGACGCGCAAGCGGGCGTCCACTTCGTCGTCTTCAACCCGTCCGGAGACGACTTCGAGCGCAACCGGCTCGCGATGGACGGCGTCATGCCCGACGGCACGAAGCTCGAGGTCGGGGCTCGCAGCCGCGCGCAGGGCTTCAACTCGGTACTGACGACGACGCACCGCCAGAACTTCCTCGTGCCGCCGCGCCGGCATCGCTCGTTCCCGCTCTCCGAGCGGTGACCGGCGGCGGCTCGTCGATCGAG
>JANMQZ010000300.1:0-2747 GCA_031370755.1 Actinomycetes bacterium
CCCGACTGCGGCGGCGCTCTCGTTCATCCTGATGGGCGGCATCCTGCTGCTCGTGCTCATCTTCGCGCGGTCACTCGGCACCGACCGGCTCACCGCGGGGGCGGCGCCATCGTGATCGGACGCGCACGCAGGCACGTCCTCGACGTCTACGCCGTGCTTGCGCTCGGGTATCTCTTCCTGCCGATCGCGATCGTGATCGCGTTCTCGTTCAACAACCCGCTCGGCCGCTTCAACTACACGTGGTCGGGCTTCACGTTCAAGAATTGGCTGCACCCGCTCGACTACCCGGGGCTCGGGAGCGCGCTCGGCGTCAGCCTCGAGATCGCATTCCTCTCCGCCCTCGTGGCGACGGCGATGGGCACGCTGATCGCGCTCGCGCTCGTCCGTTACCGCTTCCGCGGGTCGGCGACGACGAACCTGCTCATCTTCGTGCCGATGACGACGCCCGAGATCGTGATGGGCGCCTCGCTTCTGACGCTCTTCCTCAACTGGAAGATCCCACAGGGCTTCGGGACGATCCTCATCGCGCACATCCTGTTCAACATCTCGTACGTCGTCGTCACCGTGCGGGCGCGCCTGGTCGGCTTCGACCGGCATCTCGAGGAGGCGGCGATGGATCTCGGCGCCAACGAAATCGTGACGTTCTTCCGTGTGACGCTACCGCTGATCGCGCCGGGCATCCTCGCGGCCGGGCTGCTCGCATTCGCACTTTCGGTCGACGACTTCGTGATCACGTACTTCAACGCGGGCACGGTGACGACGTTCCCGCTCTTCGTCTGGGGCGCCGCGCGCGTCGCGGTGCCACCACAGATCAACGTCGTCGGCACCGCGATCTTCGTCGTCGCGGTCGGCGGCATGCTCGCGAACGTGCTGCTGCAGAACCGCCGCGCGCGCAACGCGTGATCGAGCCAGGGCTTCCGTCCTGGTGGCTCGAGGACGCGCTGTCGCGCGAGTCCGGTTCCGCGCCCGCGCCGCCGCTCGCCGCCGACGCGACCGCCGACGTCGCGATCGTCGGCGGCGGCTACACCGGCCTCTGGACCGCGCTCGCACTGCGGGAGCGCGATCCGAATCTGCGCGTGAGGCTCGTCGAGGCCGAGATCTGCGGCGCCGGGCCGAGCGGGCGGAACGGCGGCTTCTGCCACGGCTACTGGTCGGCGCTCTCGTCGGTCCTGTCCGTGCTCGGCGCGGAGGACGCGCTTCGCCTCTGCCGTGCGGGTGAGCGCATAGTCCCTGCCGTCCGCGCCCTCGGCGACGACGTCTGGCTGCGCGAGGGCGGGCGGCTCAACGTCTCGGCCGCGCCGGCGCAGGACGGCTCCGTCGAGCGCTCCGTCGAGGCGGCCGCACGCGTCGGCCATCCGGACGAAGCCGTGGCGCTCTCGCCGGACGAGCTCGCGCAGCGCGTGCGCTCGCCCGTCTTCCGGAGCGGGGTCTACTTCCGTGACGGCGCGACCGTGCATCCGGGCCTGTTCGTGCGCGCGCTGCGGCGCCACGCGCTCGCCGCCGGCGTGACGATCCACGAGCAAACGCCCGCGCTGCGCGTGCGTGACGGCGAGATCGCGACGCCGAACGGGACGCTGCGCGCGCCCGAGATCGTGCTCGCAACGAATGCCGCGCTCACGGGCTGGCGGCCCGCGGCGCGGAGCCTGACGAACTTCGGCTCCTACGTCGTGCTCACCGAGCCCGTGCCCGAGCTGCTCGAGCAGATCAAGTGGACGGGCGGCGAGGCGATCGTCGACGGGCGCATGTTCATCCACTACTTCCGCACGCTCGACGACGGGCGGGTGCTGATGGGCAGCGGCTCCGGGCCGATCGGCTTCGGCGGCAAGATCGACGAGCGCTTCAGCCGCGACCGCGCGACGGGCGAGCGCGCGGAGGCCGGCCTGCGCCGGCTGCTGCCGGGGCTCGACGGCGCGCGCATCGAGCGGTCGTGGGGCGGACCGATCGACGTCTCTGCCGACCATCTGCCGTTCTTCGGCACGAAGCCGGGTACGCGGCTCCACTACGGCGCGGGCTACTCGGGGCACGGCGTCGGCCCGAGCTGGCTCGGCGGGCAGATCCTCGCGTCGCTCGCGCTCCGCTCCGACGACGAGTGGACGAGGCTGCCGCTCGCGACGCGGCGGGTGCCGTCACTGCCGCCCGAGCCGTTCCGCCGGATCGGCGGCGGGCTCGTGCGTGCCTCGATCATGGCGTGCGAGGCGGCGGAGGAGCAAGGCGCCCGGCCGCCGCTCCTCGCCCGCGCGGGCGCCGCCCTGCCGCGGCTTCTGCGGATGGAGCTCGGGACGCGCTGAGTACATACGCTGCGCGCGTGACCGTCACGCTTTGCGACGTCGGCCCGCGCGACGGGCTCCAGAACGAGGCCAACGTCTTCGAGCCCGCGATGCGCGCGGAGCTCGTGAACCGGCTCGCCGACGCGAGCCTGCCGCGCGTCGAGGCGGTGAGCTTCGTGCGCGACGACCGCGTCCCGCAGATGGCCGGCGCCGAGGACGTCGTCGGCGCGATCGAGCGCCGTGCAGGCACGGAGTATTCGGGGCTCGTGCTGAACGAACGCGGGTGGGAGCGCTTCGCGGCGAGCGGCCTCGACCGCGTCAACGTGACGCTCGGCGCCACGGAGACCTTCAACGAGCGGAACGGCAACGCAACGCTCGCCGAGGCGGTCGCGCGCGTGGAGGCGATTCTCGCCGCAGCCGGCACGACGCCGGCGACGGTCACGATCTCGGTGTGCTTCGGCTGCCCGTTCGAAGGGCCGG
>JANMQZ010000319.1:0-6886 GCA_031370755.1 Actinomycetes bacterium
CGTCCACGTCGGCCCGTCGGACTACGTGGACGTTGCCCTCGCCGAGGTCGTAGTCGAGCATCGACGTGACGGCGTTCGTCTTCGAGATCTTCTTCGACTCGAGGCGGTCGCGCTCGAGCATGTTGAGGAAGTCGGAGTTGCCACCGACGTTGAGCTGCATCGTCTTGTCGAGATGCACGCCGCGCTCGCGGAAGAGCGACGTCAGCACGCGGTGCGTGATCGTCGCACCGACCTGCGACTTGATGTCGTCGCCGATGATCGGCAGGCCCTTCTCCTGGAAGCGATTGTTCCAGTAGTCCTCGCGTGCGATGAAGACGGGCATGCAGTTGACCATCGCGCAACCGGCCTCGAGGATCTGCTCGGCGTACCACTTCGCAGCGGCCTCCGAGCCGACCGGCAGGTAGTTGACGACGACGTCGGTCTTCGTCTCCTTGAGGATCCCGACGATGTCGTCGGTCTTGCCCGGCGCCTTCTCGACGATCTCCGACAGGTACTTGCCGATGCCGTCGTGCGTCATGCCGCGCGAGACCTTGATGTCGGTCTTCTTCACGTCGGCGAACTTGATCGTGTCGTTCGGGTGCGCCCACATCGCATCGGCGAGGTCCTCGCCGACCTTGCCCTTGACGACGTCGAACGCCGCCGTGAACTCGATGTCGCGGATGTGGTACCCCCCGAGGTTGACATGCATGAGGCCCGGGACGAACTTCTCGTCGTCGGCGTCCTTGTAGTACTCGCGACCCTGGAGCAGCGAGTTGGCGCAGTTGCCGACGCCGATGATCGCGACGCGGACCTTGCCGTCGTCGAGGCGGGCGCGCCCGTTCGAGCTGCCGTTAGTTGCCATGTGATGTTCCTCCATCAATCAGTTGCTTACGGACGTGCAGGATGCGCTGTGCCACGGTGAGCCACGCGGTCGCGGCCAAGAGGTAGATCGCCCACTGGAGCCCGCCCCACGGCGCGAAGACGAGGCCGGCCGTGATGACGACGACGCGCTCGGCACGAGAGCCGAGACCGACGTCGCCGCGCAGGCCGAGCGCCTCCGCCTTGGCGCGGACGTACGGGACGAGGACCGAGCCTGCGACGGCGGCGATCGTGAAGAGCACCGCGACGTCGTTGCCCGCGCGGGCGAAGACGAGCCCGATGGCTGCGAGCATCGCGCCCTCGCCGACGCGGTCGGTCGTGGAGTCGAAGAAGGCCCCGAAGACCGTCGACTTCCCGCCGGCACGCGCGAGCGCCCCGTCGAGGATGTCGAGGACGGAGCCGACGACGAAGACCGCCGCGCCGAGCCAGTAGAAGAGGATCGTGTTGCGGCTCTCGAACGGAACGAGAACCGCCGCGGCGAGGCAGAGCGTGACGCCGGCCGCAGTGAGCGCGTTCGGGGTCACCCCGGTGCGTGCGAGGCCTGTGACCGAGCGGCTCGCGAGCGAGCGTGCACCAGTCGTATAGCCCGATTTGACCCGACGTAGACGGGGGGTCGGGGCTTCGTTCATCGCGTGCATGCGGGGTGCCTAATCGCCGAGGATGATCGCAATCCTGCTATGGGGCGACTATAGCAGGTTTGCGATGGGCACAGCCTCTACGGGCCGTGCCCGGCGCTTCGTGACCCGGGAAACGACGCCGAGCGAGAGGAGCGCCACGACGATCCCCGCGAGCACGTCGAGCCAGAAATGGTTCGCCGTCGCGAGCACGCAGAACCAGACCCAGGCGGGCCACATCGCCCAGATGGCCTTCGACCACCAGTGCCGCGAGGCGCGGAAGAGGAAGACGCCGACGATCAGCGCATCCGCTGCGTGGAGGCTCGGCATCGCCGCATACGGGTTGGCGAGCGCGCCGAACCCCGTCTGATGGTTGACGCCGTCGACGAAGCCGTAGGTGGGGAACATCCACGGCGGCGCCGTCGGCATCAGCACATACCCGACGAGGCCGATCATGTTCGTGAGCAGGATCGTGTTGCGAAAGCGCTTGAACCAGTCGTGACGCCTCAGATAGATCCACAGGAGAGAGAGGCCGATGACCGTGAACTCCGAGTTCCAGTACGTCCACGCGGCTGCCGTGATCAGCAGATGCGACGAGTCGGCGATGCTCTGGGCCGACTGCTCGACGAACCGGCTGGTGAAGTGCTGCTCGAAGTCGATGACGCGGAACCCGTTCAGGAGCGCCTTCGTCTCGTTGCGGTCCGCCAGGCTGCGGACGGCCATGTAGCCCAGGTAGAACCCGAACCAGATTGCGATCTGGAATCCGAAGTCCCTCCAACCGCGTGGAAGGACGCGGCGGCCGGCTGCGACGACAGCGGTCACGATGAGATTCTAATCGGCACGGGGGAGGGCAACAACGAGCGCCCTCACCCCCCGATGTAGGACATCTCGACTTTCGGGAGGGCTGAGGTCTCGGCCGTCCGAAGCTCGGAATAGCGGTCGCTCCGGCGCGTCCAGATGCCCCGCAGGATCCCGGCGAGCTCCTCGTTGGAGGCGCCGAGGCGGAGCGGCGCGCGCAGATCGTGGCCCTTCAGGGCGAAGAGGCAGGTGTGGAGGCGCCCCTCGGCCGAGAGACGGGCCCGGGAGCACCCGCCGCAGAACGGCTTCGTGACCGACGCGATGACCCCGATCTCGCCGGCGCCGTCGCGATAGCGCCACCGGCGGGCGGTCTCGTCGGGGCGGTCGGCGGCGACCGGCTCGAGCGGGTGGACGGCGCCGATCGTCGCCACGATCTCGTCGCTCGAGACGACGTCGTCGAGGCGCCAGCCGTTCGTGTTGCCGACGTCCATGTACTCGATGAAGCGCAGCGTGTGACCGGTGCCGCGGAACTGCTCGGCGAGCGCAACGATGCCGTCGTCGTTCGCACCGCGCTTGACGACCGCGTTGACCTTGACGCGGAGACCGGCGGCGGCGGCGGCATCGATGCCCTCGAGCACCTTCTGCACCGGGAAGTCGACGTCGTTGAGCGCGCGGAAGGCGGCGTCGTCGACCGAGTCGAGGCTGACGGTGACGCGGTCGAGCCCTGCCCGGGCGAGCGCCTCCGCCTTCTGTGGCAGCAGCGACCCGTTCGTCGTCAGCGCGATCTCGAGGCCGGGGATCTCGTGCAGCAGCTCGATCAGGTGCTCGACGTTCCGGCGCACGAGCGGCTCGCCACCCGTGATGCGCACGGTGCGGACGCCGAGCGCGGCGAAGATGCCGGCGACGCGCGCGATCTCCTCGAGGCTCAGCAGCTCCGAGCGCTCGAGGAACTGGTGGTCGCGGCCGTAGACCTCCTTCGGCATGCAGTACACGCAGCGGAAGTTGCAGCGGTCGGTGATCGAGATGCGCAGCGTCTCGAGCGGCCGGCCGAGCGTGTCGAGCAACGGCTCCATGTGCGACAGGGTATCGCCAGCCTGGCGGGGCGAAAGCGGTGCCTGGCACCCGCTTCGCGGGAGCCAGGCACCAAGAGCTCCGGTGCCTGGCCTCAAGACCTTCGGTGCCTGGCTCGCGCAGCGTGCCTGGCACCGCTTTCCCAGGCACCGTCCTTACGGCCATCTTGCGCCGCCCTCTCGGCAAAGCGATCGTGAGGCATGCCCCGCAAGGCTCGTCCGACCGCCGCTGGCCTCTACCACATCGTTGCTCGCTCGCAACGGGATGACAAGCTCTTCCGGGACGACGCTGACTACCTCCGCCTCGAGTCGGAGGTGCGACTCATCGTTGCCGCAGGAACCTGGCGATGCATCTCAGCGTGTGCTGTCCCCACGCACTACCACCTACTTCTGGAAGTCGGCGAGGGAATGCTCAGCAAGTCGGTCGGGCGCCTCAACCATCGTTACGCAGCCGCGTTCAACGTCCGTTACGGGCGCCGCGGACACGCGTTCAGCGAGCGGCTTCTCTGTGTGCCGGTCGAATCCGACGAGCACTTGCTCACGGCGTATCGATACATCGCGATGAATGCCGTCGAGATCGGACTGTGCGCCAAGCCGGAGGAGTGGCGCTGGAGCAGCTACGCGACGCTGATCGGACAGGGCGACCGGTTCTCGTTTGCAGATGCTGCGCTCGTCGTCGAGCTCTCTGGCGGTATCGACCGCGTACGGCGCCTCGTGGACGGCGAGAGACCTGACGAACCTGGTGCCTGGCTCGCGCAGCGTGCCTGGCGCCGCTTTTCTACTCGGCCCAGATCTTCGCGAGCTCGACGATTGCCGCTGCCGCGAGGCCCATGTCCTCGACGCAGATCCACTCGCGCTCGCTGTGCGCGTCGTGGCCCCCGGTGAAGAGGTTCGGCGTCGGCAGGCCCATCTCCGTGAGCGCCGAGCCGTCGGTGCCGCCGCGAATCGCGGTCTTCTTCGGCTCCAGCCCGATCCGGCGGACAGCCTCCTCGAGGTTCGTGACGATCGCCGGATGCTTCTCGAGCGTGTCGCGCATGTTGCGGTACTGGATGAACGACTCGACCTCGATCGAGCAGCGCGCGTCGGTCGCCGCAACCTCCGCGGCGATCGCGCGCAAGCGGTCGACGTGCTCGTCGAGCAGGTCGTTCTCGAAGTCGCGCACGATGAAGCGGAGCTCGACCTCGGACGAGTCGCCCGAGATCACGACGGGATGGACGTAGCCCTCTCGCTCCTCGGTCGTCTCCGGTGACAGGCCGTCCTTCGGCAGCTTCTCGACGATGGCGGCCGCGAGCTTGATCGCGTTCACCATCTCACCCTTTGCCCACCCGGGATGGATCGCGCGCCCCTTGATCGCCATGCGCACCTGCGCGCCGGAGAACGTCTCGCTCTGCACCTCGCCCGCGGTGGACCCATCGACCGTGTACGCGGCGACGGCGCCGAACGCGTCGATCGGAAAGTGGATGACGCCGCGCCCAATCTCCTCGTCCGGGTTGAACGCGACCTTCACCGTGCCGTGCGGCACGTCCGGGTTCGCCTTCAGGTACGCGACCGCCGCCATGATCTCCGCGATCCCCGCCTTGTCGTCGGCGCCGAGCAGTGTGGTGCCGTCGGTCGTGACCAGCTCGTGGCCGGTGTGGTGCGCGAGCTCCGGCGACTCGCTCGGACGGATCGTCGAGCCGGACGAGCCGAGCGGAATGTCGCCTCCCTCGTAGCGGAAGCGTTGCGGGTTGACGTTCGCGCCGGTGACCTCGCGCGCGGTGTCGACGTGCGCGAAGAGTGCGATCGTCTGCGTCTCGTGCGGCACCGTCGACGGCAGCGTGCCCGTGACGTAACCGTTGTCGTCGAGGCCGACGTCGTCGAGACCGAGCTCCTTCAGCTCGTCGGCGAGTAGGCGCAGCAGGTCGAGCTGCTTCGCCGTCGAGGGGTACGACTCGGAGTCCTCCTCGGACTGCGTGTCGATGCGGACGTAGCGGAGGAACCGCTCGGCGGCGTCCTCGGCGAGCTGGGCGGCGAGCGCCGTGTGCGTGTCGGTGGCCATGCGCGGGAGTGTATGTAGCGTCCCGCGGATGGCGCGCCTCGACGAGTTCCTTCCCGTCTACGACGCGCGCGAGTACCACGAGCGGGTGGTGTCCGGACGGCCCGAGGATGCCGTCGCCGCGGCGCTCGGGATCCCGGTGACGCCGGACGCGCTCGTGCGCACGCTCTACCGGCTGCGTGGCCTGTCGGGCGGCGGCTCGGTCCAGGGCGCGCTCCGCTCGATCGGTCTGAAGCCGCTCGTCGAGGAGCCGACATGCATCGTCCTCGGCGCGGCGGGACGCCCGTGGTCGCCGCGCTCGCGGCTCGCGGCATTTGAGTCGGCGGGGCCCGGCCAGGTGCGCATGGTGGTCGAGATCTCTGCAGCCGCCTCAGGCACGAGGTCGCTGCTCTCGACCGAGACGCGCGTGGCGGCGATGGATGCGCGCGCACGTCGTGCGTTCCGCGCGTACTGGTTCGCCGTCGGCCCGTTCTCGGCGCTCATCCGCCGGCGCTGGCTCGCGGCGGCCGAGCGGGCGCTGCGTTGACCGCGATCGGCCTCGCCTGCCTCTCGGCGTTCCTCTTCGGCGCGATGAGCGTCGGGCTCCGCATCGGCATGAACCGTTACCCCGACGTCGAGCTCGCAACGGTTGCGACCGTGATCGGCGCGTTCGCCGTCGCGATCGTCGCGATGGTCGCGGAGGCGCCGGCCCGCGGCGTGCACGCGCCGCCGGCCTGGCCCTTCCTGCTCGCAGGCCTGATGCAGCCGGGGATCGGACAGTTCTTCGTCACACTCTCGATTCGCGAGGCAGGTGCGTCGCGGGCGTCGGTCGTGCTCGGCTCGGCGCCGCTCGCGTCGGTGACGATCGCGCTCATCCTGCTGGGCGAGCCGTTCAAGTGGCCGCTCATCGTCGGCGCCGTGCTGATCGTCGGCGGCGGTGTCGAGCTCGCGCGCGAGCGGGGGAGACCGGCGCACGTGCGACGGCGCGGCTACATCTTCGCGTTCATCGCGGTGATCCTGTTCTCGTCTCGTGACAATCTGTTGCGCTGGCTCGCGGGCACGACCGACGTGCCGCCCGGCACGGCCGCGGCGGCCGCGCTCGCCGGCGGCCTGCTGCTGATCCTCGTCGTCCTCGGGCCCCGCGTGCGCGGACGGCTCGCGTGGCGGCCGATGCTGCCGTTCCTCGGCGTGGGCGTCGTGTTCGGGGTCTCGTACGTCGCGCTCTTCGAGGCGTACTACCGCGGCCGCGTCACCGTCGTCTCACCGCTCGTCGCGACGGAGTCGTTGTGGGGCGTCGCGCTCTCGCTGCTCCTCATCCGGCACACGGAGCTCGTCGGGCGGCGCGTGCTGTTCGGCGCCGCGCTGATCGTCGCAGGCGGCGCGCTGATCGGCATTTACTCGGGCTAAAAGCTGCAACCTGGTTGCAGTAAAGGCGTGCAACTAGGTTGCTGACGGATGGGTGCCTGACACCTCCGGTGTCAGGGACCGCTTTCCTGCAGAATCTTCGACGAGAACGGTTGCGTCCGCTGCTG
>JANMQZ010000022.1:0-17369 GCA_031370755.1 Actinomycetes bacterium
CCGTCGACGTCGACGTGCTCGATCCCGCCTTCGCGCCTGGCACGGGTACGCCCGAGCCAGGCGGCATGACGAGCGCGGAGCTCCTCGGCGCCGTGCGCGAGGTCGCCCGGCGGCTCGAGCTCGTCGGGGCCGACGTGGTCGAGGTGATCCCGACGGGGGTCGGCTCCGCCGACGTGACGGCGCTCGTCGCCGACCGGATCGTCCGGGAGATCCTGAACGGGATCGCCCTGCGACGCCGCCTACACTGAACGGATGCAGGAAGTCCTCGACGTCCCGAACGAGGTCGCTGCCGAGCTCGCAGGCATCGGCGACGGCGTGCTGGGCGCGCTGCGCGACCGGCTCGGCTGCGCGATCAACCTCCGCGGCAACCGGCTGACGCTCAACGGCGACGAAGGCAAGGTCGTCGAGGCGAAAGCCGTGCTCGAGGAGCTCGTCGAACTCGTCGAGGGCGGCCAGGAGATCGGCGCCGGCACCGTCGACACGCTGCTGAACGCGATCGACCAGGCCGAGGACGTCCGCGAGATCTTCGAGGACGTCGTCTGGTCGCACCGCGGCAAGCGGATCACGCCGAAGACCGTGACGCAGAAGCACTACGTCGACGCGATCCGCGAGCGCACCGTGACGTTCGGCATCGGTCCCGCGGGCACCGGCAAGACCTACCTCGCGATCGCGCTCGCGGTCGCCGCGCTCTCCGACCGGCAGGTCGGGCGCATCATCCTCACGCGCCCCGCGGTCGAGGCGGGTGAGCGGCTCGGCTTCCTGCCGGGCGACGTCCTCGCAAAGGTCGACCCGTACATGCGGCCGCTCTTCGACGCGCTCTACGACACGATGGATCCAGAGAAGCTGAATGCGTTCATCGAGCGCGGCACGATCGAGGTGGCGCCCCTCGCCTTCATGCGCGGCCGCACTTTGAATGACAGCTTCATCATCCTCGACGAGGCGCAGAACACCTCGCCCGAGCAGATGCAGATGTTCCTGACGCGCCTCGGCTTCGGCTCGAAGGTCGTCGTCACCGGCGACATCACGCAGATCGACCTGCCGCGCGAGCAGGCATCGGGCCTCATCCAGGTGCAGGACATCCTCGGCTCGATCGACGGCATCGAGTTCGTGCGATTCGGCCACGAGGACGTCGTGCGGCACAAGCTCGTCCAGCGGATCGTCGAGGCGTACAAGCTGCACTCGGAGGAGACCGGGACGGAACGCAAGAAGTGATCGAGATCGAGGTCGACAATCGCTCGGGAGAGGCGATCGACGAAGAAGGTGCTCGCGAGCTCGCACGGCGGGTGCTCGCTGCCGAGGGTGTCGAGGCGGGCGAGCTCGGCCTCGTCTTCGTCGGGCCTGACGAGAGCCGCGCATTGAAACAGGAGCACCTCGGCATCGACGAGGCAACGGACGCCCTGGCGTTTCCGATCGACGCGCTTGACGACCTGCCGGACGGGATGCCGCGGCAGCTCGGCGACGTCGTCATGTGCCCGCAGGTCGTCGGCGAGGAGTGGCGCGCGCCGCTCGTGCACGCGGTGCTGCATCTCGTCGGCTACGACCACGGCGGCGAAATGGACGCCCGCGAGGCGCTGTACCTGTGAGCATCACCGAGCGCCGGCCGCGTTCCGCGCCGTCCCCGGGTCGGGCACCGTCGCTGATCGACAGCTTCAACTACGCGTTCGAGGGGATCATCCACGTGCTGCGCACGCAGCGGAACCTGCGCATCCACTTCGCGATCGCGATTGGCGTGATCGCAGCGGCGGCGGCACTCGGCGTCGAGCGGATCGAGCTGATCGCGCTGCTCCTCGCGATCGCCTTCGTGCTCGTGGCCGAGATGGTCAACTCGGCGATCGAAGGGGCGATCGACGTGTCGACGACGTCGTTCGACCCGAACGCGAAGCTCGCGAAGGACGTCGCGGCGGGCGCAGTCCTGATCGCTTCGGTGACGGCATTCGGTGTCGGCTATCTCGTCTTCGCACACGCGGCTGCGCATCGTACCGCGCGCGTCCTCGACCGCGTGCGCGACGCGCCCGCTGAGATCACGCTCGCGGCGCTCATCCTCGTGATCCTGATCGTGATTGCGACCAAGGCGTGGACGGGGAGCGGCACACCGCTTCGCGGCGGCCTCCCGTCTGGCCACGCGGCGCTCGCGTTCGCGGGCTGGATGGCGGCGACGTACGTGATCACCGACCGGCACCGCTTCCTGATCTCGTCGATCACCTTCATCATGGCGCTCCTCGTCGCGCAGACGCGCGTCGAGGCCGGCATCCACTCGGCGCTCGAGGTGCTGTACGGCGGCGCGCTCGGCGCGCTCGTCACGCTCGTCGTCTTCCAGGTGCTCTCGTGACAGGGCAGGAGCTCGTCGAACGGGCGGAGGCTGCATCGGCGCGCGCGTACGCGCCGTACTCGAAGTATCTCGTCGGCGCGACGCTGCTCCTGAAGGACGGCACGCTCGTCGACGGCGTCAACGTCGAGAACGCTGCGTATCCGCTCGGCGTCTGTGCGGAGCGCACGGCGATCTCGAAGGCGGCGAGCGAGGGCGTGCGCCCCGGCGACATCGATGCGATCGGCATCACCGCGTCGCCGTGCGGCGGGTGCCGCCAGTGGCTGCACGAGTGGCAGATCGAGCGCGTCTACTTCCGCCGCGACGACGGGTCGATCGCCGACTACGCGCCTGCGTCGAAGCTCTTGCCCGATACTTGGAACCTGCCGTGAATTCGGGCTTCGTCGCGGTCGCAGGCCGGCCGAACGTCGGCAAGTCGACGCTCGTCAACGCGCTCTGCGGCGGCAAGGTCGCGATCGTCTCCGACAAGCCGCAGACGACGCGCCGCCGCATCTTCGGGATCGCGAACGGCGAGGACTACCAGTTGATCCTCGCCGATCTGCCCGGTTTCCAGCGCCCGCTCGACGCGCTGACCGAGCGCATGCAGCACACCGTCGATGTCGCGTTCGAGGACGTCGAGGCGGTGCTCTTCGTGCTCTCCGCGCGCGAGCGCATCGGCGCCGGGGACCGCTTCATCGCGAAGCGCGTCTATGCGCTCGGCGTGCCCGTCGTGATCGCTCTCAACAAGGTCGACAGGCTGAAGGGCGGGCACATCGCGCAGCAGATGCAGGCGGCAGCGAATCTCGGCGATTTCCACGCGCTCCATCCCGTCAGCGCGAAGACCGGCGACGGCATCCCCGGGCTGCGCGGCGCGCTCGTCGCGCTCCTCCCCGAAGGGCCGCTCTATTTCCCCGCGGATCAGCGCACCGACCTGCCGCTCGAGGCCCAGATCTCCGAGCTCGTTCGCGAGAAGGCGCTCTGGCTCACGCGCGACGAGGTGCCACATGCGATCTCCGTCGAGGTCGACGAGCTGAACGAGAAGGTGCTGCGCGCGAACATCCTTGTCGAGACCGACTCGCAGAAGCAGATCCTCGTCGGCAAGGCCGGCGCGATGGTCAAGGAGATCGGCACGAAGGCACGGCCGGAGATCGAGGCGCTGCTCGGCCGCCAGGTCTACCTGGAGCTCATCGTCAAGGTGCGGCCGCACTGGCGCCGCAACGAGGCGACGCTCGAGCGGCTCGGGCTCTAGAAGGAGCCGGCGGACGCCAGCTGAGCCGCCAGGGCGCGCTGGACGCCGCGCTGCCGCGTCCTCAGTCGCGCCGATAGTGGAACTATCGACGCTCCCTGCGTCCTTGCAATCGCGACGCCCATCGCACCCTGGCAACGAGCGACGTCCGCCGGCTCCTCCTAGCAACCTCTCCCGAGCCACTGCTTCAGCGCACGGATGTTCGCAATCGCGCGCGCGAGGTTCGCACGCACGGCCGGGCTCGCCTTCGCGTCCGCGACGAGCTGGACGTAGCCGGCGTGCGCGGCGGAGCCGCTCGTGTAGAGCAGCAGGTCGACGCCGGCAGCGAGCGCGCGCGCAGGTGCGTGCGACGTGCGAGCCGGCATCGGGGCATCGAGCGCGTCGGTGACGACGACGCCGGTGAAGCCGAATGTGCCGCGGAGCAGGTCGGTGACGATCGAGCGTGAGAACGCTGCGGGCGTTCCGGTGCTGTCGAGCGCCGGGTACGACGCGTTCGAGACCATGACGAGCTTCACGCCGGCGGCGATTGCGCGGCGGAAGGGGCCGAGCTCGGTGGCGGGCAGTGACACGGCGTGATCGTCGGTGTTCAGCAGCGACGCACCGAGCCCTGGGAAGTGCTTCGCGGTCGCGGCGACGCCGGCGGCCTGCAGCGCGCTGATGAACGCTGCGGCGAACCGCCCGACCTTCGACGGGTCGGAGCCGAAGGTGCGGCTGCCGAGAAAGCCGCCGGCCGCGAGTGTGTCGGCGACCGGTGCAAGGTCGACGTCGATGCCTGCGGCGTGCAGCGCGGCCGCCGTGGCGCGAGCCTCCGTCCGCGTGTGCGCCTCGCTGTGGCGGCCGAGCTCCTGCGCGCTCTGCGCCGGCGCGGCCCAGGTGAGCCTGCGCGTGAGGCCGCCCTCCTGGTCGACGAGGAGCAGCAGCGGCCGCCCGATCGCGCAGCCGGCCGCATGCAGCTGCTGCGTTGTTGCCACCATTTCGCTCTTCGTCCAGCGGCCGATGAGGATGACGCCGCCGAGCTCGCCGCTTCGCACCTTCGCGAGGAACGACGGCTTCGGCGGGCCTGCGAGCGCACTGACGATCGTCTCGCCGGGCGGTGCCGCCGCCGCGCTAGGCGCGGGCGAGAGCAGGAGCAGCAGCGCGCTCCAGCCGCAGACCCGTCGCCGGGTCGAAGAAGTGAAAGCGCGCCGGGTCGACGGCGAGCCGCAGCGTCTTGCCGACCCGGGCGGTGGTCTCCGGGTGGACGCGTGCGGTGAAGACGGCGCGGTCGGCAAGAAGGAGCGCCTCCTCGTCGCCCGCGGCCTCGCGCACCTCGCTGACGTCAACCGGCGGCGCATCGACCTGGAAGATGACATGCGCGTCGGCGCCGAGGTCTTCGACAACCTGCACCTCGACCTCGATCTGCGGCAGCGACGGGTCCGCGAACGCGGCATCCTCGAACGACTCGGGGCGGACGCCGACGATCGTCCGGGATGCGGCAGGCGCCTCGGAGACGGGGATGCGGTAGCCGCCGAACGAGACGGTGCCGTCCCGCACGTCGGCCTCGATGAGGTTCATCGCGGGCGAGCCGATGAACGCGGCGACGAAGAGGTTCACCGGCGCGGCGTAGAGCGCCTGCGGCGTGTCCATCTGAAGGACGCGCCCCTCGCGCATCACGGCGACACGCTGGCCGAGCGTCATCGCCTCGACCTGGTCGTGGGTGACGTAGATCGTCGTCGTGCCGAGCCGGGAGTGCAACGCCGCGAGCTGCGCACGCATGCTGACGCGGAGCTTCGCGTCGAGGTTCGAGAGCGGCTCGTCCATCAGGAACGCCTTCGGCTCCCGCACGATCGCGCGGCCCATCGCGACGCGCTGCCGCTGGCCGCCGGAGAGCGCGCCCGGCCTGCGCTCGAGCAGGTCCTCGAGGCCGAGGAGCTTCGCGACCTCGGCGACGCGCTCTGCGATCACCGGCTTTCCGGTGCGCCGCACCTTGAGGCCGTAGCCGAGGTTCTCGCGCACGGTCATGTGGGGGTAGAGCGCATAGCTCTGGAAGACCATGGCGATGTCGCGCGCTCGCGGCGGCAGCTCGGTGACGTCGCGGTCGTCGATCAGGATCGAGCCTTCGGTCACCTCCTCGAGCCCGGCGATCATGCGGAGGAGCGTCGACTTGCCGCAGCCGGAGGGGCCGACGAGCACGAGGAACTCGCCCGACTCGATGCGCATCGAGATGTCGTCGACGGCGACGACGTCGCCCGCAAAGGCCTTCGACACGCGCTCGAGCACGATCTCGCCCACGAGGTGGATCTATACCGGACCACTCCGGAGAGCGCAATGGCATTGACCACTTTCGAGCCTGCCGGTATAGTCGCCGCACCGTGGCGACGGCCGGACCCCAGCGCGTGACGAAGCAGAGCGCGACGCGCCAGCAGGTGCTCGACCTGATCGAGCGGCTCGGCGTGGGCACGGCGATCCCATCCGAGCGGCAGCTCTCCGCGGATCTCGGCGTCTCCCGCCTCACCGTCCGGGCCGCGCTCGACGACCTCGCCCGCGAGGGCCGGGTCGTTCGCCGCCGCGGCAGCGGCACCTACGTCCAGCACCCGAAGATCGCGCAGGAGCTGACCATGACCTCGTTCAGCGAGGACATGCGCCGCCGCGGCATGACCCCCGGCAGCCGCACCCTTTCGCTCGAGCGCGAGCTCGCGGGCGCCCGCCTCGGCCGGCTCCTCCATGTCTCTCCGTCCGAGGAAATCCTCGTGAACAAGCGGCTCCGGCTCGCCGACGGCGAGACGACGGCGATCGAGACCCTCCCCCTGCCGGCCTCGCTCGTGCCCGGGCTCGAGCCGAAGGATCTCGCGGGCTCGTTCTACGAGCTCGTGCGCGACCGCTTCGGCATCGTGATCGTCAGCGGCACGCAGGCGATCGAGCCGACCGTGACCGACGAGGAGGAGTCGAAGGCGCTCGGCGTCCCGCTCCACTCGCCGGCGTTCCTCTTCGAGCGCACGTCCCGGGACGAGGCGGGGCGGACGCTCGAGTACGTCCAGTCGGTGTACCGCGGCGACCGCTACCGGATCGTCACCGAGCTCAGCCGCCCGGCTCCGTAACCACCCCTTGACAGGAACCGGTCCGGTATGCAAGTGTGCCGCCGTGGCCAACTGGTACAGACCAATCGGCGCGCAGGACCCCGCCGGCCACACGGAATCCTCCGCTGCGAGGTCGCGCGTCGACGGCTCGAGGAGAGTTGCATGAGACTACGAGTTATCGCAGTGGCCGCAATGGTCGTGCTGCTCGGGCTCGTTGCCGCGACGGCGAGCGCGACCCCGCAGAGGGCACAGGCCAACAAGCTGACCGTGTGGCTGCAGGTGGATGCGCAGTCCGGCTGGCCGGATGTCGTCGCAGCAGCGAACGCGCAGTTCCAGAAAGATCACGCCGGCTGGACGGTCGACGTGCAGTACCAGAACTGGGGTGACCATCTCCAGAAGTTCGATGCAACGCTGGCGGGCGGCAACACGCCGGACGTCATCGAGATGGGCAACACCGAGATGGTGAAGTACATGGCGGCCGGGGCGTTCTCCGACCTGTCGTCGTTCAAGTCCACGTTCGCGAACTCCGGCTCGTGGCTCAAGGGCCTCGCGGCGTCGGGGGCGTACGGCGGCAGGACCTACGGCGTGCCGTACTACGCCGGCTCCCGCGTGGTCACCTACCGCACGGACGCGTGGAACAAGGCGGGCATCAAGAAGACGCCGACGAGCCTCGCGCAGTTCACCGCGTATGCGAAGAAGCTCGCTGCGGCGAACAGCAAGATCAAGGGCTTCTCGCCCGTCTACCTCGCCGGCACCGACTGGTACTTCGCGATGAGCTTCGTCTACGACTACGGCGGCTCGATCGCGAAGACGCAGGGCGGCAAGTGGGTCGGCAACCTCGACTCGAAGCAGTCGGTCGCCGGGTTGACCGCGTTCAAGAACTTCTTCAGCGTGGCGTCCAAGGCGTCGAAGACCTCGGACGAGAACCATCCGGCTCCGTACGACGTGTACTCGCAGGGCGGCGCGGCGTCGATCATCGGCCCGGGCTGGTTCAGCTGCTGCGTCGGCACGAAGTACAAGGGCGTCACGGCCCAGTTCGTGATGCCGAGCCACACCGCGGGCCAGGCGATGCCGGGCTTCCTCGGTGGCTCCGATCTCGCAGTCCCGGCTCCGAGCAAGAACACCGCGCTCGCAGCCGACTGGATCAAGGACTTCACGAGCACCGATGCCCAGAAGGCCCTCCAGGCCAAGGGCAACATCCCGAACGCGACGAACCTGCTCGGGACGAGCGTGAACGAGCGTGCGGCAACGCGCAGCTGGTTCGTGCCGGCCGCGAAGCACTGGGTCGACGTCGAGAACGGGAATATCCTCCGCAACATGCTCGCGCAGATCCTCAAGGGGAAGCTGACGGTCAAGCAGGCCGCGGCGTCCGCGAGCGACAACATCACCTCGGTGCTGAACGGGTCCTAGGGGCCCGTTGACGCACCCGGACGGAATGGCGGTCGCCGCCGAGGCTCCCAGGCCTCGGCGGCGGCGCCTGACCCGCGCCGCTGTTGGGCGCGGGTCGGTGCCGTATCTCCTGATCCTGCCGGTCGTCGGGGTCCTCGGCGCGCTCCTCGCCTACCCGATCTACCGGCTCGTCGTCCTCTCGCTCCAGAAGTACACGCTCTTCGAGCTCATCCGGCACAAAGGCTCGTGGGTCGGGCTCGACAACTTCTCGAGCATCCTCCACGACCAGGTGTTCTGGCACACGCTCGTGCGGACGGTCGTCTTCACGGCCGTGAACGTCGGGCTGACGGTCGTGGGTGGCCTTGCGCTTGCGCTCCTACTCGTGCGCGTCAGCGGCTGGGTGCGCATCCTGCTCACGTCGGGGCTCGTCCTCGTGTGGGCGATGCCGCAGGTCGTCGCCGTGCAGGTCTGGTACTGGATGACGAACTACCAGAACGGCGTCGTCAACTATGTGCTCACGCAGCTGCACGTCGGCGACTACTTCCAGCATGACTGGTACGCGTCGACGTTCTCCCAGCTGAGCCTCGTGACGCTGCTGATCGTGTGGGGCGCGCTGCCGTTCGTCGCGATCACGCTCTACGCAGCGCTGTCGCAGGTGCCCCGCGAGCTCGTCGAAGCGGCCGAGATCGACGGCGCCCGGCCGCGGCGCGTCTTCCTCGACGTGACGCTGCCGATCCTGATGCCGGTGCTGCTGATCCTGACGAGCCTCTCGATTCTCTGGGACTTCGGCGTCTTCACCCAGGCCTACCTGTTGATCGGCCCCTCGCACATCAGCCCCGGCAACTACCTGATGTCGCTCTATCTCTTCCAGGAGGGGTTCCAGAAGGGCGACTACGGCAGGGGCTCTGCGATCTCGATCGTGATGCTCGTGATCGTCGCGCTGCTCAGCTTCTTCTACGTCCGCAAGATGGTGCGGGTGGGTGAGGTCGAGTGAGCGTGCGGTCTGCTCGGCGCACAGGCTGGAACGTCGTCGGTGTTGCGCTCTTCGTCGTCATGGTCTTCCCCGTCTTCTGGATGATCTCGACGTCGTTCAAGCCGGCGGACGAGATCAACAGCCAGACGCCGACGTGGTTCTCCGGGCATCCGACGCTCCAGCACTTCTCCGACGCGATCCACAAGCCGTTCTTCTGGGACTCGGTGAAGAACAGCGTCATCATCGTGCTGATCGCCGTCGGGGTCTCGATGGTGCTCGCGTTCCTCGCCGCCGTCGCGCTCGCGAAGTACCGCTTCACGGGCCGCAAGCTCTTCATCGTGCTGATGATCGGCATCCAGATGCTGCCGGGGGCCGGCCTGATCATCCCGCTCTACGTCGTCCTCGCCCGCTACCACCAGGTCGACACGCTGACCGGGGTGATCGTCGTCTACATCAGCGCGGTGCTGCCGTTCTCGGTCTGGACGCTGCGCGGCTTCATCCTCGGCATCCCGAAGGAGCTCGAGGAGGCGGCGATGGTCGACGGGAGCACGCGCCTCGGCGCCTTCGCGCGCATCCTGCTGCCGCTCGTCGCTCCGGGGCTCGTCGCGACGTCGGTGTTCGCGTTCATCACGAGCTGGAACGAGTACATCTTCGCCCGCATCCTCCTGAACGACCAGTCGAAGCAGACGGTGACCGTCTGGCTCTCCTACTTTCTCGGCACGAGCCGGAACACCGACTGGGGCGCGCTGATGGCGGCGTCGACGCTGACGGCGATCCCCGTCGTCATCTTCTTCCTGCTCGTGCAGCGGCGGATCGCCTTCGGGCTGACCGCGGGTGCGGTGAAGGGCTGAGTGGTATTGACCATTTGCATGAAATGCGCAAGGATGCCGAAGTGACCCTCCCACCGCGCGCGGCGAGCGCCGGCAGCTCGTACTTCGGCGTCCGAATCGTCCGACACGTACGACGCGACATGGCCGACCTCGCCGCACGCGGCTATTCCGGGGTGCTGCACACGTTTTCCGAGAACGACTTCGCGTACTACCGCGGGACGATGCGCGAGATCGTGGAGGCCTCGCACGACGCCGGCCTGACGGTGCAGGCCTCGCCGTGGGGGCTCGGCCGCACGTTCGGCGGCGAGGCCGAGAGCCGCTGGGTCACGTTCCACCCGGAGGAGTGCCAGGTGCTCGACGACGGGCGGCGTGTCGCCGGCGCGTGCCTGAACAGCGCCGCGTACCGCGCGTTCTGCAAGGAGTGGGCGGACTGGGTGCTCGAGTGCGGCGTCGACTCGGTCTTCTGGGACGAGCCGGCGTGGATGGTGTCGGCACATGTCGGCATCGACGACGCCGACCGGTGGACGTGCCGCTGCGAGCGGTGCGCCGAGCGCTTCGGCGCGCCGATCCCGGCGGAGCGCACGCCCGAGGTGCAGGCGTTCCGCGAGTCGTCCGTCGTCGACTTCCTGCGCGAGGTGCTCGCGCACGTCGCTGCGCGCGGCGGGCGGAACACGGTCTGCCTGCTGCCCTCGACCGAAGGGACCCACGGCATCTCCGACTGGAACCTCGTCGCGGAGCTGCCGGGGCTGACGACCTTTGCGACCGACCCGTACTGGAAGCACTGGAACGAGGCCGCGGGCCCGTTCGTGCGCCGGTTCGCGCGGCTCCTCGGCGAGACGTGCGAGCGGCACGGTGTCGGCTCGCAGCTCTGGCTGCCGAGCTTCGGGCTGACGGCGGCCGAGATCCCCGAGCTCGAAGCCGCGGTCGCGGCCGCGCGCGAGGAGGGCGTCGACGATCTGTGGACTTGGGGTTACGAGGCGTGCGGCCACATGACGCACCTCGCGACGCCCGATGCGCCGCAGGTGTGGGATGCGGTGAGCGCCGTGCTCACGGGGCGGCGTCAGCCCGAGGAGCGCGCGACGCGCGAGCTCGTGACGCTGATGAACGTCGCCGACGCGACGGTGGCCGACGCGGTCGCCGCTGCGGGCGACGAGCTCGCGGCCGCGATCGACGCGATCGTCTCGCGGCTCGCGGCCGGCGGACGGCTCGTCTACGTCGGTGCCGGCACGTCGGGCAAGCTCGCGGCGCTCGATGCTGCCGAGCTCGGGCCGACGTTCGGCTCACCGCCCGGCGAGGTCGTCGCGATCGTCGCCGGTGAGGGCGAGGACGCGGAGGACGACGCGGAGCGCGGCGAGGCGGAGATCGGCACGCTCGCCGTCGGCGCCGAGGATGCGGTGGTCGGGATCAGCGCGAGCGGGTCGACGCCGTTCACGCTCGCTGCGCTGCGTGCGGCGCGCGCCGCCGGTGCGCTCTGCGTTGCGCTCGTCTGCGAGCGCGACAGCTCGCTCGGCGCGCTCGCCGAGCACGAAGTGGTGCTTGCGGTTGGGCCGGAGGTCGTCTCGGGCTCGACGCGGCTCAAGGCGGGGACGGCGCAGAAGCTCGCGCTGAACGCGCTCTCGACGGTCGCGATGATGCGGCTTGGCCGCACGTACGCAGGCTTGATGGTCGGCGTCGCGCCGGAGAACGCGAAGCTGCGCGAGCGCGCGAGGCGCAACGTCGTGCTCGCAAGCGGACGTTCGGAGGAAGACGTCGACGCAGCGCTCGCCGCCGCCGGCGGCGATGCCCGTGTCGCGCTCGTCTCGCTCCTGGCCGGCGTCGATCCGGCAACGGCACGCGAGCGCCTCGAGGGCGCCGGCGGCTCGGTGCGACTCGCGCTCGGAGGCGCGTCGTGAGGCTCGAGGTGCAGGCGGCGCTCGTTCGCGGCGAGCTCGTCCCCGGCGACGTCGAGGTCGAGGACGGCGTGATCGTCGAGGTCGGGCTGCCGACGACGGCGCGCGGCTCCGTGGCGGTGCCGGGCTTCGTCGACCTGCAGGTGAACGGCTTCGCCGGCGTCGACTTCCTCTCGGCGTCGACGGCCGACTACGACCGCGCGGGGAGCGCGCTCCTCGAGGGCGGCGTCACCGCGTACCAGCCGACCTTCATCACCGCCCCCGAGTCGGCGATGCTCGACGCGCTACGCGCGATGCCGGCGAACGGCTCGACGCCGCGCGTCGTCGGCGCTCACGTCGAGGGGCCGTTCCTCTCGCCGGAGCGCCTCGGTACGCATCCGCGCGAGCACCGGCGCGATCCCGACCTCGAGCTGCTCGACCGCCTGCTCGATGCGGGTCGCGTCACCGAGCTCACGCTCGCGCCCGAGCTGCCGGGCGCCGAAGCGCTCATCCAACGGGCGCTCGAGCGTGGCGCCGTCGTCTCGGCCGGGCACACGAACGCGACGGCGGCACAGGCGCACGCCGGCTTCGACCTCGGCGTCTCGACGGTCTCGCACCTTTTCAACGCGATGCGGCCGTTCCGTTCCCGCGACCCGGGTGTCGTTGGCGTTGCGCTCACGCGGCGCGACGTGTTCGTGCAGATGATCGTCGACGGGCATCACCTCGCGGACGAGACCGTGCTCCTGATCTGGGCGGCGGCTGCCGGCCGCGTCGCGCTCGTGACGGACGCGACCGCGGGGGCTACGGGCAATCCGGGCTCGTATCAGCTCGGCGACATCGAGATCGAGATCGCCGACGGCGGCGTGCCGACGCGTGAGGACGGCGTCATGGCCGGCACCGTGCTGACGATGATCGAAGCGGTGCGCAACTTGCACGCGCTCGGCATCTCGTTCGAGGACGCGATCGGCGCGGCATCGGCCGTGCCGGCGCGGATTCTCGGCCGCACCGACCTCGGCGTGCTCGAGCCTGGTGGGCCGGCGGACGTCGTCGTCCTCGACGACCGGCTCGAGATCGTGCGCGTGTTGTGTGGGGGATCGGCACGTGTCGTGGCTTGAGTCCGAGCTGCGAGAGCAGCCGGAGGCGCTGGCGCACCTGCTCGAGCGGCAGGGCGAGCGCGCACGCGAGATCGCCGGGATCTTCGGCCGCGAGGATGTTCAATATGTCGTGATCGCGTCACGCGGCAGCTCGTCGAACGCCGCGCGCTACGCGCAGTACCTGCTCGGCCGCGCGCATCGCGTGCCGGTGATGTTCGCGACGCCGTCGCTCTACACGATCTACGAGCAGCCGCCGCGGCTCGACGGCGCGGTCGTCCTCGGCATCTCGCAGTCCGGTGCGTCACCCGATGTGGCGTCCGTGCTCGCCGAGGCACGACGGCAGGGACGGCCGACGGTCGCGCTGACGAACGCGCTCGACTCGCCGCTCGCGCGTGAGGCGGACTCGGTTCTGCTGCTCGAGGCCGGCGAGGAGCGGGCGGTCGCCGCGACGAAGACATACATGAACTCGCTCGGTGCGATCGCGATGCTCTTCGCGGCGGTCGACGGCCCCGTCGCCGAGACGGAGCTGCAGCAGATGCCGGAGCTGCTCGAGCGCCAGATCGCGATGTCGTTCGACACGGCACCGCCGCTCGCCGAGTACGCGGACGCGATCGGCGCGACGGTCGTCGCGCGCGGTGTCAACTACGGCACCGCGTTCGAGATCGCGCTGAAGATCCGCGAGCTGTCGGGCCTCGTCGTCGAGGCATACTCGCCGGCGGACCTGATGCACGGCCCGATCGCGGCGATCCGCGAGGGCTGGCCCGTGATCGTCGTCGCCCCGAGCGGGCCCGCCCGCCCGAGCGTCGAAGACCTCGTGCTGCCCCTGCGCGAACGCGGCGCGCGCATCGTCGCCGTCTCCGACGTCGGCGCCGTCCTCCGCCGCGCGCAGACGAAGCTGCCGCTCGTCCCCCATGTCCCCGAGTGGCTGAGCCCTCTCGTCGCCGTGATCCCGGGCCAGTTGACGGCCCTCCGCCTAGCGGAGCAGCGCGGCCTCGACCTCGACCATCCAGCGGGCCTGGCGAAGATCACCCTGACCCGCTGAGCGTCGCTCGATCAGCCGGTCTTGCGGAGGAGCACGAGGTCCTGCGTCGGGTTGCCGCGGGCGCCCTCCGGCTCGAGCTCGAGGAACTCGAAGCCCTGCGCGAAGGTGTCGTGGAGGTACAGCTCCGGGTGGTACGCGCTGCAGAGGTTCGTTCCGGGGACGTCGCTCCAGCGCACGACGAGCTCGCCGCGCTCGAACTGCGCGCGCTCGCCGGCGTCGAGGCGCGGCACGTAGGAGCGGCCGTGCGTCGTCATGAGCAGGAGCCCGCCGGGCCGCAGGACGCGCAGCATCTCGTCGC
Source organism: Actinomycetes bacterium (assembly GCA_031370755.1). GTDB lineage: Bacteria > Actinomycetota > Thermoleophilia > Gaiellales > Gaiellaceae > Palsa-739. The sequence continues at coordinate 14,102 of JANMQZ010000022.1, forward strand.
GCCACGCGAGCTGTAGCTCGGCCGTGAGATGCGTGAAGACCGAGAGCGCGTAGACGAGGTCGAAGCTCGCCGGCTCGAAGTCGAGCGGTGGCTTCAGCGTGTTCCGCTCGAAGCTCGCGAAGCCGAGGTTGTCGCGACACCAGTCGATCGCCTTCGTGTTCACGTCGCTGCCGCTGACGGCGCCCTCGAAGTCGCTCCAGTAGCGCGTCACGCGGCCGCAACCGCAGCCGAAGTCCAGCACGGACTCGAGGGAGTCGAGCGGAACGTGCGCCACGATCGCGTCGTACGCCGCGCGTCCGCTGCGCAGGAACCACTCCGCATCGGCGGTGCCGGCCACGCGCACCATCAAGCGGCGCGGTGGCAGCGCCGGGCCTTCGACCGCAGCCGGTCGTCCGGGACGGAGCGAGACGACGCGCTCGTAGGCGCGGAACGCAGGCCGGATCAGGCCGGCACGGTCGAGCAGGCGGAGGATTCGACGCTTCACGACGAGCTGACGCTATAGCGTCCGCCCGTGGAGCAGGCGAAGCGTGACGCGCTCGACCGCGCGAAAGAACGGCTCGACCGCCTTGACCTCTACCCGCAGCCGGTGTCGCTTCGGGGCGTCCGGATCTGGGTCGTCCCCTGGCTCTTCCGGCTCCCGTGGTTCCGCCGTTTCGACGGCTACGCGGCCCACTGGACGATCCTCCTCCGCTCGCACGCCCACCTCGCCGACGGCGATCTCGTCGCCCACGAGCTCTGCCACGTCTGGCAGCTGCAGCACCATCCGCTGCGGATGCCGCTCTCCTATCTATTGGCGGGCTACGCCGGCAACCCGTACGAGCGCGAGGCCCGAGAAGCGTCCGCGCGCAAGCCGTCACGTTCCGGTGACCGGTGACTGTCACCGCTCGAGGAACCGTCCGCTCGCCGGCTAGGTCGATTCCGGTCAACCATGCGGTTCCCGGGCGAAGCCGTGACGGTTCCGTAACCCGTGCCTGTCCCCAAGGCGGCACGGCCTAGACTTGAGGACATGGCCCAGGCGCCTGCACTCCCTCGCGGTTTCGAGCTTCCGCTCGAGCCCCGGCTGCCGCGGATCGGCTCCGTCGACGCCGTTGCGCTCGAGGAGCGCAGCGCTTCGCTGGCGAAGCGCTCGATCAAGAAGGCCTCGAAGGTCTTCGCGCTCGAGCTCGCAATCCGCTGCATGGATCTGACGACCCTCGAGGGCTCCGACACGCCGGGCAAGGTCGCCGCGCTCTGCTCCAAGGCGATCCGGCCGGATCCGTCCGACCCGAACATCCCGTCCTGCGCGGCGATCTGCGTCTACGAGAATCTCGTGCCGACGTGCGTCGAGCGGCTGCGCGGCACCGGCGTGCACATCGCCGCTGTCGCCACCGGCTTCCCGTCGGGGCAGTTTCCGACCGACCTGAAGATCGCCGACGCCGCACGCGCGGTCGAGCTCGGCGCCGACGAGGTCGACATGGTGATCGACCGCGGCGCGTTCCTCTCGGGCCGCTACGCGAAGGTCTACGACGAGATCGTCAAGGTGAAGGAAGCCGTCGGCGACGCGCACCTCAAGGTGATCCTCGAGACCGGCGAGCTCGGCACGTACGACAACGTGCGCCGCGCGTCGCTCCTCGCGATGGCCGCCGGCGCCGACTTCATCAAGACCTCGACCGGCAAGATCCCGTCTGCCGCAACGCTGCCCGTCGCGCTCTGCATGCTCGAGGCGATCCGCGACGTGCACGAGGAGACCGGGCGCGTTGTCGGCTTCAAGCCCGCAGGCGGCGTGCGTGTTGCGAAGCAGGCGATTCAGCATCTGATCCTCGTGCACGAGACGCTCGGCGCCGATTGGCTGACGCCTGACCGCTACCGCATCGGCGCTTCGTCCCTGCTCAACGACGTGCTCATGCAGCTCCGCAAGGAGAAGACGGGCACGTACCAAAGCCCGGACTACTTCACTCTTGACTGATCTCGACCGCAAACAGGATCGCGCGCCCGTCCCGACCGACTGGACGTACGCGCCCGCGCCCGAGTCGCGCGACATCGTGCGCCTGGCCGAGCGCTACGGCCATTTCATCGGCGGCGAGTGGATCGAGGCGACCTCGACGTACGACACGATCTCCCCGCGCGACGAGGAAGTGCTCGCTGCGATCGGGCAGGGAACCGTGGAGGACGTCGACGCCGCCGTCGGCGCTGCGCGCGCGGCGTTCTCGAACGGCTGGTCGGCGCTGCCCGGCTCGGAGCGCGCGAAGTACCTGTTCCGGATCGCGCGCATCCTCCAGGAGCGCGCGCGCGAGTTCGCGGTGCTTGAGTCGCTGAACGGCGGCAAGCCGATCAAGGAGTCGCGCGACGTCGACCTGCCACTTGCCGCCGCACACTTCTTCTATTACGCGGGCTGGGCGGACAAGCTCGAGTACGCGTTCCCGAACCGCAAGCCGAAGCCCGTCGGCGTGGCCGGTCAGATCATCCCGTGGAACTTCCCGCTGCTGATGCTCGCGTGGAAGATCGCGCCGGCGCTCGCCTGCGGAAACACGGTCGTGCTGAAGCCGGCGGAGACGACGCCGCTCACCGCGCTCCTCTTTTGCGACGTGCTGCGGCAGGCCGAGTTGCCGGCGGGCGTCGTCAACATCGTCACCGGCGACGGCCGCACGGGCGCCGCCATCGTCGATCACCCGGACATTGACAAGATCGCGTTCACCGGCTCGACCGACGTGGGCAAGGCGATCCGCCGCCGCCTTGCGGGCACCGACAAGAAGCTGACGCTCGAGCTCGGCGGCAAGGCCGCGAACATCGTCTTCGACGACGCGGCGCTCGACCAGGCGGTCGAGGGCATCGTCAACGGCATCTACTTCAACCAGGGCCACGTCTGCTGCGCCGGCTCGCGCCTCTTCGCGCAGGAGTCGATCTACGAGCCGCTGGTCGACAAGCTGAAGAAGCGGCTCGAGACGCTCCGTGTCGGCGACCCGCTCGACAAGAACACCGACGTCGGCGCGATCAACTCGGCGACCCAGCTCACCCGCATCCACGCGCTCGTCCAGGCCGGTCGCGACGAGGGCGCGGAGATCTACCAGCCGCCGTGCCGCCTGCCGGAGAAGGGCTACTGGTTCGTGCCGACCGTCTTCACGAACGTCGCGCAGAGCTACCGCATCGCACAGGAAGAGATCTTCGGCCCGGTGTTGAGCGTGCTCACGTTCCGCACACCCGAGGAGGCGGTCGAGAAGGCGAACAACACGCCGTACGGCCTGAGCGCAGGCGTGTGGACGGAGAAGGGCTCGCGCATTCTCTGGATGGC
>JANMQZ010000067.1:0-33906 GCA_031370755.1 Actinomycetes bacterium
GCACGTTGTTGCGGTCGCCGGCCTGCTGGACGATGCCGGTGACGACCTCGCCGACGCGGTCGATGTACTCGTCGTACATCATCCGCCGCTCTTCCTCGCGGATGCGCTGCAGGATGACCTGCTTCGCGGTCTGCGCGGCGATGCGGCCGAAGCCCTCCGGCGTGACGTCCTCGCGCTTGATCTGATCCTCCGGGATGTCGGACCAGTCGATGTCGAGGTCGTCGTCGGAGATGAGCGTGTGCTGGCGCTCGCCCGTCTCTTCCTCGAGACGCTCGAGCTCCTCGAGCTTGCGCTCGCGCGCGTCGTCGAGCAGGTGCTCTTCGACGTCGGCGGGGAGCTCGATCGAGTAGACGCGGAAGTCGCCGCCGGCGTCCATCTCGACGGCAGCGTGACGCGAGGCGCCGGCGGTCTTCTTGTAGGCCGCGAGCAGCGCGTCCTCGAGGGCCGCGACGAGCGCGCCCTCCTCGATTCCCTTCTCGCGCTCGATCTCCCGAACGGCCTCGATGATCTCCTGGCTCATGGTCTACCTCTCGTCGATCAAGTTGCCCCGCACGATCGACTCGTACGGAATGTCCACCTCGCTGCCGTCGACGACGAGCGTCACGGCGTCGGTGCCTGCGTCCTTCAACTCGCCCTTGAACTTCGACCGGCCGTTGAGCGGCACGCTCGTCCGGAGCGCGACCTTCGAGCCGAGCACGCGCGCGAAATGACCCGGCTTGCGCAGCGGCCGCTCGATTCCCGGCGACGAGACGTCGACGGTGTACTCACGGAGGTAATCGCGGAGAACGTCGGTGACCCGAACACAGAGCTCGTGGTCGACGCCGGCCGGATGGTCGACGTAGACGACGAAGCGATCCGGGTTCGCGAGCTCCACGGCCAGCACTTCGACCCCCGGGAGATCGTGCTCGATCCGGGGTGCGATTTCACTCTCGAGTTGTCGCTCTTTCTCATGTGTCTTGGCCATGCGCGTTTCCTCCGAAAAAAAATGGGCCCGCGGGGCCCATTTCGCCGAACCGGTGAAAATGGTAGGCCGATTGTAGCAAGCGTTAGATGGCTGATCGGCAATTCACGCCGCCAATTACCGACCAACCATCTTGGCCGAAGGACCTATCCGCCGAGGGCCTCCGCGGCTCCCCGAAGCCGCGTTTCGAGGAGCCCAACGGCCCGCGAGGAGTCGAGCGCGACGTTGCGGGCGCGCCCCCGCGGCGTCGGCGCTCCGCGGATCTCGTCCGGGTCGCCGCCCTGCCGGGCTCGCAGCAGCCGGCCGAGGTCGTAGCGCGAGACGGCCTCGGCCGCAGCGACGTGGAGCAACCCGCTCACGTCGAGCTGCGCGAGCTCGAGGAGCGCGGACGCGAGCTCGGACACGAGGGTCGGGCAGCGGATCTCGTCGGTGAAGAGCTCGACGCCGTCGGCGAGTGCGAGCGCCTCCTGCGGCCCGGGCTTCCCGTAGAGGAGCGACGTCCGCACGAGCAGCGCCTCGGGATGGGCGCGCGCGACGACGCGCTCCGCTTCGAGCTTCGCGGCGCCGTATGCCGACACCGGCCGCGGCTCGGCGTCCTCGTCGTACGGGGCACCCTGCTCGCCGTCGAAGACGAGATCGGTCGAGAGGTGGACAAGACGTGCGCCAGAGCGGTGGGCTGCCTCCGCCACCGCGGCGCTCCCCCGGACGATCGTCGGCGCGTCCTCCTGCAGGTACGCCGTATGCACGACGACGTCCGGGCCATGTCGGAGAAAGACACGTTGCGCCGCGTCGGCGTCGCGAACGTCGAGGCGCACGGGCCGGCCTGACGGCGGCGGTGCGTGAAACTGCGTCGCAAGCACGTCGATGCCGCGCACGACCGCCAGCGCGCAGAGCTCGGAGCCGAGGTAGCCGGCACCGCCGGTGACGAGCAGCCTCACGTTCTCAGCAACCACGTTTCAACTTGGTTGCAGTCGTCTCGGAACGACTGCAACCTGCCTGAAGTCAGGTTGCTTCCGGCGCCGGTCATGCCCCGAGGATGATCGTGACGGGCCCGTCGTTCACGAGCTCCACGAGCATGTGCGCGCCGAAGACGCCGCGCGCGACCTGCACGCCCTCGCCGGCGAGCGCTTCGCAGAAGCGGACGTAGAGCTGCTCCGCTTCCTCCGGCGGCGCCGCGTCGGTGAACGACGGCCGGTTCCCCTTGGCGGTGTCTGCGATCAGCGTGAACTGCGAGACCGCGAGCACCCGCCCGTTCGCGTCGAGCACGCTCTGGTCGAAGCGCCCCTCGTCGTCCGGAAAGATCCGCAGGCGGGCGATCTTGCCCGCGAGACGCTCGGCGTCCCCGGCGCCGTCCCCGCGCGCGATCCCGAGCAGAACGCAGAGGCCGAGGCCTATCTCCCCCACCGTTTCGCCGTCGACGAGCACCCGGGCCTCGCGAACGCGCTGGCAAACGGCCCTCATGCTTTGCGGACCATAGTCCGATAGAGGGACGGTGGATGCGGCCGCACATTCACTGCCGACCCCCTTCCCGACCGGAGTGACTCGGGTCGACGCCACACGTCTGCCCATCGGCACGCTGTTGCTGCGCGACGGCGTTCTGAACGCCGAGCAGCTCGAGGCTGCGCTGGCCGAGAAAGAGACGAGCGGCCGTCGCCTCGGCGAGATCGTGATCGCGCACGGCTGGGTCTCCCCCGCGCAGCTCGCGACGCTGCTCGCCGAGCAGCACCACCTCGAGTACATCGACCTCGGTCATGCCGAGATCGAGCCCGCGGCCTCGACGCTGCTGCCGGAGAAGTACGCCCGCCGCTACGAGGCGCTGCCCATCCGCTTCCTGAGCGAGGACCTCGTCCTCGTCGCGGTCGCCGACCCCACGAACGTCGTCGCGTCGGACGACCTTCGCCTCGCCCTCGGGCTGAACGTCCGTGTCGCAGTTGCGTCGTTGCCCGATCTCACAGCCGCGATCGACCGGGCGTACAAGGCGTCGTTCGACGTGCTCGACGACGACGAAGGCGAGGTACTCGAGGAGGTCGACGACATCAGCGGCGGCGCCGCGACGAGCGCGCCCGCGATCAAGCTCGTCAACGCACTCATCTCGCGTGCGGTCGAAGAGGGCGCCTCGGACGTTCACTTCGAGCCGCAGGTAAAGTCGATGGTGGTTCGCGCCCGGATCGACGGCGTGATGCGCAGCCTCGCGACGATCCCGAAGTCGCAGCAGCCCGCAGTCACGAGCCGCCTGAAGATCATGGGCGAGCTCGACATCGCCGAGAAGCGCGCGCCGCAGGATGGACGCATCTCGATCCGCTACGGCGGCCAGCCGATGGACATCCGTGTCGCCTGCCTCCCCACGACGCACGGTGAGCAGATCGTGCTGCGCCTGATGAACCGCTCGGGCAGCCGGCTAGGGCTCGGCGAGCTCGGCATGAGCTCGGACGCCGAGGCGAAGTTCGGGCGCGCGATCCGGCAGCCGTACGGCTGCGTCCTTGCCGTCGGGCCGACCGGCTCGGGCAAGACGACGACGCTCTACGCGGCGCTCGACGTCCTCAACAAGGACGACCGCGTGCTGATGACGATCGAGGACCCGGTCGAGCACCAGACACCCGGCGTCAACCAGATCGAGGTCAACTTCAAGTCGGGGCTCACGTTCGCGCGCGGCCTGCGCACGATCCTCCGCTCCGACCCGGACGTGCTGCTCGTCGGCGAGGTGCGAGACGAGGAGACGGCGCGCATCGCGATCCAAGCTGCGATGACCGGCCATCTCGTCCTGACGACGCTCCACACGCACAATGCCGCGTCGTCCATCGCCAGGCTCGTCGACATGGGAGTCGAGCCGAGCCTGATCGCGACGGCGATCAACTGCATCGTCGCGCAGCGGCTCGCGCGCCGCTTGTGCATGCACTGCCGCGAGGCGTACTGGCCCGAGGCGCACGAGCTCGTCGGTCTCGGGATCGAACGTGCGAGCGAGGACACGTGGCTCTACCGTCCCGTCGGCTGCGTGCAGTGCGCGGGCACGGGCTTCTCCGGTCGCGTCGCGTTGTACGAGGTGATGCCGGTTCAGGGCAAGATGCGGAGCCTCATCGCTTCCGGCTCGACCGAGGAGATCTTCTCCGAAGCGGTCACGCAGGGCATGACGACGCTCCGTCAGGACGGCGTGCGCCTCGCGATCACGGGCATCTCGTCGCTCGACGAGATCCGCCGCGTCACCGGCGACAGACTCGTCTAGTTCCGCTAGTCATCGTCGAAGTCCTTGATCCGCGCGCGGTATTGCTCCGACGCCGGACGGAGCGAGCTCGCGAGCTTGTAGTGCGCGTTCGCCTCGCGCTCGCGTCCCTGCTTCTCGAGGCAGCGGCCGAGCGCGTAGTGCGCGTAGTCGTTCACGGGCGAGAGCTCGATCAGCTTCCGAAACTCGGCCTCGGCGGCATCCCAGCGGCGGATGCGGAAGTATGCGATCCCGAGAGCCTCACGGATCGACTCCTTGTCCGGCTCGCGCCGCTTCGCCTTCTCGAGCGATACGGTCGCCTGCGCGGGCATGCCGCCCTTGAGGTGGCGGCGTCCTTGTTGGAAGAGGCTGTAGGTGGTCTCGCTCATCGCCCCAGGTACGGGAAATTTTGCACCACCAAGTCAACCGGATCCGTCAAGTCCCGCGTCGGGCCGATCTCGATCCCGGCGATCGCGAGCCTCGCGGCGAGCGCCCGCTCGACCGCGTCGGCGATCTCGTAGGGCGGGCCTGAGAGCCCGTCGAGGAGCGGAAGGAGATGAGGCCCGAACGCCCAGAGCGGCGCAGCAGAAAGCGGGTTCGAGGCGTCGTCGTCGAGCAGCTTCTCGACGAGCCCGCCGGCGACCCTGACCGGCTGGCGGCCGCCCGGCTCGCGACGCACCGCGATCGCCCCCTCGGCGCTCGATCTCGCGAACGCGTCGGCGAAGCGGCCGATGTCGCCCGGCGAGTAGACGGTGTCGGCGGCACTGACGAGAAACGGCGGCTTCGCGCCCGCGGCGACGCCGCGCTGCACCGCGTCGGCGGAGCCGAGCACGCCCGGCTGGCGCGCGAAGCGCACCTCCAGGCCGAAAGCGGAGCCGTCGCCGACGAGCTCCTCGACCTGCTCGGCGAGGTGGCCGGTGACGACGACCGCAAGCTCGCACCCGGCGCCCGCGAGCTCCCGCATGAGCGTCGCGATCACCGGCCGGCCGTCGATCGGCAGCACGGGCTTCGGCCAGCGCTCGGTCAGCGGACTGAGGCGCGTGCCCTCCCCCGCCGCCATCACGACGGCATGTCTCACGGCGCGAAGCCGAACGAGCGCAGCGACAGGAGCCCGCGCACGCGGTCGCGCGCCGACAGGCGCACTCGCATGCCCCGCAGCAGCGCACGCAGCTCACGGCGCGCACGCCGGGCGGCAGGCGCCGCGCCGGACGGCGGCCCGAAGCGCGCGGCCGTCGCCGCTCCGACGAATGCATCCGGGTCGACCGCAAGCTCGTGGCGAACGAGCGCGCCGAGCTCGTGCAGCGTCGCGCTTCGTGCCGCGTCGATCCTCTGGTCGAGCAGGTAGTCGGCAAGCTCCTGGCGGCAGGCGGCCGCGAGGCGCCTCGGGTCGCGCGTGAGGTAGCGCGCGCGCCGCACTGCGAGCTTCGTCACGACGACGCCGGTTGCGATCGCGGCGGCGACGAGCGCGAGCAGGAGCAGGAGGCTGCCGCCGTGCGAGCGGCCGGCGGCAGGGGTGGCCGCCTGTCCGAGCCCGCGGACGCCGGTGCCCTCCTCGCCGTGATGGTGCGCCGCCCCGCGCGGATCGCCGAGGTCGAGGCCGCGGATCGCGCGGCCGGCCTGCACGCGGGCACCCGTGAGGATGGCGGTCGCGTACGGGGCGCTCAGGTGACCCACCTCGGGACGCCCCGACGGCGTCGGGTCGAACGGCAACCAGCCGTAGCCGCGGAACCACACCTCGACCCAGGCGTGCGCATCGTGATCGGTGACCCGCCAGAGGCCCTTGGTGCCGTTGTACGTGCCGCTCGAGAAGCCGACCGCGACGCGCGCGGGCACGCCGAGGTAGCGAAGCATCAACGCCATCGCGCCGGCGAAGTGCTGGCAGTAGCCCGCACGCGTTTGCGCCACGAAGTCGACGAGCGGCGCGCCGGGCGTCGACGCGGGATGGTTCGTGTACGCGAAGCCACCGTTGAAGCGGAACCACTGCTCGAGCGCGGCCGCCGCCGCATACGGCGAGCGCGCACCACCCGCAACCTCTGTCGCGCGCCGAAGGAGCGGCGCGTAGCGCGTCAACACCGGTGTCGTCTCGAGGATCCCCGCAGCCCTCTGCGTCCGCCTCGGGGCGCCGAACGGCGGCACGTTCACGCGATGCCAGACATCCAGGAACGTCCCGCGCTCGGTGAGCTGCACCGGATAGTCAGCCTTCGACGCTGCGAGCTGCGCCGCGGTCGGCCGCGGCGCGTAGCTCCATGCCGTGTAGCGGAAGCCGCGCGTCAGGCCGGACGGCAGCGATGCGATGCCTGCCACATGCGTCACGAGAGGAGCGTCCCCCGCGTCGTACCGGAGCGGCACGCTCGCACCGACGAGGTGCGTGTCGGCTAGCGCGAGGATATGCACGTCCTGGCGCAGCAGCGGCCTGCCGGTGCTCGGCACGAGCGCGTCCGCGCGCAAGGGCGGTGTCTCCTCCCAGCGGTCGCGCGTGAACTCGTCGAGCACCGCAGCGCGCCAGTAGAGCGAGCGGCCCGGCGCCTTCACCTCGAGGACGGTCGTCCGCTTCTTCGGGAACGTGATGCCGTTGTACTGCGCATCCCAGACGAACGCGACGCCGACCGCCTTCTGCGGCGCCGTGTACGGGTCCCAATGCTGCCACGACACGAGGCCGCCCTTCGCGACGGCCGCCGAGGCGGACGCAATCGTCGCCGCGAGCACGAGCACGGCTGCGGCCGGTAAGACGGCGCGGGGGACGCGCCTCGTGGTCAGCCCCGCGAGCACGACGAGAACGCCGAGCAGGATCAGGACGCCGACCACGAGCGAACCGGCACTCCCGCGCAGCGTCGCGGGCCAGCCGGCGCCGCCGAGCACGAGAAGCGAGGCGGCGAGCGGCCGCCGCGCCGCGACGGCGAACGAGAGCGCGACGACGAAGCCGAAGATCGCTGCGAGGATCGCCCCGCGCATCTCGGCGTGCACGCGCGGGTCGAACGGCGTCTGCACGTCGTAGAAGTCGAGGAAGCCGTTGCCGAAACGCGTGCCGACCGCGCGAGGGAAGTGCCTCGGATGGAGCGGCGAGACGTCGAAGGCGATCCACGCGCCGAGCGCGACCGCGGCGACGACGGCGGCGATCCGCAGGAACCAGGCGCGCGCGAGAGCCGGCAGCAGCGCGAGCGCGACGACGCCGATCGCGCGATCGGGACGATCGAGCGGGTCCTCGAGGCGAAGCCAGACCGCAGCGATCACCACCGCGGGAGCGAGCGAGACCGCGAGCGTCCTACGCAACACGTGCCTCCGGCGCGGCGAGGGCGGCGGCGAGATCGTCGTCGAGGCGCACGATCGCGACCGGGACGCCCACCGCCTGGAGCCGCAGGAGCTGCGGCACAGGGCCGGGCTCGGCCTCGACGTAGACGAGCGACGTCCCCCGCCGTGAGAGCGCGCGCTGGACGAGGCGGTCGACGTGGGCAGCGTCGACGCGCGACGTGACGACGACGAGCTCGAGCGAGCGCGCGGCGACGCCGCCGTCCGCCTGCAGCAGGGCGAACGCCGGAGTCTGGGCGTCGCGCTCCGCGCCGGCGAGCACCTCGAGCGCGCGGCGCCAATCGCTCTCCGAGGTGACCGCCTGCACCTCCCGGGCCGCCGAGTTGAGGACGAGCGCGCAGCGCCGGCGGCGGCGGACGTGCGCCTGCAAGACGGAGCCTGCCGCGCGCACGGCGACGTCGAAGCTCCGATCCGTGCCGGAGCGCGCGTCGCCGTCGAGCAGCACCGCGACCTCGTCACGTGGAGCGTCCTCCAGCTCTTTCACCATCAGCCGGCCGCTGCGCGCGGTCGTCGGCCAGTGCACCTTGCGCAGCGACTCGCCCTCGATGTACTCGCGCACGCTGTGCAGCTCGAAGCCCGTGGGTCGGCGCAGGAGCAGCCGGCGCCCGTCCTGCGCGTGGGCGCCGCCTTCCGAGAAGAGGCGCTCGAGCGTCACGAGGCGCGGATAGACGACGAGCGCCTGCGGCTCTCCCTGCTCGAGATCGGCGTGCGCGAGCGCGAAGGGGTCCTCGATCGTCAGCTTCACCGTCTGGAACGCGTACCGCCCTCGGGGCACCGCGCGGAGCTCGTAGCCGCCCGCGAACCGCCTGCCGCCGACGTGGTGGAGCTCGACGCGGCGCTCGTCGAGCCGCCCGGGCCGCTCGTGTGCGACGAGCGTCGGCGGCGGCACCGCGCCGGTCGACTCGACGACGAGGTCGACCCGGACGTCGTCGCCCTCGACGACGTCACGCGCCGCGCCGTGCCGGCGCACGTGCGGCGGCCGCGTCGAGAGGCGAACCCACCCGATTGCAAGGGCGACCGAGAAGACGAGACCGGTAGCAACCGGGTAGAGCGCGCGCGAGCCGAAGATCCACGCGGCGAAGTAGACGACGACGCCGAGCGCGAGGACCGAACGCCCTCGCCGGGTCATACGGGAACTGGCGTCTTCTCGAGGGCCTCGGCGACGATCGCGGCGCCGCCGAGCCCGGCGGAGCGCGCCTCGGGGCCGAGGATCAGCCGGTGGGAAAGCACGACGGCGGCGATCGCCTTCACGTCGTCAGGCACGAGATAGTCGCGGCCGTCCGCGAGCGCACGCGCCTTCGCGACCCGCAGAAGCGCGATGCCCGAGCGCGGGCTCGCGCCGAGATAGAGACGCGTGTCGGCCCTTGTCTGGCGCAGCAGCGCGACGACGTAGCGGCTGAGGCTCTCCTCGACGTACACCTCGCGCGCCTGCTCGGCAAGCCGCACGACGTCGTCGGCGTCGGCGACCGGGACGAGCGAATCGAGCGGCGGCGTGTGCGTCTGCTCGTCGAGCATCTTCGCCTCGTCCGCGAGCGGCGGATAGCCGAGGGCGAGCCGCATCGTGAAACGGTCGAGCTGCGCCTCGGGCAGCGGGTACGTGCCCTCGTACTCGATCGGGTTCTGGGTCGCGATGACCATGAACGGGCGCTCGAGCTGATGCGACTCGCCGTCGATCGTCACCTGCGACTCCTGCATGCACTCGAGCAGCGCCGCCTGCGTCTTCGGCGACGCACGGTTCACCTCGTCGACGAGCAGGAGGTTCGCGAAGACGGGTCCCGCCCGGAACTCGAAGCGGTTCGACCGCTGGTCGTAGACGTTGACGCCCGTGACGTCGGACGGCAGCAGGTCCGGCGTGAACTGGAGTCGGGAGAAGGAGCAGTCGAGCGAGCGCGCGAGCGCCTTCGCGAGCATCGTCTTCCCGACGCCCGGGAAGTCCTCGATGATCAGGTGCCCTTCGGCGACGAGACAGAGGACGACGAGCCGCAGCGTCTCCTCGGACGCGTGCACGACCTTGCCGAGGTTCGCGACGATCGCGCCGACGAGGTCCGCCGGTGCCGGTTCTACCGCCGGCTCAGCCAAGCAGGCGCTCCACCTCGTCGAGGACAGCCGCCGCGATCTCGCTCTTCGGCGCCTTGCCGACCGTGCGCTCGCCGGCGTGGGTCACGAGCGTCACCTCGTTATCGACGGAGTCGAAGCCGATGTCGCTGCGCGCGACGTCGTTGAAGACGAACAGGTCGGTCTTCTTCGCCGTGAGCTTCTCGCGTGCGCGCCCGAGGCCGCGCTCGCCCTGGTCGGCCGCGAAGCCGACGAGGAGCTGACCCGGTGTGCGGCGCTCGCCGAGCGTTGCGAGGATGTCGGTCGTCGGCTCGAGCTCGACCGTCCAGCCGCTCCGGTCCTTCGGCCGCTTCGTCGCAAGCGCCTCCACGGGGCGGTAGTCGGCGACGGCGGCGGCCATGATCACGACGTCGGCGTCCGCGCCACGCGTCAGAGCTTCGCGCTCGAGCTCGGCGGCGGTCGGCGTCTCGACGAGCTCGACACCGGCGGGCGCTGCGGCAGCGAGGTTCGCGCCGAGGAGGGTGACGTGCGCGCCGCGCGCGCGGGCCTCCGCGGCGAGCGCGATGCCCATCCGGCCCGACGACCGGTTGCCGACGAAGCGGACGGCGTCGATCGGCTCGCGCGTCCCGCCGGCGGAGATGAGGACACGCTTCCCCCGCAGCGGCCCGTGTCCGGCGAGGAGATCCTCCGTGGCGGCGACGATCTCGTGCGGCTCGGCCATCCGCCCCACGCCGAGCTCGCCTTCGGCCGTCTCACCCTCGTCGGGGCCGACGAGCACGACGCCGCGCGCGCGGAGCAGCTCCGCGTTCGCGCGCGTAGCTGGGTGCGACCACATGCGCGGGTTCATCGCCGGTGCGACGAGTGTCGGGCCGCGGTGCGCGAGCGCCGCCTCGGTGAGGACGTTGTCGGCGAGCCCGTGCGCAAGCTTCGCCAGCGTGTTCGCCGTGCACGGCGCGACGAGCAGCAGGTCGGCGCGCGTCAGGTGGAGGTAGACGTCCTCGGCCGCGGGCCTGCGCGCGAGCGCGCGGAAGGTCTCGGCGGTGACGAAGCGCTCGGCACCGGGCGTCACGAGCGGCACGACGTCGTGCCCGCCCTTGACCAGCAGACGGCAGACCTCGCAGGCCTTGTAGGCGGCGATGCCCCCTGTAACCCCAAGCAGGACGCGGGCCATGCGGGGAATTGTGCCTGCTCTGAGGCTGCGCGCTAGGGCGCGGAACGACTTACTTCACGTAGTCGTAGGTCAGCATGCCCTCGGAGATCTCCTCCATGGCCATGGTGAGGTAGTTCTTCGAGCGCGATTCCACGAGCGGCGGCGGATTGTCGTCGAAGGTGCCTTCGCCGAGCTGGTGGTGGTAGTTGTTGATCTGCCGGGCCCGCTTGGCCGCAACGATGACGAGCGCATAGCGCGAATCGACGTTGAGGAGCAGATCGTCTACGCGAGGCTGAATCATCTCGGGGAAATGGTACCTGCAGAATCGAGCAGGCCGCGGCAAAGCTCCGTGAGCTCCTCGACCGACCGCTCCAGATCGTCGTTCTCGACGACGTAGTCGAAGCTGCCGGCTTCGTCGAGCTGCCGCCGGGCGAGGGCGATTCGCTCACCGATCTCGCCCGTGCTCTCGGTTGCGCGCTCCCGGAGCCGGCGTTCGAGCTCGTCGACGGCGGCGGAGATGAAGATCGTGACGGCGCGTGGATCCTCCGACTTGACGCGCCGGGCTCCCTCGGTCTCGAGCTCGAGGAGCGGCACGTGACCCTTCGCGCGGATGCGCTCGAGCTCCGACCGGAGCGTGCCGTAGCGGTGGCCCGAGACGTAGACCACGTGCTCGAGGAAGGCGTTCGACTCGATGCGCGCGAGGAACTCGTCCGGGTCGAGGAACCAGTACTCGCGACCGTCTTCCTCGCCGGGACGCCGCTCGCGGGTGGTCGCCGAGACGGTGACCTCCAGGTCGGGCACGCGCTCCAGCAGTTCCCGGATCAGCGTTCCTTTGCCGGCACCGGACGGCCCCGTGACGACGACGACCGACGGCCGGGCGCTACCGGTTGAAGAGGTCAATCAGCTCCGTGCGCTGCCGGTCCGACAGCCCGCCGACGGTCTTCGACTGGCTGATGCGGCACGTGCTGAGGAAGCGGGCCGCCTTCACGCGGCCGAACTTCGGCACCGCCATCAGGATGTCGATCACCTTTGCCGTCTCGACGTACTCCGGCGGCCGGCCGAGGATGCTCTCGATCCGGACCCGCCCGTCCTTCAGATCCTTCTTCAGCTTCGCCCGTTTGACACGAACGTCGTTCGCCCGACGAAGCGCGTCCATGCGCTGGTCGAGGGAGCGGACAGGTGCGTGAGCGGTTTTGGAGGCAGACACGGGCAGGCGCCCGATACTACCAACGTGTCAGCCGCGATCAAGCAACCACTTTTGCGCGGAACTCCAGCAACTTTTCCGAGTCGTGCGCGGCGGCGACGAAGTCCTCCACATTGACCTCGGCGAGCTCCTCCCGAATACGCGACGGTGCATCGGGATCGGAGAAGAGCACCGTGCCGAGTGCGACGTGGCACGCGCCGCATGCGACGAGCTCGAGCGCGTCCTGCCCGCTCGTGAGTCCGCCCATGCCGACGATCGGAAGCTGCGTCGCCGCGTAACACGTGTGGACTGCGGCGAGTGCGACGGGCTTGAGCGACGGACCGGAGAGACCGCCTGTGCCGCGCGCGAGCACGGGCCGCAGCGTGTGCGGGTCGAGCGCGAGGCCACGGAGCGTGTTGACGAGCGAAAGCCCGTCGGCTCCGGCGGCCGCGACCGCGCGCGCGACGGCGGCGATGTCCGGGTGGGCGGCGGAGAGCTTCGCGTAGAGCGGCAGCGGCGTCGCGGCGCGGCAGGCGGCGACGATCTCGGCGGCCGAGTCGGCGGCCTCGTCGACGTTCGGGCAGGAGAGGTTGAGCTCGATCGCCTCGATGTCGGCGAGGGCCGCGCAGGTGTCGGCGTAGTCGGCGGCGCAGAAGCCGCCGACCGAGACCCAGAGCGGGATCCCGAGCTCCCGGAGCCGTGGCAGGTGCTCGCGGAGGAAGCGCTCGCGGCCCGGGTTCGCAAGCCCGATCGCGTTCAGCATCCCGTGCGCGGTCTCCGCGATGCGCGGCGGCGCGTTGCCCTCACGCGGCAGCGGCGTGATCGTTTTCGTGACGAAGCCGTCGAGCCTGCGCGCGACGTCGGGCGCAACGAGCGCGTCGAGACAACCGGACGCGTTAAGCAGCAAAGTGTCCTCCCGGCGGATGCTGCCGAGTCTCTCGGTCGCGAGCACCAAGCGGCGCAAGGACGCAGGGAGCCCTCGTAGCGGTTGCTACGGGGGCGACTGAGGACGCGGCGACGCGCTGCGTGATCGCGGGCGAGAGGCCGGCACTCATTCGCTGGGAGGACACCAGGACGGGTCCTTCCACGCAGAGACGCTTCAGCTCGCCGCCGATCTCGACGGCGCAGCCGTAGCACGCGCCGTAGCCGCACGCCATCGGCGCCTCCCATGCGAGCTGCGCGCCGGGGCACTGCGCGGCGACCGCGTGCAGCATCGGCTCCGGTCCGCACGCGAGCACGTCGTAGCCCTCCAAGTTGCAGTCTGTTACAAGGACGGGGTTCACGACGACCTCGGCGCCGGGGAGCAGCACCGCCGCCTCGGCGTGAGCGTCGGTGCGGAAGCCGAGGACCGCGGGCGGGGAGCCGAGCGCCTCCGCGAGGTACGGGAGCGGCGCGAGGCCGACGCCGCCGCCGACGAGCAGCGGCCGGACGACGTCGAGCCGGTAGCCGTTGCCGAGCGGGCCGAAGACATGGATCCGGTCACCGGCGTCGAGCGCGCAGAGTGCCTCCGTCCCCGGGCCGACCGGATCGAGGAGAAATGCGAGCTCGCCCCGCGGCGCGAGACAGAGCGAGAGCGCCCGCGGCAGCAGCCGTCCGGGTGCCTCGAGCATGAAGAACTGCCCCGGCGCGCCCGGGTCGAGCGCGCCGCGCTCGAGCCGCAGGAGCGTGTAGAGCCCGACGGTTTCGCGGCCCATGACTGTCAGCTGCTCGCGTCTAAGCGCCAACGGCCTCGACCTCGATCCGCTCTTGCAGTGAAAGCGTTCCCTCGCGCCGCGCCGACGCGATCGCGTGCACCGCGGCGGCGGCGCCGGACGGTGTCGTGATGCACGGGATCCGCGCCGCGAGCGCGGCTTCTCGGATCGCGTAGCCGTCGGAGCGCGCGTTGCGTCCCTGCGGCGTGTTGACGACGAGATCGCAGCCGCGCCTCCGGATCAGGTCGACGACCGGCCTGCCCTTGTCGATCTCGTGCACGTCGAGCCCGGCGGCGCGAAGCGCGTCTGCGGTGCCGCCCGTCGAGATGAGCTCGAACCCGAGCCCGGCGAGCGCGGCGGCGATCGGGATCAACGCCGGCTTGTCGGCGTCGCGCACCGAGAGGAACGCGGTTCCGTGCGACGGCAACGGACGGCCTGCCGCGCGCTCTGCCTTAGCGAACGCGGTCGGGAAGTCGCGCGCGCTCGCCATCACCTCGCCGGTCGAGCGCATCTCCGGGCCGAGCACCGGGTCGGCGCCGGGGAAGCGCGCGAACGGGAGCACTGCGGCTTTGACGCTCACCTGAGCGGGCGGCCGCTCGGGCGGCAGCTCGAGCTCCGAGATGCGCACGCCCGTTGCGAGCTTGCACGCCGCCTCGACGAGGTTGACGCCGGTCGCCTTCGACGCGAACGGGACGGTGCGCGACGCGCGCGGGTTCGCCTCGAGCACGTAGAGCACACCGCCCGAGAGCGCGAGCTGCACGTTCAGGAGCCCGACGACACCGAGGCCGCGCGCGAGCCGGCGCACGATGTGGCAGACCTCGAAGTACGTTGCGGGGTCGAGCGACGGCGCGGGCAGGACGCACGACGAGTCGCCGGAATGCACGCCCGCCTCTTCGACGTGCTGCATGACCGCTGCGACGTAGCAGAGCGTTCCGTCGGCGAGCGCGTCGACGTCGAGCTCGATCGCGTCCTCGAGGAAACGGTCGACGAGCACGCGGCCCTCGATGCTGCGCATCGCGTCGCGCACCTGCTCCGCCGAGTAGCAGATCCGCATCTGGCGCCCACCGAGGACGTACGACGGCCGCACGAGCACCGGGTAGCCGATCCGCTCTGCGACCTCTTCCGCCTCGGCGGCGCTCTCCGCCATGCCCCACGGCGGCACACGGATGCCGAGCTCGTCGGTGAGGCGGCCGAAGCGCTCGCGGTCCTCGGCGAGGTCGACGGCGCCGAACGGCGTGCCGAGAATCGCCAGGCCCGCGTCCTCGAGTGCGGAGGCGAGCTTCAGCGGTGTCTGCCCGCCGAACTGGATGACGACGCCCTCCGGCTGCTCGCGCTTGCAGACGGCGAGGACGGCGGCCGCGTCGAGCGGCTCGAAGTAGAGGCGATCGCTCGTGTCGTAGTCGGTCGACACCGTCTCGGGGTTCGAGTTGACCATCACGGCCTCGTAGCCGAGCGCGCGGAACGCCTGCGCCGCGTGGACGCAGCAGTAGTCGAACTCGATGCCCTGGCCGATGCGGTTCGGGCCGCTGCCGAGGATGACGACGCGCGGGGCCGTGCCGTGCGGCGGCGCCTCATCGGCTTCGCCCCAGGTTGCGTAGTAATAGGACGACTCCGCCGCGACCTCGCCCGCGCACGAGTCGATGCGCCGGTACACCGGTGTGCGCGTCTGCTGCTTCTCGCGCTCGTGGTCGGCGCGCTCGAGCTCGCGCGCGAACCACGGGTGCAGGTTCTCCGGGTGCCAGTCGAGCGGCGCCTCGAGCCCCCGTTCCGCCTTCACGAACGCCTCGCGGAACGTGCGGCCGATGCCCATCGTCTCGCCGACCGACTTCATCTGCGTGCCGAGCTTCGTATCGGCGCCGGGGAACTTCTCGAAGGCGAAGCGCGGGATCTTCACGACGACGTAGTCGAGCGTCGGCTCGAAGCTCGCCGGTGTCGTCTTCGTCAAGTCGTTCGGGATCTCGTCGAGCGTGTAGCCGACCGCGAGCTTCGCCGCGACCTTCGCGATCGGATAGCCCGTCGCCTTCGACGCGAGCGCGGACGAGCGCGACACGCGCGGGTTCATCTCGATCACCCTGATCTCGCCGCTTTCGCGATCGCGCGCGAACTGGATGTTCGAGCCGCCACACTCGACTCCGACCTCGCGCACGATCTTGGCGGCTGCGTCGCGCAGCTCCTGATAGGCCTCGTCGGAGAGCGTCATCTGGGGCGCGACCGTCACGGAGTCGCCGGTGTGGACGCCCATCGGGTCGAGGTTCTCGATCGAGCAGACGATCACGACGTTGTCCGCGCGGTCGCGGACGACCTCGAGCTCGAACTCGTCCCAGCCGCGCACCGACTCCTCGACGAGCACCTGGCCGATCGGGCTCTCGCGGAGGCCGCGCTCGATTTGCGCACGCAGCTCCTCCGCGGTCTCAGCGAAGCCGCCGCCGTGGCCGCCGAGCGTGAATGCCGGTCGCACGACCGCTGGCGTCATCAGGCCGTGGACCTGGTCGAGCGCCGTCACGGTGCGCGAGCGAGGGACGCGGAGCCCCGCCCGCTCGACGCACTCCTTGAAGAGCTGCCGGTCCTCGGCGCGGTCGATCACGTGCAGCGGCGCGCCGATCAGCTCGACGCCGAGGTCGTCGAGGATGCCCGCGTGCGCGAGCTCGCGCGCGAGGTTGAGAGCCGTCTGCCCACCCATCGTCGGCAGGAGTGCATCCGGCCGCTCGCGCTCGAGCACCGACGCGACGCCTTCGAGGTCGAGCGGCTCGAGATACGTGCGGTCGGCGAAGCCGGGATCGGTCATGATCGTCGCCGGGTTCGAATTGACGACGATCGTGCGGAAGCCGTCCTCGCGCAGCACCTTCAGGGCCTGGCAGCCGGCGTAGTCGAACTCGCACGCCTGGCCGATCACGATCGGCCCGGAGCCGATGAGGAGGATCGACTCGAGGTCCGTCCTACGCGGCATCGGCGAGACCCTCCACCCAGGTCTCGAGGTGCGGCCACGCGTCGTGCGGCCCTGGCCCCGCCTCGGGATGGAACTGCAGCGACTGTGCGCGCAGCGCCGGGAACGCGAGCCCTTCGACGGTGCCGTCGTAGAGCGACACGTGCGTCACCTCGGGCGCCTCGGCGACATCGACGCAGAAGCCGTGGTTCTGCGCCGTGACGAGCACGCGTCCCGTCGCGCGCTCGAGCACGGGATGGTTGGCGCCGCGGTGGCCGAAGGGGAGCTTCGACGTCGTCAGGCCGGCCGCGCGGCCGAGCAGCTGATGGCCGAGGCAGATGCCGAGCGTCGGCACGCGGCCGAGCAGCTCGCGCACCGTGTCGATCTCAGCGGCGAGCGGCTCCGGGTCGCCGGGGCCGTTCGAGAGCAGGACACCGTCGAAGCCGGCGAGCTCGTCCGCGTCGACGTCGTGCGGATAGACCGTGACCGCCGCGCCCGCGCGCGCGAGCCGCCGCAGGATCGAGCGCTTGCAGCCGTAGTCGACGACGGCGACGCGCGCTCCGCCCGAGTCGCTGAAGATGTACGGCTCCTTCGTCGACACGTCGGCGACGAGCGCGCGGCCGCTCATCGGCTCGAGCTTCTGCGCAAGCGTGAGCGCCTCGTCGACGGCGGCGTCGCCGGAGCACGCGACGCCGCGCATGGCCCCGGAGTCGCGAAGCTTGAGCACGAGGCTGCGCGTGTCGATGCCCGTCAGCGCAACGACGCCCTTCTCGAGCAACCAGTCGGTCCACTGCGGGCCGCGCGCGTCGCGCATCAGCACCGCGCGCGCGTGCGGCCGCGTGGACTCGGAGCGGATCGGATCGACGCCGTAGTTGCCGACCATCGGCGCGGTGAAGCAGACGAGCTGCTCGGCGAAGCTCGGATCGGTCGCGATCTCCTGGTAGCCCGTCATCGCGGTCGTGAAGACAGCCTCGCCGCACGCGAAGCCCTCGGCGCCGACCGACTCGCCGGGGAAGACGGTGCCGTCCTCGAGCACCAACATGCCGCTCATTCGTGCACCAGCGCGCCGGCTGCGAACGTCATTGCCACGCGCCCATGCAGGGTGCGGCCGAGGAGCCACGAGTTCGCCGAGCGCGAGCGGAACCCGTCTGCGGTCACCTTCGTCGTGCCGGCGAGATCGAGCAGGACGAGGTTCGCGCGCGCACCTGCGACGAGCCGCGGCCGCTCGAGCCCGAAGATGCGCGCGGGCCCCGCGGACATCCGCTCGAGCAGCGTTGCGAGCGGCAGCAGCCCGGGCTCGACGAGCTCGGTGTAGAGCACCGCGAAGGCCGTCTCGAGGCCGGTGACGCCGAACGGTGCCGCCTCGAACGGCACGTCCTTCTCGTGTCGTGCGTGCGGCGCGTGGTCGGTTGCGATCGCCTCGATCGTGCCGTCGCGCAGTGCGTCGAGAAGCGCGACGCGGTCGCGCTCCGCACGCAGCGGCGGGTTCATCTTCACGTTCGCGTCCAGCGAGCGCACCGCCTCGTCGGTGAGCACGAGATGATGCGGCGTCACCTCGCCGCTTGCGTGCGCTCCGCCGTCCTGCGCGCGGCGCAACGCGGCAACGGACTCCGCCGCCGAGAGATGCATGAGATGCACCGGCTGGTCTTCGTAGGCGGCGAGCGCGAGGTCACGCTCGACCATCACCGACTCGGCCACCGAGGGATAGGCGGCGAAGCCGAGCTCGGCGGCGACGGCGCCTTCGTGCACGTGGCCGCCGCGCGAGAGCGTCGGCTCCTCGCAGTGGAGCGCGAGGGGCCGGCCGGTGATCGACGCGTACTGGAGCGCGCGCCGCATCAGTCCGGCGGAGACGACCGGGACGCCGTCGTCGGAGAACGCGACCGCGCCGGCATCGGCGAGCTCCCCCATCTCCGTCAGCTCGGCGCCGTGCTGGCCGCGCGTGATCGCTGCGAGGAACCCGACGGGGATCTCGCCTTCGTGCTTGGCCGTCTCGACGAGCGAGCGGAGCGTCGCCGCGGAGTCGACGATCGGATCCGTGTTCGGCATCGCGAGGATCGCGCAGTAGCCGCCGGCCGCAGCGGCGGCGGTGCCGCTCGCGATCGTCTCCTCGTCCTCGCGGCCTGGTGTGCGCAGGTGGACGTGCGGATCGACGAACGCGGGCGCGAGCACGAGCCCGGTCCCGTCGATCACGCGGTGCTCGTTCGTGTCGACCGTCTCCGCGATCGCAGCGATCACGCCGCGATCGATGCGGACGTCGAGGACTGCGTCGATGCCCTCCGTCGGATCGACGACGCGGACGCCGCGGACGACGATGTTCGCGCCCTCGTGCTCTCTCGCCCACAGCATCAGGCCACCTCCGCCGCGGCGAGGTTGCGCACGCCGACCGGGCCGCCGGTGAGCACGTCGTAGAGCACGGCCATCCGCACGACGAGCCCCGAGCGCACCTGCGCCTCGACGAGCGAGTCGGCGGAGTCGGCGACGCGCGGATCGATCTCGACGCCGCGGTTCATCGGCCCCGGATGCATGACTTTCTGCCCCGGGCGGAGCCGCTCGGGAGTGATGCCCCAGCGCGCGGTGTACTCGCGCAGGCTCGGCACGAAGTTTGCGCCGGGCTCCATCCGCTCCTGTTGCATGCGGAGGACGTAGACGACGTCGGCGTCGCGGATCGCGTCGATGTCGGAGGTCGCCTCGACGCCGAGCTTCGGCAGCAGTGCCGGGGGGCCGACGAGCGTGCAGCGGATGCCGACGAGCGCGAACGCCTGCACGAGTGAGCGGGCGACGCGCGAGTGCAGGACGTCGCCGACGATCGCGACGTGCAGCCCGTCGAGGCGCCCGAGCTCCTGCTGCAGGGTGTAGAGGTCGAGGAGCGCCTGCGTCGGGTGCTGGTTCTTGCCGTCGCCGGCGTTCACGACATGGGCGTCGGTGACGCGGGCGACGAGTTGCGGTGCGCCGATCTGCGGATGCCGCATGACGATCACGTCGGGGTCGTAGGCGCCGATCGTCAGCGCCGTGTCCTTCAGCGACTCGCCCTTGTCCACCGACGAGCCGGCGGACTTGATCGTCATCGTGTCGGCCGAGAGCCGTTTCGCCGCGAGCTCGAAGCTCGACGAGGTGCGCGTCGACGACTCGTAGAAGAGGTTGACGACGAGGTGGCCCTTGAGCGTCGGCAGCTTCTTCACGTTCCGCGTCAGCGAGCCCTCGAAGACGTGAGCGGTGCCGAGCAGGCGCTCGACGTCGTCGCGTGTCAGGTCGGCGATCGAGATCAGATGGCGCCGCGACGGCCGGTCAGGCGGCCGCAGGTCGTCCTTGACCAAGTGAATCGACGTCATTGCGACCCCTCCTCCGGGCTCGGCACCAGCAGGATCTGGTCGACCTCGTCGATCTCGACGAGCTGCACCTGGATCCGCTCGCCGCGCGCCGTCGGCAGGTTCTTGCCGACGTAGTCGGGGCGGATCGGTAGCTCGCGGTGGCCGCGGTCGACGATGACGGCGAGCTGCACGCGCGCCGGGCGGCCGTAGTCGAAGAGCGCCTCGATTGCGGCACGAATCGTGCGTCCGGTGTAGAGGACGTCGTCGACGAGCACGACCGTGCGCCCCTCGAGCGGAAAGTGGAGCTGCGTCTCGCGCACGACCGGCTGCGCGTGCCTCGGCGCCTCGCCGGCGCGGACGTGGACGTCGTCGCGGTGGAACGTGATGTCGACGGCGCCGAGGACGGGCGCCTGGCCGGCGCGCTCCTCGATCAGGCGCGCGAGCCGCTGCGCGAGCGGGACGCCGCGGGTCTGGATGCCGACAAGCGCGACATCGTCGAGGTCCGGGTTGCCCTCGATGATCTCGTGCGCGATGCGCGAGAGCGTCCGCGCGAGCGCGTCGGCGTCGAGGAGGATCTTCCCGGAGGTCTCCACCGCGCTCACGGGTGCGCAGCAGGGATCGCAGGAATGCGGGCGTGCGTCGTCATTCGACTCCTTTCCGGCCTCACTGGACCGGGTTAAAGGGGTTCGTGTCGGGCGGGACATTACCCCGCGGAGCGGACGGCGTGGCGGCGAATCTCGCAACCTGCTTTCAAGCAGGTTGCGGTCGTCGATCCGCGCGACCGTTTCAACGACCGCAACCAGGTTGAAAACCTGGTTGCTAGGGCAACTTCCAGAACGGCCCGATGAGGCCGAGTTGCTCGAGGATCGCCGCGTTCTGCTCGCGCGTATGCGGCCGCCAGCCCGGGGCGATGCGGTCGCCCCACCAGGCGTGCGCGAGCTCGCTCAGCTTCGTCACGGTGATCGTCGCTCCCGGCTGCCGGACGCCGAGCCAGCGGACGATGTGCTCCTCCGACCGGAAGAGGTTCATCGTGCTTCAGGTGAAGACGATGTCGTCCCACCAGTGCTCGGCGGGCACGAGGCAGTGGAAGAGCAGGCTCGGGTCGTCGGGCTGCTCGGCCGCGATCTCGACGGCGATCGGCTCGCCGCAGTCCGGGCACGAGGCCTCGATACGGCCGTCGACATGGAGGGCGGCACAGATGCCGAGTGCATCCCAGGCGCAGTTCGCGTACCACCAGCGGCCGCCGGCGCGGACGCGGTACGCAGTCGGCACGAGCGAGAACGGGTTGAGCATGCGGATCTCGGTCGTCGCGGGGTTGAGGACGAGGGCATGCGCCGCATGGAGGCGTCGCCACCCGGCGTCGAGCTCGTCCTGCGGAATGCCGAGGTCGTGCGCCGTCGGGGGATGCCCGTTCTCCACGTAATGGCGGTAGGTGCGGTTCCGGAGCTCGACGTCGCTCTCGTTCACGGGCCGAGCTTAGTAGCGTTCGCGTCGTGACTCCGGAGCTCCTGGAGCGCTATGCGGATCTCATCGTCTCCGTCGGTGCCAACGTCCAGCCCGATCAGGTGCTGGCGGTCGAGGCCCTGCTCGAGGCACAGCCGCTGGTGCACGCGATCGCGAGGCGCGCATACGAGAAGGGCGCGCGCTACGTCGACGTGCTGTATTTCGACGGAGCCGTGAAACGGATCCGCGCCGAGACCGCGCGCGAGGAGACGCTCGACTGGGTGCCGCCGTGGCTCGGCAAGCGGATGGAGCTCCTCGGCGAGCTCGACGCCGCGCGCTGCGTGCTCGTCCCGCTCGTCTCGCCCGGGCTCCTCGACGGCGTCGACCCGGTCCGCGCGGGGCTCGACCGGCTGCCGACGATCAAGGAGACGTTCAAGACGATCGACGAGCGTTCGATCGCGTGGACGCTCTCGCCGTTCCCGACGCATGCGTGGGCACGGATGGTCTACCCGGACGCCGGCGACGGCGAAGCGCTCGAGCTCCTCTGGCGCGACGTCGCGCACGTGTGCCGCCTCGACGAGCCCAATCCCGCGCAGGCGTGGTACGACCGGATCGACGAGATCTTCCAGGTGGCCGGCCGCCTCGACGCGCTCGACCTCGACGCACTCCACTTCGAGGGGCCGGGTACGGATCTCAGGGTCGGCCTGCTGCCGTCGTCGCGCTTTGCGAAGGAGGGCGGCTCGTCGCAGACGCGCACCGGCGTGCGCCACGTGCCGAACATCCCGACCGAAGAGGTGTACACGACACCCGATCCCGAGCGGACGCAAGGCGTCGTCACGGCGACGAAGCCGCTCGACGTCGCCGGCTCGCTCGTCACCGGGCTGCGCGTGCGCTTCGAGGGCGGGCGCGCGGTCGAGATCGACGCCGACGCGAACGCCGACGCGTTGCGGGGGCGCTGCGCCGTCGACGAGGGCGCGGCGCGTCTCGGCGAGGTCGCGCTCGTCGACCGCGAGAGCCGCATCGGCCAGCTCGGGCGCACGTTCTACACGACGCTGCTCGACGAGAACGCGGCGAGTCATCTCGCGCTCGGCGACGCGTACTCGTCACCGATCGCCGACGACGCAGACCTGCCGCGCATCAACGCGAGCGCGGTGCACATCGACTTCATGATCGGGAGCGACGACGTCAGCGTCACCGGCACGACGAAGTCCGGCGACCGGGTGCCGATCTTGCGTGGCGGCTCCTGGCAGATCTAAGGAGGGTCTAGTCGGAGAGCGGCTGATCGTCGGGCTCGGTCAGAGCCTCGATCGCATCCTTCGCCGCTTCGAGCGAGTCCTCGGGGACCATCACCGTGAGCGGATCGTCCTCACCCTCGGTGCCGATCTCCGCCTCGATGCCCGCGTTGTGCAGCAGCTCCTGGAGCTCCTCGGCCTCGGCGGGGTCACCCGCCACCACCACTTGCACCATCCTCGCCATCGCCGGCCGATGATACGGGCCTCGCGCCGGCCTTGACGAGCACGGGCTCGCCGCGCTCCGGGAACGGCACGTCGATCACGTCGAAGTCGCGAGGGACGACCGTGTTCGCGAACACGTCGCGCGCCTCGCCGGCGAGCTCCGAGCCGAAGTAGCGCGTCGACACGTGCGTGAGCGCGAGGAGCTTGACGTCGGCGAGCTTCGCGACCTCCGCCGCCTCCGCCGCGGTTGCGTGCAGCGTCTCGCGGGCGCGCGCCGCCTCTTCGGCGCCGAAGGTCGCCTCGTGCACGAGCACGTCGGCCTTGTGCGCGGCTTGCACCACGGATGCGGACGGTGCGGTGTCGCCGGTGAGCACGACCTTGCGGCCGGGCCGCGGCGGCCCGAGCACCGCGTCGGGCGTGATCACGCGCCCGTCGTCGAGCGTGAGCGGCTCACCGCCCTGGAGGACGCCACGCTCGCGTCCCGGCGGAACGCCGAGCGCGTCGGCGGCTGCGACGTCGAAACGGCCCGGACGGTCGTGCTCGACGAGCGCGTACCCGAGCGCGGGCACGCCGTGATCGACGGCGAATGTCTCGAGCACGTACTCGCCGCGCTCGAGCGTCTCGCCGACCGCGAGCTCGACCGTCGTGAGACGGTACGGCAACCGCCCGAGGAACGGCTTCAGACGCGAGAAGAGATCGCGAATGCCTTCCGGCCCGTAGACGGTGAGGCCGACCTCGTCGCGTCCGCGCAGCGCGAACGTCTTCAGCATCCCCGGCAGGCCGAGGAAGTGGTCGGCGTGAAAGTGCGTGAGGAAGATCTCCTCGATGTCGGGCAGCCCGACGGTCGAGCGCTGGAGCTGGCGCTGCGTTCCCTCGGCGCAGGCGAAGAGGAGCCGTTCGCCGCCGCGGCGCAGGAGGAACGCTGCGGGCGCGCGCTGCGAGGTCGGCATCGAAGCCGAGGTGCCGAGAAAGACGAGGTCGAGGTCCACCGATCCGCGATAGTAGGCTCTTCCGCGTGGCCGACCCGACAGTGCTCGAGGTCTACCGGCGCGAGATCACGCCGGAGCTCTATACGGAGATCCGCGAGCTGTACAAGACGCACTCGATCGCGGAGGACGCGCGGGACCTCCCCGGCCTCATCTCGACCCTCACGCCGGACTGCGTCTACGAGCTCGTCCAGAGTGGCCACCGCTGGGAAGGCCACGAGGGCGCGGCGCGCTTCTACACGGGGCTCCTGACCGCGTTCCCGGACATCCGCTTCGACCTGACCGACATCGTCATCGGGCCGCAGGGCGTCTGCGAGGAGGCGGACGTCTCTGCCACCCACGCGGCGGCGTGGCTCGGCGTGCCGCCGACCGGCGAGCGGCTCGAGTGGAAGGTCGTGATCTGGTTCCCGTGGGACGAGGAGCTTCACCTCTTCCGCGGCGAGAAGGTCTACGTCTCCGGGATCCCGATCCCGGACGCCAAGAGCGCCTAGCTCGCCGGCAGGACGAGCCGCTGGCCCGGGCGGATCGTCGCGGAGCCGAGATGGTTCCGCTGCTGGAGCTTCCACACGCCCTCGCGGATGTCGCCGCCGTAGCTCCGCGCCGCGATCGACCAGAGCGTGTCGGTGGGCTTCACGACGTAGCTCCGCTCGGGTCCGGCCCCGTGCGAGGTGCGGGCAACGAGGCCGACAGCGAGCGCAGCCAGGAGGAGCACGATCAGGAACTTGGGGAACATGTGTTCGCCATGCTAGGCGAACACATGTTCGTTGTCAAGGCCTATTTCTTGCGCGGCTTCTTCGGCGGCTTCGACGGCTTCGCGGCCTTCGCAGCCTTGCCCGGGCTCCACGCGATCAGCGGGCCGGTGCAGGCAGCGCGCCCGGCGGCGAAGAGCGGCGCCGACATCGCGTATGAGCTCTTCTGCACCGAGACGCCTTCGCCGCCCGCAGTGACGAGACCGCTCTGCCAGCCGCCGCCGCGGTAGTTGTTCGACTCGTCACGACCGTTCCGGTACTTCTCGTCCATGAGCAAGAAGAGCTGCACGCCGACGACCGTCGGATCGCAGGCGAAGTACTTCGTCGCCATGAGCCTGATGTCGTTGGCCTGCTGCTGCTCCGTCACCACGTTGACGTTCTCGGCGTTGACGTAGCCGGGGTACTTCGTCGTGTCGGTCTGCCAGCCGATCTCGTCGATGATGAAGGTCAAGCCGTCCAGCGTCGTCGGCTGCGCGGTGCCGTTGAAGGCGTCGTAGACCGCCTGCTTCACGCGATCGAGGTTCGGCACGCCGAAGCGGTCGGGGTTGTCGTAGCCGACACCGGGGCCGTCGGTCGGGTTCCCGGGGTTCGGGTACGGGTGCACCGACAGCTGATCCATGATCGGCGTCGTGAGGCCGGAGGCGCGATACGCCTTGCCGACGTCGCGCAGGAAGACGAGCGGCTCGTTCGACTGGTTCGTCGACGCGCGCGGCGAGAGACCCATGCCGATGACGTTCGCGTCCGGGTCGGTCGCGTGGATCGTGTCGTAACAGCGCGCGAGGAGCGCGAGGTACGCGGGCGCCGCTACGTCCTTCCCCTTCGCGTCTTTTTGCGGCGACCAGTACAGGCGCGTGTTCACCTCGTTGCCGACGACGAAGTCGTGGATGCCCCACTGGTTCACGGTCTGGACGACCTGCTTCGCCCAGTCGCAGAACTGCGCAGGGTCGTGCTGCGAGCCCTTGAGCGAGAACAGGACGAGGATGATCCGCAACCCGGCCGCCTGCGCCACCGGCGCGGCCCGCTCGAGGAACGGCAGCTCGTTGATCGCCGTCGGGTTGCTCGGGTCGAACGCGACCGTCCAGCGGTTCTGCGTCAGGCTCGCGCCGGTGAGCTGGCCGTAGAACCACAGGCCGCCGTCGTCGGCGAACTTCGAGGCGTCGTCGGCCGCCCCCCACGCGATCTCGGGCACGTCCGCGCCCGTGGTGCGGTTCGCGGCGGCACCGGCCGCCGGTAGGACGAGTGCGCTACAGAGCGCAAGTAGAACGGCAAGTCTCATTGAAAGGCCCTCCGTCGATCAAGCTCCGCCCAGGGGTGATCGGCGGCCGCAGCTGGCCTCGTTAGACCGCGATCAAGGGAATCCTCTGCCCCCTTCGAGGGAACCCGTCCGGCGCTACTTCTTCTTCTTTTTCGGCTTGGGCTTGGGCTTCGACTTGCCGGTCGAGCTGCTCGTGTCCGAGCCGCCGAGCTTGAGCGTGACGGTGCTCGTCCGGGAGGGGTTCATCTCGGCCTTGAGGACGATGGTCGCCGTCCCCGCGCCGAAGCCGGTCGGAATCTTCACCGTGGCAGTCGTCCTCGGCGCCGCGCCGCTCGCGTTCGAGCTCTGCAACCCGTTCTTGAAGACGATCGAATAGGTGAAGCCCTCGCCGGCGTCGAGCGTGACGTACTTGCCGCCACCGCTCAGCGTCGTCGCCGCCAGTGGCACCGCTCCCTGGTACGGGAACGTCTTGTAGTCAGGCACGACCGCGCTCGACGAGTAGAGGAAACTGCCGAGCGTCTGCCAGACGCCGCCGGCGCACGCGCCGTTGTCGGTCTTGATCGCGTGATTGACGGAGTTCGGCGTCGCGCGCGCGGCGTCGCGCTCGCTGAAGTCGACGCGAAGCACGCCACTCTGGAAGCCGGTGCGGTCCGACTCGTCAATCTCGTGAAAGATGTGGAAGTCCGTCAGCGTCGGCTCGCAGTTCGCGAGGTGGACGAGCTTCTCGTAGTCCTCGGCCTGCTTCGCCTCCGAGATCACGGGCACGTTCTCGGTGTTCGTGTAGCCGGCGCGGTTCGTGGTGTCGACCTGCCAGCCCGTCTCGTCGATGAACGTCTTCGAGACGCGGCCGAAGAGCGTGGTGCCGGTCGTGTCGACCGGGTACGCCTCGGGCTGCGGCTGGCCGGTGCCGTGAAACGCGTCCCACAGCGCGAGCTTCACGCGCGCGTAGTTGACGCAGCCGGTGTTCGGCCACGCGTAGCCGGTCTCGACCTCGTCGGTGTTCACGTTCGGATAGCAGTGCCACGACCAGGCGTCGAAGAGCGGCTTCGTGCGGCCGCTCGCGCGATACGCGTCGCCGAGCGCCTTGATCCACCGCACGGGCGAGATCGACGAGTTCGACGACGCGCCGGGATCGTCGTTGCCGCGGGGCGAGAGGCCCACGCCGACGACGTCGAGCGTCGAGTCGAACGCCTTCAGCTTGTCGTAACAGCTCGCGAGCACGACCTCCATGGCCGCAGGCGAGGCGGGCTCGCTCCCGTTCCAGATCGGCTGCCAGAACTTCGGCTGGTTCGGCTCGTTGCCGATGATCACCTTCTTCACGTAGCGGTAGCGCTGCATCACCTTGACGGCGTAGTCACAGAACGTGTCGGCGGCCGCCTGATTCGTCGGCGCCATCGTCGCCTTCAGCGGGTAGACGGCGAACACGACCTGGATGTGGTGCGCCTGCGCGACCGGGATCATCCGGTCGAGGAACGCCTGATCCTGGATCGCCGCCGGCGCGTCGGCGTTCCAGAAGACGGCGACGCGGTTGGTCGTCGTCTGAATCGTGGTCATCTCGTCGAAGAGCCGCGCGCCGCCGTCATCGGCGTATTTCGTCGCGTCCTCCGCGAAGCCGATCTGGGGCCCCGCGGCCGCGCTGCCCGCAAACGCGAGCGCGAACGCGCCGAGAAGTGCCGCAACGATTGTCTTCAACGCCCTCATCCCTTTTCGGTCGACCGCAGACCCGCAGCCCGGAGTCAAGCGGTCTAGCCCGACGAGTACAACCCCCTTCCGAGTTAGGCCGCGAGGACGGCGTCGACGAGCTTGGCCGCGCCGAAGCGGACCGGGTCGTCGGCCGGCAGGCCGGTCTCGGCCTCGGCGGCGGCGATCGCCGACCGGGCCGCGTCCTCGTCCAGCTCGCGGGTGTTGAGCGCGACGGCGGCGACGCGGGCCGGCCGCGCGGGCAGGGCGAGCCGCTCGTGCAGCTCGACGAGCTCGCGGAGCGGTGGGATCGGATGCGGCCCGCCGCCCGCGCCCTCGATCACGGTGTGCCCGGCCTGGTGGCAGAGCACGAGCGTGTGCGGGACGCTGCCGTGGTAGAGGCCGAGCGTCACGCCGGAGTAGACCGGATGGATGAGCGAGCCCTGGCCCTCGACCCAGAGCACCTGCTCGGGCTGCCCTCCCCCACGCCGCGAGCCTTCCACGAGAAGCCGCTCGGCGGCGCCGGCGATGAAGTCGGCGACGACGGCGTCGACCGAGATCCCCCAGCCCGCGATCGCGATCCCGGTCTGCCCCGTCGGGACGAACACCGACGTGCGGCCGCGGCGGCGCGCCTCGAGGTCGAGCTCGAGCGAGACGGTCATCTTCCCGATCGCGCAGTCGGAGCCGACCGTGAGCACGATCGTCCCCGGCACCGACAGGTTCTCGCCTGTCGCCGTCGAGACATCGGCCGGCGGCCGGCGCAGGTCGCGCAGCTGCGCGCCGTGCGCCGCGGCGCTCTCGCGCAGCTCGGCGTCGTCGTTCAGGAAGACGTGCAGGCCGTTCTCGATGTCGAGCCCGGCGGCGACGCATTGCTTCAGCAGGTCGATCCACGCGGGTGGGAAACGGCCGCCCTGCGTCGCGACGCCGACGAGCGCCGTGTTCGGGGCGAGCCGGAGCGCCTCGTCGACCGTCTTCACGATCGGAACGCCCAGCTCCGAGTCACCCGGCGCGCGCGTCGAGTCGAGAATCGCGACGACGTCGTCGCGCCGGTAGCGCAGCACGCCCCACATCGTTTTGCCGTAGTGCGAGTCGCCGCTGAAGCCCTCGGCGAGGATGAGGTAGCGCGTCGCGTTCATGCGCGCGAGACGCCGAGACCCGGCAGCTCGGCGGGCACCTGCACGCCGTCGACGAGCTGCACACCCGGCCACGGGTCTTCGCGCAGGAGGATGTTGCCGTCGAGGTCGACGTGCTCGAAGAGGCTCGCGATGTGCGCGCCCGCGGCAATGCCGAGGCCCGACTCGATCATGCACCCGAGCATGCAGCCGAGATCGAGCGCGCGCGCGGCGTGCACCATCCGCACCGCTTCGCGGATGCCGCCCGACTTGGCGAGCTTCACGTTGATGCCGTGCGCGCGCTCCGCGCACGCGGCGACGTCACGCAGCGTGTGGCAGTCCTCGTCGACGTAAATCGGGATCGGCGAGCGCTGCTTCACGGTCGGCCCGGCCGGATCGCCGGCCTCGAGCGGCTGCTCGCAGTACGCAACGCCGAGCTCCGCGAGCTGCGGCAATGCGTCGAGCGCCTCGTCCGCGCTCCACGCCTCGTTCACGTCGACCTGGAGCGGCACGTCGGTGACCTCGCGCACCGCGCGCACGCGTTCGACGTCGCGCCCGTCGCCCGCGCCGATCTTCAGCTTGAGGCGCTTGAAGCGGCCGGCGACGGCTTCGGCTCGGCGCGCCATGTCGTCGGGGTCGCCGAGCCAGATCGTCCACGAGGTCGGCGGCCCGACGCGCGCGAGCCCGAGCAGCTGGTAGACCGGCCGCCCGACGAGCTTGCCCTGGAGGTCATGCAGCGCGCCGTCGATCGCGGCGCGCGCCGCGAACTCGCGCGCCGGGAGCCGCGCCATGATCTCCTCGAGCGCGAACGGGTCGTCGCCGAGCGCAGCCGCGGCCTCCTCGGCATAGGCGAGCGCCGACTGCGCCGACTCGTCGTAGCGCGGGATCGGGGCCGCCTCGCCACGCCCGGTCACGCCATCCTGGCGGACCTCGACCCACAGCACTTCGTTTTCCTCCTCGGTGCCGCGGGCGATCACGAACGGCTCGCGCGTCGTCACGGTGCCGATACGGGCCTCGAGCTCCACCGCGCAGACGATACGCGAGTGACGCAAGTACACTGGGCAGCTCCCGAGCGCCCGTAGCTCAGGGGATAGAGCGCGCGCCTCCGGAGCGCGAGGTCGGAGGTTCGAATCCTCCCGGGCGCATCATGTTGTCACCCGTCGCGACCGCTGCGCTTTGCTCGCTCGGGGATCCGATCCGTGACGTGACTCCGAAGGACTGAGCGGGGCGAGCCGCGCCCGCGCTTGTCGGGCGCGGCCACGAACGTTCATGCGCGCGTACCTTCGCAGCCTCGATCCCCGGCTCCCGCGGGACGTCTACGTGCTGCAGCTCGGCGGCCTGCTGAATGCGTTCGGCAACGGCGTCGTCCTGCCATTTCTCATCATCTACCTGCACAACGTGCGCGGGCTCTCACTCGGGCTCGCCGGGCTCGCGGCGGCGACGCAGGCGGCGACCGCGCTCGCGAGCGGCTTCCTCGCCGGCACGCTGTCCGACCGGATCGGGCCGAAGCGCGTTCTCGTCGCCGCGCTCGGCGTGATGACGGTCGCGTTCGCGCTCATGCCGTTCATCCGCTCGCCCTGGCAAGCGTTCGCCGTGTATGTCGTCTGGGGCGCGGGCAGCGGCTCGTTCTGGCCGTCGCAGTCGGCGCTGCTCGCGGCGCTGACACCGCTTGCGCGCCGCTCGCCCGCGTACGCCCTGCAGCGACTGACGATGAACCTCGGAGCAGCGATCGGCGGCGTCGCGGCCGGGCTGATCGCATCGGTCGCGCACCCATCGAGCTTCACCGTGCTCTTCCTCGTCAACTGCGCGACCTACGTCGCATACATGTTCGTGCTCGCGCGCGTGCGTACGCCGGAGCTGCATCCGGAACGCGCACGCGGCACCTGGCGCGCGGTCGCACGCGATCGCACATTTCTCGCGTACGCGGCCCTGAACGCAGCGTTCATGACGGCGGCGATCTCCCTCATGATCGAGCTGCTGCCGGCGTTCGGCAAGAACGTCACGCACGTGAACGAGCAGGAGGTCGGCATCATCTTCGCGCTCGACGCGATCGGCATCGTCATCTTCCAGCTACCGGTGGCGAAGCTGACCGAAGGGCGCCGGCGGATGCGTGGGCTCGCCGCGATGGGCGTCATCTGGGCGGTGTCGCTGATGATCGTGTGGGCAGCGGGCGTCTGGACGACCGCCACGGTTGCCGCAGCAACGCTTGCCGGCGCGATGCTCGTCTTCGCGCTCGGCGAGTGCCTGCACGGCGCGATCCACGCGCCGCTCGGTGTCGACCTCGCGCCGCCGCAGCTCGTCGGCCGCTATCTCGCGCTCTCGAGCCTCTCCTGGCAGGTCGGCTGGATCATCGGCCCGGCCGCCGGCGGCTTCATGCTCCAGCACGCCCCGCTGGCGCTCTGGCCCGCGGCGGCAGGCGTCAACCTCGTGTGCGCGGGCGCTGCGCTCGCGCTCGAGCGGCGCCTGCCGGAGCACACGAGGATCACCCCTGCGCAGGGCTTGACGGCAGGGGTACCGGGGTAGACTGCGAACATGCCCGTGTTGGCGACAAGCGACCCCCTCAGTACAAATGCCAAGCCTGCCCCGCATCCGAACGCGCAGAGTCGGTGCCGACGGCCGGACCGAGGTCGCCCCGCCGCAGCAGCAGCAGCCGCGGCTCGCTGAGCTTCACGGCGACGGGCTGACCTGGATCAACCTCGAGGCGCCGACCCATGACGAGGTGCAGCTTCTCTCTGCGCGCTTCGGCTGGCACCCGCTCGACGTCGAGGACGTGCTCTCGCGCCGCGAGCGGCCGAAGGTCGACGCGTACACCGAGGCGGAGGGTGCCGGCTATCTGTTCGCCGTGCTCCACTTCCCCGTCTACGACGCCGCCGTCGGCCGCCTGAACGCCGGCGAGCTCGACGTCTTCGTCGGGCCCGACTACCTCGTGACGCTGCCGACCGTCGAGCTGCGGCCGTTGTCGCGTCTCTTCCAGCGCTGCTACGACGGCCAGGAGCTTCGCCACAACCTCTTCTCGCGCGGCTCGGGCCGCCTGCTCTACGAGGTGCTCGACGACCTCTACGACTACTGCTTCCCGATCCTCGACAAGATCGCGTTCAAGCTGCGCCAGATCGACGAGGAGATCGACGACATCGAGCCGCGCGCGAAGGAGCGCGTCCGCGACATCCACAAGGTGAAGCAGGAGATCATCTCGTACCGCAAGATCGTGCGGCCGCAGCGGCCGACGCTGCGCCAGCTCGAGCGCGGCGTCGAGCGGTTCCTGCCCGAGGAGCTCGAGCTCTACTTCGACGACATCGTCGACGCGAGCGAGCGCATCTGGGACCTGCTCGACAACTACAAGGAAGTGGTAGAGGCGCTCGAGGACACGAACGAGTCGCTCATCTCGCACCAGCAGAACGACATCCTCTACGTGCTGACGATCTTCAGCGTCGTCATGCTGCCGTTGACGTTCCTCACCGGCTTCTTCGGGATGAACGTGCACTTCCCGGGCTTCAACAGCTCGGACGGCTTCCTCGTCACGCTCGTGGCGATGGTCGTCGTGGTTGCGTCGATGCTCGGCTTCTTCCGCTGGAAGAAGTGGCTCTGAAGCGCTTGTGGGCGCCCTGGCGCCTCGAGTACATCCAGAGCGCGGACGAGCAGGAGGGATGCTTCCTCTGCGACGCGGCCGCGAGCGACGACGACGAGGCGCATCTCGTCGTCCACCGCGGCGAGCGCGCCTTCGTCCTGCTGAACAAGTTCCCGTACGCGTCGGGGCACCTCCTCGTCGCGCCGACGCAGCACGGCCGCAACTTCGAGGACCTCGACGACGACGAGGCGCTCGAGATCCACCGGCTCGGCGCGCAGGGGCTCGCGGCGCTGCGCGCGGTCTACAAGCCCGAAGGCTTCAACCTCGGCTGGAATATCGCGCGGATCGCCGGCGCCGGAATTCCCGAGCACGGGCACCTGCACGTCGTGCCGCGGTGGAGCGGCGACACGAACTTCATGCCGGTGCTCGGCGACGTCAAGGTGATCCCCGAGCACCTCCTCGCGACGCGGGCGAAGCTCGCGGACGCCTGGCCCGGCTAGCTCCCCCCCAAAAGAGGGAAGAGAGGCGGCCGCACCGCCGTCTTGATCAGAGGATGCGGCTCTCCTTCGCTGCGGCGCTCGTCGGCGCCGTCCTCGCGTTCGCCGGCGGCGCTGCCGCTGCCGACGACCCCTACGCCGCAATGCTTGCGCCGGCCGGCACGTGCGGCGCGGCCGACGAGCAGCTGAACCTCGACCAGAGCACAGCGCAGCTCGCGATGACCTGCCTGACGAACTACGCGCGCGCCCAGTCCGGGCTGAAGCCGCTCCAGCTGAACGCGACACTGAGCGCCGCCGGCGACGCGAAGCTCGGCGCCGACGTCTCTTGCGGCGTCTTCAGCCACGAGCCCTGCGGCAAGCCGTTCGACTCGGTCTTCGCGACCTACATCCAGGGCGCGACGAGCTTCCAGATCGGCGAGAACATCGCCTGGGGCACCGGCTCGTACGGTACGCCGCGGCAGATCATGCTCGCCTGGCTCCACTCGACCGGGCCTCGCGAGAACATCCTGCCGGCGACGGTCACCGAGATCGGGATCGGCTACCTCCCGAACGAGACCTTCCTCGGCTACTCGGGCGCCGCGCTCTGGTCGCAGCAGTTCGGGACGCGCACGCCGGCGTCGCCGAGCTCACCCACTCCGGCGAGCACTCCCAAGCCGAAGAAGCCCGTCGTGAAGAAGCCCCCGCCGCGCAAGAAGCACACGAAGCTGCACAAGTCGTAGCCGCGGCAGCCAGACCGCGACACTGATCCCGACCGCGAACGCGACCGCATGTTCGGTGTCGAGGATGTCGAGATCGGGGCGGAAGAGCCAGCCGACGAGCGCCGCGACGACACAGAGACCGATCGCCGCGCGCGCTGCCCCGCGCCGCCAGAGGCAGCAGGCGATGACGCCGATCCACGCCGCGATGATCGCGGAGGTGCCGTAGTCCGGCCGCGAGACGGTGACCTGGGCGGCGTCGAGCGCCGCGTAGACAACGACCGTCGCCAGGACGTGGCCCGCGACTGCCGCCGTCCAGACGATCCGTGCACCCGCCAGCGCCAGGGCGGCGAGCCCGACGATCGTGAAGCCGACGACCGACGGCACGGCGGGCCGGTCGGCGACGAACGCGCTCGTCAGGAGCTGCCATTCGCGCCCGTCGGCCACCCCCTGCGGGGTCGACGCGAGATCGCGGAGCGACACGGCGCCGAGCCGGTTCAGAACGGTGACGACCGACACAGCCACGGCCACCGCGGGCACCGCAACGATGGAGAACCGCCGGCGCAACGCCCTCTCAACTATAGGGAGCTAGAGCAGGGGCGAGAGCTGAGTGTGCATGAACTGGCCCGTGCCGCCGGAGTCGAAGAGCACGACGACCGACACCTGGTCGCGGCGGTAGAAGCCGATCACCTTGCCG
>JANMQZ010000095.1:0-3504 GCA_031370755.1 Actinomycetes bacterium
GTCGCTCATCTGCGACGCGGCCGGCCGGGAGCACTAGAGTTCGCGTCCGTATGGCGCTCGAGAAACCGCACGTCGACAAGCCCGACGGCGACATCCCGTTCGAGCTCGGCATCGACGACCTCGTCGTCGGCGACGGCGACGAGGCGGTGAGCGGGAAGAAGGTCTCGGTTCACTATGTCGGCGTCTCGTTCCACACGGGCGAGGAGTTCGACGCGTCGTGGAACCGCGGTCAGCCGTTCGAGTTCAAGCTCGGCAAGGGCCAGGTCATCCCCGGTTGGGATGCGGGCGTGCAGGGCATGAAGGTCGGCGGCCGCCGACGGCTGACGATCCCCTCGGCGATGGCGTACGGTGCGCGCGGGGCCGGCGGCGTGATCAAGCCGCACGAGCCGCTCGTCTTCGTGGTCGACCTGCTGGCCATCAGCGAATAACGTTCGTCAGGCTCGTCACCGTGCCGGCGGTGCCGGTGACGGCGAAGAGCTGCGAGCTCGAGGCGATCGCGGTCGAGAGCAGCCACACCGTGTGCCCGTGCGCAGACGAGATGCGCTTCGTGCCGGGGAACTGCCAGCGCATCTCCGCCGCAGTCTCGCCGATGCGGACGCCGTTCAGCGAGCTCCACTTCGCGCCGCGCACGGTTGCGCTCCGAAGAGTACTGCTGCTCGTGCACCGTGAGCCGGCAAACTTCGCGCGAAGGCCGATCGAGCTCCACGCGGCGCTGCACGACGCTGCGCCGGAACGAAGGGTCGGCGCTGCGCCGAAGAGCTGCTCGAGGCGATCGAGCCGGTTCGGCCTGCGCACCAGCCCGAGGGCGTTCTGCCCGATCACGTACGGCATGTTCGCGCGGTGGATCGGCGACGCGAGCATCGCCCCGCAGGCGATCTCGGTCGCGCCGTTCGTTCGCCGCGCGATCTGCACGGACGTGCCGCCGCGCTTCCACAAGAAGTCGACGCCGGACGTGCCGGCCGACGGTGGCGCCGGAATCTTCGCGCGGATCGCCCGGCCGCGCACGACGCAGCGAACCGTGTCTCCCGTGTGCAGCGCGCCCGGCAGGAACCAGCGGATCTGCCCGCCGGTGAGCGACACCGCCGGGCCGCTCGCAGCCGCGACGCTGCCGGCGGCGGCCAGTGCAGCGAGCACCACGAACGCGAGACGCCTGCCCGAGCTCACGCCGGGAGCGTACCCGGCTGCGGCGCGCTTCGAACGCGCGCCAGGCGCACGAAGAGCGCCCAGGCGACGAGCGCACCGCAGGCGTAGCCGATCGCCGAGGCGCCCGCCGCCCCTGATGGGCCCCACGCTTTGATCAGCGGCACCGACGCCGCGATCGTGACGACCATGGCGGTGACGCCCGCTGCAAGCGACAGCCGCGGCCGGCCGCGGCGCACCGAGAGATAGACGACGAGGATCTGCACGGGTGCGTACGCAACGGCTCCGGGCAGCAGCAGGAGCAGCGGTGTGCGCGCCCCCTTGAACGCGTCGCCCAGCGCGTAACGGATCACGAACGGCGCCGTGACCGCGACGACCGCGCCGGCCGCTGCCGTGTAGAGCAGGCTCTTCACGAGCGAGCGCTTGACGAGCGCGACGGCGGCCTCTTCGCTCTCGCGAACGACCGGCGCCGTGATCGCCGTCGCGATGGCCGCCGCCATCAGCCACATGGATTCCGCCGCCTGGTTCGCGATCGAGTAGATGCCGACGGCGCTGACGCCGTCGATCGCCTCGAGCACGAAGAGCTCCGCCCGGTAGCCGATCAGCGCGATCACCTGGAGTGCGCCCATCGCGAGCGCGAGCCGCACGAGCGTCTGCGACACGCCGTCGACGAGCGACGGCATGCGCAGCGGTAGCCAGAGATCGCGCATCAGATAGAGCGCGAGGATCGCAGTGAGGATGTGCGCGATCGTCCACGCCGTGAGCGCGGCGTGCACCTGGCCGCCGAGCGCGACGACGAGCACGAGCGTCCCGAGCACCGTCAAGAGCGGCGATGCGAGCTGCACGTAGTTCCACGCG
Organism: Actinomycetes bacterium; assembly: GCA_031370755.1. Taxonomy (GTDB): domain Bacteria; phylum Actinomycetota; class Thermoleophilia; order Gaiellales; family Gaiellaceae; genus Palsa-739. The sequence goes on from JANMQZ010000095.1 coordinate 1,999, forward strand.
CGGATACGTGCGAGCCCGAGGAGGATGCCGGACGCCGTCTGCCAGATCACGTTCGGCGCGAGCGCCGTCGCGGCGATCGCGGCTGTGTGTGCACCGACCGACGGCGTGAGCTCGCCGATCCCGATGATCGCCGCGCTGCCGAGAATGCCGAGCGCGAACGCGATTCCGAGCGCGCGCTGCGCGAGCGGGCGAAGCTCCGGCTCCGTGTCCCATTCGCGCTGGCTCATGTGATTCGCCACCGCCACGCCGAGCTGGCTGAGCAGACGCGAGAAGATCGAGACGGTGAGGACGGCGAGCACGAAGCGGCCGCGGCCGCTCGGCTCGAGAAAGCGTCCCTGGAGCACGACGAGCACGAGCGCGAGCGGCGTCGAGAGCCCTCGGAAGACGAGGATCTCGAAGACGTTCGAGCCGAGCTTCTTCGCGCCGGGTACCTCGGGCGCGCGCACGAGCTCGGGGTTCACGGGCGGTGTCGCGGTCGAGGCCGCTTCGTTCGACGTCGCGTCGATCGCAGGGAGCGGCGCCTGCGGGCCCAGCGCTCGCATGCGTGCTACCGCGGCGAGTCGAGGAGCGTGGAGCCAAGCACGCCGGGAGCCTAGCCTCCTCCTGCCGCACCGACCGAGCTATCCTCGACGCCATGGCCGCCAACGAGGAGCGCGTCGCCCCGGGGACGGACTCGCTGAAGCGTCTGCGTCTTGCGCTCGTCGTCGCCGTCGCGCTTCTCATCGCCGGCGTCGTGGCACTCCTCCTGCTGCGGCCGCACGACACGACGACCGGCGCTGCCGAGACGGGGACGGCCGCAATCACCTGGGCGCCCGGCGAGAAGCAGGCGCCCGACTTCCGGCTCTCGGACGAGCACGGAAGCCCTGTGTCGATTGCCGGCCTGCGCGGCCGCAGCGTCATCGTCACGTTCGTCGACCCGCACTGCACGACGTTCTGCCCGCGCGAGTCCGTAGTGCTGAACGACGCGCTCCGCGCCTTCCCCGCTGCGGAGCGGCCGGCGATCGTCGCGGTGAGCGTCGACCCGAAGACGCGCTCGCTCGTAGTGCTCCAGAAGGAGGCGCGGCGCTTCAAGTGGCTGCCGCAGTGGCGCTGGGCCGCCGGTTCCGCGTCGCAGCTGAACGGCGTCTGGCGCGCGTACAACATCCAGGTCGTTCCGGCCGCGGACGACATCGGCCATACCGAGGCCGCGTATCTCGTCGATGCGAACGGCGACGAGCGCGCGCTCTTCATCTGGCCCTTCAAGGCGCCCGAGATCGCCGCGGCGCTCCGCCGGATCTCCTAAGACGACGAGGCGCCGCGGCGGCGGCGGAAACGCCCGCGCGCAGCGTCGGGCTGCTGCGTCTCGTCCGGCTGCGACGGTTGCTCCGCCTGCCGCTCGGGCGCGATCGTCTTCGGTGCGGCACTCCGCTCGCGCTGCGCGCGAATCGCCGCGTTCATCTCTTCGCGGTGCGATTGCTCGGCCATCGCCGGGACCTCTACGGCGCGCGCCGCCGACCTCCTCCCGTA
>JANMQZ010000075.1:0-16594 GCA_031370755.1 Actinomycetes bacterium
CGGTGCCAACGTCCATCTCCTGGCCGTCGGCGGGCGCGGGATGCGGCAGCAAGCCCGTCGACGCAAGCTCGCGCATGTCCTCGACCGGAACCACGACCTCGAGGTCGAGCTTCTTCGCCACACCGGCATCGACGAGCTCGATCGCGCGGCCACCCGAGACGAAGCGGCCGATCTCCTCGAGCGGACGCTGAGTCGCCGACAAGCCGATGCGCTGGAACGAGCCCGGCACAAGACGTTCGAGCCGCTCGAGCGAGATTGCAAGGTGTGCACCGCGCTTCGTCCCGGCGACGGCGTGCACCTCGTCGAGGATCACGGTGTCGATCGTCCGCAGGAGCTCACGCGCCTGCGAGGTCAGCATCAGATAGAGCGACTCGGGCGTCGTGATCAAGATGTCCGGCGCCGACCGCAACATCGCCGCGCGCTCCTTCTGCGGCGTGTCGCCGGTGCGCACCGCGACATTGAGCTGCGACTGAAGCCCGGCGAGCGGCCCGCGCAGGTTCCGCTCGACGTCGTAGTTCAGCGCTTTCAGCGGCGAGACGTAGAGCACGCGCAGACCGGCGCCGGGTGCGGGCGTGAGGCGGTCGATGGCATAGAGAAACGCGGCTAGCGTCTTGCCCGAGCCTGTCGGCGCCTGGATCAGCGTGTGCGCGCCGCTCGCGATCACGGGCCAGCCCTTCTCCTGCGCGGGCGTCGGTGCGGCGAACGTGCGCTCGAACCACTCCCTCGTCGCCCCGGAGAAGACGTTGAGCGCGCTCATCCGAGCAGAGTACAGTCGAGCCCTGTGGCTATGACCGGCACCGCTTTTCTCGCGTCATGGTCGGCCGCGATGGCCGCGATGATGCTTCCGAGCGAGCTGCCGCTCCTGCGTCTCGACTACGCAACTGCGCGCTCGCGGCTGCGCCTCGCGGCGCTCGGAGTCGGCTATCTCGGCGTCTGGATCGCGCTCGCCGCTCCCGTCTGGCTCGCCGACCGCGTGGCCGGCGGCCGCATCCTCGAGATGCACGGCCGGGCGCTCAGCGCTGCGATCCTCGCCGCCGCGGCGGTCTACCAGCTGACGCCGCTCAAGCGCCGCTGCCTCGCGGTCTGCCGGGCACCGCTCGCGCGCATCCTCCACGGCTGGCGCGACGGCGCGACCGGAGCCTTCCGCATGGGCGTCGTGAACGGCTTCTGGTGTGTCGGCTGCTGCGCCGGGCTCACCGTCGCGCTGCTCGCGCTCGGGATGATGAGCTTCGGCTGGATGATCGTGGTCGGCGCTGCGATCGTGATCGAGAAGACAACACGCGTCGGCATCGTCGCGAGCCGCCTGACGGCTGTCGCGCTTGCGCTTGGAGCACTCGCATGGGCGATCTGAGCTTCCGCGTCCGTGGCGACTACTTCGAGTCGTGCAACTGCGAGGCGATCTGCCCGTGCCGGATGATCGGCGGCGTACCGGGCGGCCGATCCACCTTCGGCGTCTGCTACGGCGTCCTCTGCTGGCGGATCGAACAGGGCAACGTCGACGTGACGTCGCTCGACGGCCTGAACGTCGCGCTCGTCTGTCGCTACGACGACGACGAGCAGGGCTCGCCCTGGAGCGTGCTGCTTCATCTCGACGCGCGCGCATCACATGAGCAGCAACGCGCACTGCGGTACGTCTTCCTCGAGGGCATCCCACACTTGCCGTGGATTCGCAAGGCGCGAAACCTGATCGACGTGCGCACGAGCGAGATCGAGATCGACGGCGCGCAGCTGCGGGTCGGCTCCGCGATCTCGATGCGGGCGACGCGCCGTGTCGAGACCGACGTGCCGGTCGCCTGCGGGATCCCCGGCTACGACCGCGCCGGCTACGAGCTCTACGCCGACGACCTGACGGTCGACGAAGATCCCTTCGCCTGGGAGCTCACCGGCAACTGCGCCTACGTCTCGGACTTCGACTACACCGCCCAGGGCTAGAATCGTCCCGTGAGCACCGCCCCTGATCGTCTCTACTTCACGGACGACGACGAGGCCTGCCGCCTGCTCGCGACCGATCCGTTCGCGCTCCTCGTCGGCTTCGCGCTCGACCAGCAGATCACGGTGCAACAGGCGTTCGCGGGGCCGCTGCGGATCAAGCAGCGCGCAGGCACGCTCGACCCCAAGGAACTGGCGGGCACCGACCTCGAGCCCGTGTTCAAGGAGAAGCCCGCCGTGCACCGCTTCCCCGGCTCGATGGCGAAGCGCATCCAGGAGCTTGCCGCCACGATTGCGGAGGACTACGACGGCGACGCCGCGCGGCTCTGGACAGAGGCGGCGGACGCCGATGATCTGCGCGCGCGGCTGCGCGCACTGCCCGGCTTCGGCGACATGAAAGTGCGGACACTCGCCGACGTCCTCGCGAATCGCTTCGGCGTCGAGACTGCGCGGCCGCTCGTGCAGCGCAGCGGCCTCGGCAGCGTCGACTCGCCCCAGGCGCTCGTCGACTACCAGGCCGCGAAGCGCGCACACAAGGCCGCCATGCGAGCCTCGCAATAGAGCTCCGCACGCTCACCGACGGCGGCCAGCCCGCGGAGGACACCGCGCACGCACTCGCCGACTTCGTGAGCGCAGCGCAGCACACGCTCGATATCGCGATCTACGACGTAAGGCTTCCCGACCCGCTCGCGGCGATCGTCCTCTCGGCACTCACGGGCGCGGCAAAGCGCGGCGTCGCGGTCCGGCTGGCCTACAACCTCGACGACGACGACCGCGTGCCGGTGCCGCCGCCGCCGAGCACGAGCCCTCCGCTCCTCGAGTCGCTGCCCTTCCCGACGGCTGCGATCCCGGGAGCTCCCGACCTGATGCACCACAAGTACGTGATCCGCGACGCGGAGACCGTCTGGACGGGCTCGACGAACTGGACGGCCGATTCCTGGACGCGGGAGGAGAACGTCATCCTCACCGTGGCCTCCCGCGACCTCGCCGCCCGCTTCGCCGAGGACTTCAGCCAGCTCTGGACGAGACGCGACGTCGAGAAGACCGGCAGGGTCGACACGGCCCCGCTCGACGTCGAGGGCACGAGCGTCCGGGCCTGGTTCTGCCCTGGACGCGGCGAAAAGCTCGCCCACCGCATCGCCAAGGCGATCGGCACAGCCAGACGCCGGATCCGGATCGCCTCGCCGGTGATCAGCTCGGGGCCGATCCTCGGCACGCTCGCCCAGGTCGCCGGCGACGACAAGGTCGATCTGGCCGGCGTCGTCGACCGGACGCAGGTCCACGAAGTGATCCGCCAATGGCGCGCCAACGGCAACGCCCCGTGGAAGGAGCCGCTTCTCCGTGCCGCGCTCTCGCACGCGCCGTTCTCGGGCAAGCACTCGACCCCGTACGCCCCGGGCCGGGTGCACGACTACATGCATGCGAAGGTCACGGTCGCCGACGACGTCGTCTTCCTCGGCAGCTTCAACCTCTCGCACTCGGGCGAGCAGAACGCCGAGAACGTGCTCGAGATCGCGGATCCGGCGCTTGCAGAGCGTCTGGCCGCGTTCATCGACGAGATCCGGGCGAAGTACCCCGGAATCGACCTCTAGCTCAACCTGCTTGGGGAAGGCCGTCCGGCACCGGTTGACGATGTTGGAGACGATGGAACTTGCGCTTCACCTGCGGCCGTCCCCCAGAAGGGTGAGTGGGCGGTCATACGTTTCGCATACCGCGAGCGCCCTCGGATTCATCAGACGATCCCCGATCTTGTGCCCATCGGACAAGGCGTCCGGCCGGTACACACAAAGTCAAGGGAGACTCGAAATGAAAAGGGCACTCACGACACTGGCACGGAAGAAGACTCTCTTCGCGCTCGTGCTCGCACTCACGATTTTCGGCGCGGTCTACGGCTTCGCGGCGACGCTCAACGTCGGCACGAACCAGCTGAGCGCCGGTAACGCGACCGTTGCGTCCTGTCAGGCAAGCGGCACGCCGACTGGCACCTACACGGTCGCCTACGACTCGACGATCAGCGCCTACAAGGTCTCGGGCGTCACGGTCACGGGCATCGACGCGGGTTGCGCGACCAAGGCTGTCTCGGTGACGCTGACCGGCGCAGCCGGCGCGAACCTCGGGACGATCGCGGGCACGGGGCCTGCAGGCGGTGGCTCGCTTGCACTCACGCCCGGTTCGGTGATCTCCGCGGCTTCGGTCACGGGCGTCGCCGTCGCGATCAACGGCTAACGGCCGGTTCGTACCGGCGGACAAACGTTGCGGGCAGGGCGCTGGCGGCGGCTTCCTGCCCCGCAACACCTTTCAACGGAGGACTGAACCGACATGAACCTTCTGGCAAAAATCCTAGGTATCGCACTCGCTGTGGCAGCGACGTTCGCTGCCTGCGGTGCAGCTGCCAGTCTGGCTCTCGGTTCGCAGGCCCTCTCCGCGGGCAACGCCTCCGTCACTTCGTGCGGAGTCGCGTCGCTCAGCGCGACGCGCAGCGTCGACAACAGCGGCAACTTCACCCAGATCGTCGTCACCGGTGCCCCCGCAGCATGCGCAGGCGAGACGCTCAGCGTCACCCTCGCAGGCGGAACCGGCACGTCGCTCGGCTCGAGCAGCGCGGTCGTTCCGGCAGGCGGTGGGTCGATGACCTTCAGTGGCTTCGGCACCGTTTCCGCCGCGAGCCTCATGAGCTTCCAGTACGCCATGGTGGGTGCCTGAGCATGCGGCGCCTCGCCCTCCTCTTTGCAGTGACGATCGCAGCCTCGACGAGCACCGCGTTCGCCGCATCGCTCAGCGTCGGCTCCTGGCACATCTGGGCCGGCTCGCAGGCGCTGACGAAGGCGACCTGCACGTTGTCGGGCACGAGCTCGACGACCGACACGGATGTCGACGAGAAGTTCCCGACGGCCACCGCCGGTGGCAGCACGACTCTGAGCGTCGGCCCGAAGAGCGGCCAGCGCACATGGACGTTCGTGCGCTTCGACCTCTTGAGCTGCAACATCCCCGCGACGGGCGGCGCCGACTCGGCGACGCTGAGCCTCCGCATCACGGCGGCACCGGCTTCGACCCGGACGCTCGACGTCACCCCGGTGCTCTCGACGTGGGACGGCACTTTGACGTGGAACGGCGCGCAGACCCTCTCGTACGGCGCGAACTTCGCGACGATCACGACCGGCACGGTGAGCAACGTGACGAAGAGCGTCACGGTCACCGCCGACATCGATGCCCTGATCAAGAACGGCAGCGCGAGCTTCGGCTGGCGGATCAGCGAAGCCAGCGGGGTCACGAACGTCACGACGCTCTTCGGCTCGGCCGAGAACGCAACCGCAGCCAATCAGCCGCAGCTCGTGGTCAACTATGAGAAGTAGCGCGCGCCTGACGCTCGTCCGGCCGCCCCACTGGCTCAGCGGGGCGTTCACGCGCACGAACAAGGCGGCCGGGATCGCGATCCTCATCCTCGCCTGCTTGTTCTGGATGGAGTTCCTGCGCCCGCAGTCGCTCGGCGGCAACGCCGGCTACGTGCTGGTGTCGGGACAGAGCATGGAGCCGCGGTATCACACCGGCGACCTCGTGCTCGTCGAGAGGCAGCACAGCTATCACGCGGGGCAGCTCATCGCCTACCGCGTTCCGAAGGGCGACCCGATGGCGGGGGCCCAGGTCATCCACCGGATCATCGGAGGCGATACAAAGCACGGCTTCATCGTGCGCGGCGACAACCGCACCGCGCCGGATGTCTGGCGCCCGAAGCCGCAGGACATCGTCGGCGCGAAGGCGCTCCGCATGCCCGGCGCGATCATCGTTCTCCAGTACCTGCGGGCGCCGTTGTTCCTCGCGCTCCTCGCAGCGGCCTTCGTTTTCGTCCAGGTGCTCACCGGCACCGGTGCAGCGCGGCCCGACGAGGACGACGAGGCGGATGCGACGACGCTCCGGCCTGCCGCATGATCCCGCGCGTCCTGATCGCAGAGCCAAACGACGACGTGCGCGCGCTGCTCGAGCTGACCGTGCAGCGTCTCGGGTACGAGGCGGTCCACCCGCAGGACAGGACGGGACGGGGCGACGTCGATGCGATTCTCCTCGAGCCGGCGTGTGCGATCGGACGCTCGGTGCTGCGGCGCTTCGGCGACGACGCGCCCCCCGTGATCTGTCTCAGCATCTATCCGCGCGAAGAAGGCCTCGAGCCCTCGGCGAGCGTCGCCTATCTCGTGAAGCCTGCGTCCACGGCGGCGATCGGCGATGCGCTCCGCAGCGTCTTCGGCGACTAGCCGCCGGTCTACACTGCGCGGCGTCGTGTCGTTTGCCCGCCGCCGCTACTTCGTCACCTCCGTCGCCGTCGCAGGGATCGCCGCGACCTGGGGGGTGATGCTCGCCTTCTCCTGGTCGGCGAAGATCGGGATCGTCACCTTCGCCCCTTGGGTGGCGCTGGTCGGCTTCGACGTCGGTGTGACAGTGGGGATCGGTGTGGGCGCGCTTGTGACGATGCTCTACCTCATCGCGACCCACTACGACGCGGTGACCCTCGACAGAACGCAGATCGCCGTGCGAGCGGGATCGCTCATCACCCTTGGTGCGGGCTCCGCCCTCGTGGGCCGGCGGCTGCGGGCGAGCGAGGAGGCGCACCGTGGCGTCGCGCTGCTGCAGTCCGCCCTGATCGACTCGACGCTCGACGGCATCTGCCTCACCGACGCTGAGGGCAACATCCTCATCTCGAACCGCCCGCTGCGGCGGCTTGTCACCGAGCTCGGCATGCCCGCACACGGAACGGTGCCGGAACGGCTCCTCGCGCTCTCCGATTCGATCACCGAGCCGGAGCGGTACCGCGCCCGAATGCTCGAGCTCGCGCACGAGCCGGGATCGGCGTCGACGGACGAGTTCGAGATCGCGGGCACCGGTCGCGTCTTCCGTGGCTATACGGCACCCGTGCCCGAGGTTGCGGGTGGCCTGCGTGGCCGCATCTGGACGCTGCGTGAAGTGACGGCGGATCGCGAGCTCGACCGGATGCGCGACGCGTTCGTTGCGACGGTGTCGCACGAGCTGCGGACACCGTTGACGTCGATCTCGGGCTTCCTCGAGATGATGCAGGACGAGGAAGCCGAGCTCGGCGCCTCGGGCCGCCAGTACCTCGAGGTGATCCGGCGCAGCACCACCCGCCTGCACTCGCTCGTCGAAGACCTGCTGCTGATGGCCCAGATCGAGGCGAAGCGAATCGAGTTGACGCTCGCGCCTGTCGACGTGCAGGCGCTCGCGTCGCGCTCGATCGAATCCGCCCGGCCTGCCGCGACGGAGAAGGGCGTCTCGCTCGAGCTGATCACGGATCACCCGCCGAGGGTGGTCGCCGACGGCGACCGCATCGCGCAGGTGATCGACAATCTCGTCTCGAACGCCGTGAAGTTCACGAACGAGGGCGGTCGCGTGACGGTGAGCGTCGAGGGTGACGGCGACGGCCTGCGCCTCACGGTCGCCGACACCGGCATCGGCATCCCGCGCGAGGAGCACGGCCAGATCTTCTCCCGCTTCTTCCGGGCCTCGACCGCGACCCGGCATGCGATCCCGGGCACCGGGCTCGGGCTTGCGATCTCGCGCGCACTGATCGAGCAGCATGGCGGCACGATCACTCTCACGAGCCGCGAAGGCGAGGGCACGGATGTGACCGTCTCGCTGCGCGCCACACAATAGGGGGATGCCGGAGCGACGCCGCTTCGGGCACCCTGGTGCGATGAAGCGAGTCCTCGCGCTTGCCGCCGGCGCGATGCTGATCGGCGTTGCCTCGGCGCACGCACTTCGAGTGCCGACCGCACCGAAGTGCCCGATCTTCCCCGCGTCCAATGCGTGGAATGCGCGCGTCGACGCGTTGCCGGTCGCCGCGAGCTCTGCGCAGATGATCCAGTCGATCGGCGCCGGCGCCGGCCTGCATCCGGACTTCGGCTCCGGCCTCTACGACGGCCAGCCGATCGGCATTCCGTTCGACGTCGTCTCGAAGAAGACGCCGCGCTCGAAGGTCTCGTTCGGCTACGCCGACGAGTCCGATCGCGTGCGCTACCCGATTCCGGCGAGCGTGCACATCGAGGGCGGACGACAGTCCGACGGCGACCGGCACGCACTGCTGCTCGACAAGGACGCGTGCAAGCTCTACGAGGTGTTCGCGCTGTATCCGAAGGCGGGCTGGCACGCCGGTTCCGGTGCGGTATGGAACCTGCGCTCGAACGCGCTGCGTCCCGCCGGCTGGACGTCGGCGGATGCGGCGGGACTCCCGATCTTCCCGGGCCTTGCGCGCTACGACGAGGTCGCGCGCGGCACGATCGATCACGCGCTCCGCTTCACCGCCTCACGGACGCGAAAGGCGTACGTCTATCCCGCGCGCCACTACGCGTCGTCGTCCGACGACCCGGCGCTGCCGCCGATGGGCCTGCGCGTGCGGCTGAAGGCGAGCGTCGACATCTCCGGCTTCCCGCGGCAGACGCGCATCGTCCTGCAGGCGCTGAAGACGTACGGGATGATCCTCGCCGACAACGGTTCGAACTGGTACGTGAGCGGCGCGCCGAATCCGAAGTGGTCGAACGACGACCTCCACTCGATCGGCAGGATCCACGGCTCCGACTTCGAGGTCGTGGACACGTCGTCGCTCCATCCGTGACGGCGCGGTAGCGACGTCACTCGACGAGCGCGAGGAAGCGCCGCGTGCGCTCCTCTCGCGGCGCGGAGAAGAACTCTTCGGGCGGTGCCTCCTCGACGATCCGGCCCTCGTCCATCATCAGCACCGAGCTTGCGACGTTCTGCGCGAACCGCATCTCGTGCGTCACGACGACCATCGTCGTCTTCTCGCGCGCGAGCGACTCCATCACGTCGAGCACCTCTCGGACGAGCTCGACGTCGAGCGCGGAGGTCGGCTCGTCGAAGAGCATCGCCTTCGGCTTCATCACGAGCGCGCGCGCGATCGCGACCCGCTGCTGCTGGCCGCCCGAGAGCTCGTCGGGATATTGCGACGCCTTGTCGGCGACCCCGACTCGCTCGAGGAACTCGAGCGCCGCCGCGCGTGCCTCGACCTTCGGCTGCCGCTGCACCTCGACGAGCCCGCACATGACGTTCTGAAGCGCCGTCATGTTCTGGAAGAGGTTGAAGCGCTGGAAGACCATGCCGACCTCGCCCGGTCCGGGCTGCCGTCCCTCGAGTGACACCTCACCCCGATCGGGCTCTTCGAGCCGCGCGAGACAGCGGAGCAGCGTCGACTTGCCGGAGCCCGACGGTCCGATGATCACCTTCACCTGGCCCGGCTCGACTTCGAACGTGACGCCGCGCAGCACTTCGAGATCGCCGTACCACTTCGTCAGGTCGTATGCGCGAAGGACGCTCACCGGGCATCGTGGGAGATGACGGGGATCACGCGCGCCGCGAGACCGCGACCGCGACGCGACGTCCACGTGAAGCGGCGTTCGAGCCGCGCCTGCACGACCATCAGGATCGAGACGATCACGAGGTAGTACACGAGCGCTGCGAGCAGCGGCTCGGTGTACTGGAACTTCGCAGCCGTGAGCTGGTTCGCGGCGGTCAACAGCTCGTGCAGTGAGATGATCGACGCGAGCGAGGTCAGCTTGAGAAGCGTGATGAACTCGTTCCCGATCGGCGGGATGGCGATGCGGATCGCCTGCGGCACGACGACCCGCCGCAGGATCCTCCGATCCGACATCCCGAGCGCGCGCCCCGCGAGCTCCTGCCCCGGGTCGACGGACATCAGCCCGGAGCGGATGATCTCCGACAGATACGCGGCTTCGTTGAGCGAGAGCGCGATCCACGCAGCCATGAACGGGGTGAACCACGACTGCGCGAAGCCGCTCCACAGCGTCGGCAGCACGTCCCAGACGAAATAGAGCTGGAGCAGCGTCGGCGTCGCGCGAAACAACCAGTTGTAGATCCACGACGCGGAACGGGCCGGCCGCCGCCGGCTCAGTGCGCCGAGCGCGACGAAGAAGCCGATCAGAAGCGCGGTGCCGAGTGACACGGCGGTGAGCTCGAGCGCGGTCAGCGCTCCCCTCCAGTAGGGACCGGAGGTGAGCGCCGACCAGAAGAGATGCGAGTCGAAGCTCGCGACCACTACTTGACGGTATTGACCGGGATCTTGTACTTCGTCGCGAGCTTGGCGAGGGTGCCGGTCACGCGCAGCCGCGCGACGCCGTCCTTGATCTGCTGACCGAGGGCGGCTGCGTCCGCCTTGCGGTAGTAGATGCCGAACTGGTCGCTCGCCGCGAACGTGAAGCTCACCATGATCTTGCCGGGATGCGCCTTCGCCTGGAACGCGAACGACGTGTCCTGCGTGAGGACGGCGTCGGCGCGACCGAGCAGCACCTGCGCCACCGCGTCGTTGTCGCCCGGATAGCTCTGAAGCGTGAAGCCGATCTTCGCCTTCAACGCCTTCAGGTACTCCTCGTACTTCGTCCCGGTCTGAACGGCGACGACGAGGCCTTTGAGCTGGTTCGGGCTGTGGATCTTCTTCGGATTCCCCGCCTTGACGATCAGCACACGGTGCGTGTGCATGTACGACACGACCCCCGCCTGCTTCGTGCGGTCAGGCGTGATGAAGATGCCGCTGATCACCGCGTCGCACTTCTTCGCATTCAGCGCCGGGATCAGGCCCGGGAACGCGGTCTTCGACGCAACGGCGGTGCCGCCCCACGTCTTCGCGAGCGCGACGGCCATGTCGGCGTCGAAGCCGACGATCTTGCCGCTCGTCGTCGTGTACTCCATGGGCGGGAACGTGGGATCCGTGCACCATTTGAACGTCGCCGCGGCCCGGCCCGAGGCGCTCGCCGCGAGAACGGCGACTGCGACGGCCGGCACGACGAGCGCGATGGCGAGTCTTCTCATGTGTGTCCTCCTCCTCCGAAACCGAAGGCTGGAGCCTATTCCGATTCGGCGACGAGTGCGCGCAGCTGAACGATCGCCTGCGGGTCGATCGAGTGCTCGATCGGCGACTCGAGGTAGAGCACGTCGGCCCCGGCCGCTTCCAGCGTCGCGCGTGCGGCGCGGCCGAACTCGACGGGGATCACGGGGTCGTAGGTGCCGTGCGCGATCGCGACCGGCGGGAACGGCGACTCGAGGTCGGCCTCCCAGCCGTCGACGGTCGGGATGAAGCCGCTGAGCGCGAGCAGCGCTCGCGTGCGGGGCCGGCCCTGCCCGAGCCCGAGCGCGTAGCTCAGCACCGCCCCCTGCGAGAAGCCGCCGACCACGACGCGGCCGGCGGGGAACGGCAGCCCGTCGAACCAGCCGGTCAGTGCGGCGTACCCCTGCGCGAACGTCTCGGGGTCGGGGTAGCCGACGCGCGGCACGTGGTACCAGTGCGCGCCGCCCGGCGGCAGCGAGAGCGGTGCGCGCGGCGTGTAGCCGTGCAGCCGGCGCTCCGGGTCGAGCGCGTCGAGCAGGGGGAACAGATCGTGCTCGTCGGCGCCGCGACCGTGGAGCAGGACGAGCGCACCCTGCGGCTCGCCGCTCGCCGGGCGTTCCCGCGCAACAAGGGTGTCAGGCAACCGGGTTGTGCTCGCGCGGGTTCGGCAGCGGCGTGAGCATCGGCTCGACCTCGGCTCGCAGGTGCTCGAACGCGGGCGGCAGGATCAGCTTCTCGCCGAGATGCGCCGGATCCTCGTCGGTCGCGAAGCCCGGGCCGAGCGTCGCGATCTCGAAGAGGACGCCGCTCGGCTCCCGGAAGTAGATCGAGCGGAACCAGAAGCGGTCGATGATCGGCGTCGGGCGCCCGCCCGCGTCGGCGACGCGCTTCTGCCAAGCCTCGTGGTCCTCCATCGTCGATGCCCACGCGATGTGGTGCACGGTGCCCGCGCCAGGGATGCCGGCGGCTTCGGGCGCGCCCGAGTACTCGATCCAGCCTTCGCGCGAGTCGCCGCGCGTGCGCCAGTCGTTACCGTCACGCTCGAACCCGAGCTGCTCGAGGAACGGCGCGGTGGCCACATCGACGTTGCGCGCGTACGCCCGCGCGCCCTCGAAGCCCTGGAGCGCGAGCTCACGCGGGATCTCGGGATGGTCGGCGATGAGCGGCTCGTCGGGGACGTGCGCGATCACAAGCTCGTGCTGGAGCCCTTCCGGATCGGCGAAGACGACGGTGTCACCGGTGCGCTCAACGCCGAGGCGCTCGGCCCAGAAGTCGAGTGCCTCCTCGGAGCCGACGCGCCAAACGATCGAGTAGACCATCCCCGCGCCCGCGCGGCCGGGCACGGCGCCCGGATACTCGAAGAACGTCAGGTCGGCACCCGGGCTCCCCTTCTCGTCGGCATAGAAGAGGTGGTAGACGGTCGGGTCGTCCTGGTTGACCGTCTTCTTCACGAGCCGCAGGCCGAGGGTGCCGGTGTAGAAGTCGACGTTCCGCGGCGCGTCGCCCGTGATGCACGTGATGTGGTGGATGCCGTCGAAGCGCATGTGGTCTGGTCCTTTCCGAACTACTTGCGTGCTCAAATACTAGCACGGAGGGCGCATGACCTGCCGCGCACGCCCCACCGCCACTTCCAGGTGCGGTGGGCCACCTGCGCCTCCGGCAGCGGCCCAGGGCGGTCGCGGAGGACGCCCGTCTGCGCCTCGACCGTCCAGCCCGCGAGTTCGACAGCCTTCCGCAGGCCGGCGCGATTGAAGACGAACCACTCGCGGCCGTCGCGGCGCGCGTCGAGCCGGGCGAGCGGCGAGCGGAAGAGTGAAAGCGGCGCGCTCACCGTGTCGAGCAGGAGCAGCTGCCCGCGGCACACGCGCCTGAGCGCCTCGAGCGCGCCGATCGGATCGGTGACCATCTGCAGGACGAAGCCCATGACGACGACGTCGTACTCCCCCTCGAGGTCGAAGACGCTCCGCGCCTCGTAGACGACGCTCGAGCCGCGCAGTTCGCGGGCGAGCTCGAACCTCTGCCGCGCCCTCGACTGAAAGGACGAGGGCACGTCGGTCGCCACGACCTCGGCCGCGCCGCGGCGCTCGAGCTCGAACGCCCAGAAGCCGTCGGCGGTGCCGACGTCGAGGCAGCGCTTGCCCGTCACGTCGGGCCACGGAAGCTCGTCCGCGGTCTGCCGCAGGTCCCAGCCGCCCGGCGTGCTCTCGCCGCCCGGCAGGTCGATCACGTGCCACCAGTCGTGCTGTGTAACTCTCTCGTCCATGCCGACCGATCAGTACCACGAACCGCCGGAGGAGCTGAGCGACGACGTGCGCACGTTCGCGCGCATGATCACCTCTGTCCAGGAGGAGTGCGAGGCGATCGGCTGGTACGAGCAGCGCATCTCCCTCGAGAAGAACCCCGAAGCGCGCGCGATCATGGAGAACGCGCAGCAGGAGGAGTTCAAGCACTTCGCGATGAGCCTCGAGTTCCTCCTGCGCCGAAACGAGAAGTGGCGCACCGCGCTCAAGAACGTGCTCTTCAAGAAGGGTGACATCGTCGAGCTGGGCGAGAAGGCCGAGGAGAAGGTCGACGAGGCCGCGGACTAAGAAACGCCCGCGAGCAGGAATGCCCTGCTCTCCTTCACCATCTCGCGCGCGATCACGAGGCGCTGGATCTCCTGGGTGCCCTCGTAGATCTGCGTGATCTTCGCGTCGCGCATGAAGCGCTCGACCGGGTACTCCTTGATGTAGCCGTAGCCGCCGAGGATCTGCACTGCGTCGGTCGACACCGCCATCGCGACGTCGCCGCACTTCAGCTTCGCCATCGCGGATGCCTTCGTCAGCTCGGCGCCGTCGACGCCGTCCTCCACCATCTGCCCGTAGCGGTAGAGCAGGCCGCGCGCCGCCTCGCACTCGGTCTCCATGTCTGCGAGCTTCGCCTGGATGAGCTGGTGCTGCGCGATCGGCTTCCCCATCGTCTCGCGCGTCTTCGCATAGTCGAGCGCGTAGTCGGTGGCGCCCTGCGCGATGCCGAGCGCCTGCGCCGCCACGCCGGGGCGCGAGCGGTCGAGGATGCGCATTGCGATCCGGAAGCCCTCCCCTTCCGCACCGAGGAGATTCGCAACCGGCACGCGCACGTCGTCGAACGTGAGCTCGCCGGTGGTCGAGCCGCTGATGCCCATCTTCGGCTCGAGGCGCGCGACCTCGAAGCCCGGCGACTCCGCCTCGACGACGAATGCGGAGATGCCGGAGTGCCCCGCGTCGGGATCAGTCTTCGCGAACACCGTGTAGAGGTTCGCGACGCCGGCGTTCGTGATGAAGCGCTTCGACCCGTTCAGCACGTACTCGTCGCCGTCGCGGCGCGCGGTCGTGCGCATCGCGGCCGAGTCCGAGCCCGAGCCTGACTCCGTGAGCGCGTATGCGCACAGCCATTCGCCGCTTGCGAGCCTCGGCAGGTAGCGCTGCTTCTGCTCGTCAGTTCCGGCGAGCTTGAGGCCGAGCGAGCCGAGTTCCTGCACAGCGAGGATCAGGCCGCTCGTCGCGCAGACCTTCGAGACCTCCTCGATCGCGACGAGCGCGAGCAGCGTGCCGGTGCCGAGCCCGCCGTGCTCCTCGTCGAAGAAGAGCCCGAAGATGTCGTTCTCGCGATACAGCTCGACGACGTCCCACGGGAACTCGTGCGACTCGTCGATCTCCGCCGCGCGCGGCCCGATCCGCTCGCGCGCAAGCGTGCGGACGAGGTCGCGGATCTCGCGCTGCTCGTCGCTCAGCTGATCCCAGGCCATCTGCGCGAAGTCTAGGCCGAAACCGGCGCGTGGCAGACGGCTTCGACGTTGTTCCCGTCGAGGTCGTGCACGAAGGCGCCGTAGTACGTCGGGTGGTACTCCTCGCGCAGACCGGGTGCGCCGTTGTCGAGGCCGCCGGCGGCGAGAGCAGCCTCGTGGAACGCGTCCACCGTCGCGCGGTCGGCGCAGGTGAACGCAACGTGCGTGCCGGTGCCGAACGGCTCACGTTCCGCGATCCAGAGCTGCGGCCTGCCGTCGGCGCCGAAGCCGGCCGCCTTCCAGTCGTCGAAGGCCATCACGACCCCATACCCGAGCGGAGCGAGCGCCTGCTCGTAAAAAGCACGGCTGGCCGCGTAATCCCTGACGTTCAGGCCCACGTGATCGAACATCGGCGCTTTGCAGTTTGACATCTCCGGGGATCGAGAGCACCATCCCTCGGTCGCCTTGAGGGAGGCGATGGGGAGAAATCAATGAGGGAGGGGAAGTCTCGTATGACAAAGCACAGGCGTGCGGCTGTCGTCACGGTCGTGCTCGCACTCGCGGGCTCGATCGCAGCGCTGGCCGCCTTCTCGTCGTCCGCCCACCGGACGGCGTTGCCATTGCCGCACCCGACGGTGACGGACTACCAATTCGTCTCTGCCGGCACGACGCCGCCGTCCGCGGCTCAGTGCGCGGCCCGCGGCATCAGCTGCTTCACGCCGCAGGCGATCCAGTCGGCCTACAACGTCGGGCCGCTGCACCGCGCGGGCCAGGACGGCAGGGGCATCACGATCGCGATCGTCGACTCATACGGCAGCGACACGATGGCGCACGATCTTCACGTCTTCGACCAGGCGTTCGGCCTCGCGTCGATGTGCGGTGAAGAAGGCGTCACGTGCACCGCGGGCATGCCGACGTTCAGCGAGCTGAGCCTCAACGGCTCACCTGCGACGAAGGCGCAGCCCGGCAACGGCACCCATCAGGAGGACAAGAGCGCGTGGGCACTCGAAGTCGCGCTCGACGTCGAGACTGCGCATGCAATCGCACCGGGCGCGAACATCCTGCTCGTGCACACGAACACGGCGGAGACGCTCGGCGTGCAGGGCTTCCCGCAGATGATGAAGGCCGAGGACTACGTCGTGAGCAACCACCTCGCGCAGGTCATCTCGCAGAGCTTTGCCTCTGCGGAGGACGCCTTCAACGGCACACAGTCGCTCGAGAACCTCCGCTATGCATTCAAGAACGCGGCGGCGAACGGGGTTACGGTTCTTGGCGCCTCCGGCGACGGTGGCACCGCGAATGCCATGAAGACGCCGGTCGGGCAGGGCGGCTCGCTCATTCCGTTCCCGTCGGTCGAGTGGCCCGCGTCCGATCCGCTCGTGACCGGGATCGGCGGCACGTATCTGTGCACCGATCCTGCGGCTACGGCGAATCAGCCGCGGACGAAGAAGGTCACACCGGGTGTCGGTGCAAAATGCGGCAACGCCTTCAACCCGGGCGGCATCTACACCGAGGTCGCGTGGACGTTCTCGGGCGGCGGCTTCAGCCACGTGTTCGCGAAACCGTCGTGGCAGAACACCCTGCCCGCCGGTAGCTCGTTCAGCGGTACGACTCGCGGGGTTCCCGACGTCGCGTTCCAGGCGAGCTCCGCCACGGGCGCGCTCGTCTACCTGTCGCTGCCGCCCGACGGCAACGGCTCGAACGTCGGTGACACCGGCTGGTACTCGATCGGCGGCACGTCGCTCTCGACGCCGCAGTGGGCCGGTCTCGTTGCGATCGCCGACCAGATCAACGGCGGCGGTCTCGGGCTGATCAACCCGGCGCTGTACAAGATCGGCGCAGATCCGGCGCGGTACGCGGCGGACTTCTTCGACGTCGCCACGAACAACAAGAACCAGGGCGACCCGTCGGTTCCCGGGTATCCGTCGACGCAGGGCTGGGACGCAGTGACGGGCCTCGGCACGCCGAACGCCGCGGTCCTCGTTCCCGACCTCGTGCGGGCGGCGCACGGGCACTAGCCACACCCGGTGAGGGCGGCCGCACGTGCGGCCGCCCTCACCGTA